>JBOGKK010000180.1:0-10472 GCA_050745425.1 Terriglobales bacterium
CCGGCGCCGACGGTGCGGCCGCCTTCGCGGATGGCGAAGCGCAGGCCCTTCTCCATGGCGACGGGGTTGATCAGCTCGACCACCAGCGCCACGTTATCGCCCGGCATCACCATCTCGGCGCCTTCCGGAAGTTCGGCCACGCCGGTCACATCCGTCGTGCGCATGTAGAACTGCGGCCGGTAGCCTTTGAAAAACGGGGTGTGGCGGCCGCCCTCTTCCTTGGTCAGCACGTACACCTCACTCTTGAATTTGGTGTGCGGGGTGATCGAGCCGGGCTTGGCCAGCACCATGCCGCGCTCGACGTCATCCTTTTCCGTGCCCCGCAGCAGCAGCCCGGCGTTGTCGCCCGCCATGCCTTCATCCAGCGACTTCTTGAACATCTCGATGCCGGTGACGATTTTCTTCGTCGTGGGCCGGAAACCGACGATTTCGATTTCTTCGCCCACCTTCACCTTGCCGCGTTCGATACGGCCGGTGACGACGGTGCCGCGTCCGGAAATCGAGAAGATATCCTCGATCGGCATCAGGTAGGGCTTGTCGATGTCGCGCGCCGGCAGGGGCACGTACTTGTCGACCGCATCCATCAGATCCTGCACCGACTTTTCCCACTTCTCTTCCCCGTTCAGCGCACCCAGCGCCGAACCCCGGATCACCGGCACGTCGTCGCCCGGAAAGCCGTTGGACTTCAGCAGCTCGCGCACTTCCAGCTCGACCAGATCGAGCAGCTCGGCGTCGTCCACCTGATCGCACTTGTTGAGGAACACCACGATACAGGGCACGCCCACCTGGCGCGCCAGCAGCACGTGCTCTTTGGTCTGCGGCATGGGGCCGTCGGTGGCGGCGACCACGAGAATGGCGCCATCCATCTGCGCGGCGCCGGTGATCATGTTCTTGATGTAGTCGGCGTGGCCGGGGCAGTCGACGTGGGCGTAATGGCGGTTCGCCGTCGAGTACTCAATGTGCGAGGTGGCAATGGTGATGCCGCGCTGGCGCTCTTCGGGCGCATTGTCGATCGAGTCAAACGAGCGGAAGCTGTTCTTAGGATCGTTTTTTGCCAGCACCTTGGTGATGGCCGCCGTCAGCGTCGTCTTGCCGTGATCGATGTGGCCGATAGTGCCCACGTTCACGTGGGGCTTGGAACGGTCAAATTTTTCTTTCGCCATAGTCTCTCTCTTTGCCTAGATACCGCTGCCGCCCTCGAAAGCCCTGCTACGCGCAACGCAGGGCAAGCTTGGCCAAGCCAAGCCTGGAGCGGGAGACGGGATTCGAACCCGCTGCTTTGCTCCCACGCGGGCACCCGGCTTCGCTTCGCTCCGCCGCCCGCTTCATCGCTCGGGCTGCGCCGGGGGCCCATGGCCCCGGCTGCGCTCCTCGCGATTCCCATCCTCCACATCCCTACTGGAGCGGGAGACGGGATTCGAACCCGCGACAATCAGCTTGGAAGGCTGACACTCTACCAACTGAGCTACTCCCGCCAACCTGGAGCCGATGACCAGGATTGAACTGGTGACCTCGTCCTTACCAAGGACGCGCTCTACCAACTGAGCTACATCGGCGGATATTCGTTCCCGTCCCTTTCCGCATCGGCCTCGCGGCCGGCCGGAGAAGGCGCCGACTTGTGCGGCGTCCACAACGTCCGGCCCGCGAACAGCAGCACAATCGCTACCGTCACCAGCCGGATGCGCCAATCACTCAATGTGGCCAGTGCGGCCACCGCAAGTGCGGCATAAAGCCCCATCGCGACCAGCAACCGCAGGTTGCCCCGTGCTGGCGCCGAGGGTGGTTCCAAACTTTGCTGCACTACTGCCATTGCGAACGCACTCTCTGGTGGACAGGGGAGGATTCGAACCTCCGTAGCCCCAAGGGGCGACAGATTTACAGTCTGTTGGTATTAACCGCTCACCCACCTGTCCGAAAACCGAAACCTTCCTCACCACAAAATGGAGCTGGCGGAGGGAATTGAACCCCCGACCGGCTGATTACAAATCAGCTGCTCTACCATCTGAGCTACGCCAGCATCGAAACGACACTGTCGAGGCCGAAGCAAAGCTCTCCGTTGGCCGGACACGCCGACCCCGGAGTCCTCCACCAGTGGCGACAAAGGACTGATTGTATAAAAAAAGGAACCCAAGTTGCAAGCTCTGCTGCCCACCGACCCTGCGCGACGGTCCTCATTAGTATACTGCACCGCGTGCTACAGTGGGCGGATGGCACGCCGACGTTTATATTTGACAATTGTGGCAG
Organism: Terriglobales bacterium; assembly: GCA_050745425.1. GTDB lineage: Bacteria > Acidobacteriota > Terriglobia > Terriglobales > SCQP01 > SCQP01. The sequence goes on from JBOGKK010000180.1 coordinate 2,245, forward strand.
CGTGCATTGTGGCCATGGTAGCTGTCAGCCTGTGGTGGGCATTACCGCCATCCATCGTGCGGCGTTTGCCCCCTGGACAGACGCTCGTTTACGTGAACACCCGTCCACTGAGAGATCTGGACGCGCTGAGCGGCCCAGCGCAGCGATCCTCCGCTTATCAGGCCTTCGTGCGCGAGTCGGGCTTTGATTTTCAGCACGACCTCGACGCAATGGCTCTCTCTTTGCAAGGTTCGCCGACCGCGCCGGCGAGTGCGACCGTAATACTTCGCGGCCGCTTCGGATCTCAGTTCACAGCCTACCTGCGGCAGCACGCGCTGCGGCAGGAGCGCATTCACGGAGCGGACGCCTACGTTTTTCCGGGTTGGACGCGGCCGCAGCAGTTGCTGACCGTCCTGCCGCTGGGCGCGCACGAAGTGCTCATCACCAACCGCAAGGACGCCGAGCCGGTGATTGCACACGCGCAGCGCTGGTGGCCGGCGGGGCCGGCACTCTGGCGGGCGGGCAACAACTGGCGGATGCTGGCCGGCTATGCCGACTGCAACACCGAGCAGCTTGAGGCCGCACGCGCACTCGATGGATCGGCGCCACCATGGCAAGGCGTGGAGCGGATCGCCATCAGTCTGCGGGGCCAACGCGATGGCTTGCTGCTGGCCGCGAACGCGGAAGCAACGACCACGGCGGCGGCGATCGCGGCCGCAGACTGGGTGCAGACCGAGCTGCATACGCTGCGCCCGCTACTGCCCGAACGGCCGGGGCAGCCGACACTGCGGGCGCTGCTCGACCGGTTGCAAACGGGGCAGCAGGAGCGCCATGTGTGGCTGCGCCTGCATGTGGACCGGGCAACGCTCGAGCAGTGGACGCGCGCACTGCAGTAAACTTCACCGGGCCCACCGGCTTCGTACTCGCCGCGCGGCGCTGTGGTTTGCGCTATTGAGTGGCACGGGACCCCGCGTTTCGCGCTGCGCAGACAGGGTTCCCGGCGCGGTCGGGCCGGTGGGGTCAGGACTTTTCGAACTGTCGAGAAGCTGCCCTGCTTCGCGCTGCGCGGCTACGCAGGGCGTACGGCTATTTGCATCAACGGTGCAAATAGCTGTACGGGTTCACGGGGGCGTGATGGATGCGAACTTCGTAGTGGAGGTGGGGGCCGGTGGTGCGGCCCGTCTCGCCCACGTAACCGATGATTTCATCGCGGTCGACGCGCTGGCCGACGGCGACGGCGAAGGCGGAAAGATGGGCATAGAGGGTCTGGACACCGTGGCCGTGATCGACAATGACGGTGCGGCCATAGCCATCCTCGATGCCCGCGAAGGCAACCAGGCCGTCGGCGGTGACATGCACAGCAGTGCCGAAGGGCACAGCGATGTCAATACCGGCGTGAAAGGCGCCTTCGCCGAGGAACGGATCAATACGCTCGCCAAAGCTGCTGGTGATCCGGCCGCGCACCGGCCAGATGTCCGGTTGCCAGGCGCCCATGCGGGCACGCATGGGAAGCGAGGCGTCGAGGGCGCCGGCTTCGAGCACTTGAAAGCTGCTGAGCGTGTCGGCGTAGATCTGGCTGGCAGGAACCAGATTGCCAGAGGCCGCAAGCGGCAGGCCAGGGGTGCGGCTGGCGTTGCGCACGCGGTCTTTCAAGCTGGCGTTGTGCTTGAAGTTGTAGAGTGCGCTGACTTCGCTGGCGAGGCTGCCGAGGCTGGCGACTTCGGACTTGTAAGTATCGGCATCCTGGCGGGAATGATCGAGCTGGGATTCGAGCAGATCCTGACGGCTGCGGAGCTCGTTGAAAGCCTGCACCTTGGTCAGCATGCGTCCGTAGGAGCCGGCGAGGCCGGCAATGGTGACCACGCCCACCAGCGCGCAGGCGACAAACACAACTACCCATTTGACCGGTACCGGGATGCGATGCATCTGGCCGTCCCAGTCATGGCGAACCATGAAGATGTAGTAGCGTTTGCGCAAGGCGAGACCCTGAGCTTTGACGATAGCAACGGCAACCGCCAGCGTCAAGCAGGCGAAAGGAGCAGGCACTCAGCGGTGGGCGTCGTGGTAGCGCTGGTGGGCCGAACGGATGAGGGTGTGGGCATGACTGCGGCCCAGCCATCCCTGGCTCACAACGTCTTTATGCTCCAGGGTTTTGTAGGTGCGGAAGAAGTGCTCAATCAGGCGCAGTTCGTCTTCAGCGACATGCTCGAGTTGGCGGATTTCACGATAAGCGCGGTCGTGCGTGGCCGCTGCCAGAACTTTGTCGTCCTCGCCTTTTTCATCGCGCATTTTGAGCATGCCGATGGGTGAGACCTCCAGCATGATGCCGACGTCGAGGGGTTCGCTGATCAGGACCAGGACGTCAAGCGGGTCGCCATCTTCAGCCAGGGTGCTGGGGAGGAAACCGTAGGCGGTGGGATAAAACATGGAGGCATAGAGGACGCGGTCGAGGCGGAACACGCCGAGCTTGACATCGTACTCGTACTTGGCACGGGTGCCTTTGGGGATTTCAATGATGGCGTTGACGCACTCGGGTGCGGTGTCGCCGAGAGGCAAATCTTTCAGATTCATAAGACGATAGATGGCAGGGGCTCGTGCTGGGGCGCGATGTGGAGCTGCGGGCGAGAAGAGCGGGGCGCAAGAGCGCGCTCGGCGGCGAGCTGGGCGAGGCCAGGCAGGTTGTTGTTTTCGCTCAGATGCGCGAGGACGAGATGCGCGGCCGATCCGTCGAAGCCGCCGGCGAGAAACTCGGCCAGGGTGTCGTTGGACAAATGACCCAGCCGCCCGAGCACGCGCTGCTTGAGCTCCCAGGGATAGCCTCCGGCTTTGAGCATCTCGAGGTCATGGTTGGATTCCAACACGGCGCAGTCGGCGTTGCGCAGTTGTTGACGAACGTTTTCGGGCAGATAACCCAGATCGGTCGCAAATACGATGCGCACGCCATTGGCGCAAAAGCGGAACGCCACCGGATCGGCGGCATCGTGAGGAATCGAGAACGACTGGATCGCAATGTCGCCGATTTGGAAGGCATCGCCGGTGGCGAAACATTCGACGCGGGGAAGTGATTCCCCCGCGTCGCGCATGGCCGCGCGCGTGCCTTCGTTGACGTAGACGGAGACGGGATGTTTGGCGGCCAAGCGCGGCAGGCCGGCGATGTGATCGCTGTGTTCGTGGGTAATCAAAACGGCGTTGAGACGTTCGGGGGCGACGCCAGCGAGCGCCATACGGCGCAGCAATTCGCGACGGCTGAAGCCGGCGTCGAGCAGCAGACAAGTGGTTTCGGTGGCAATGAGGGCGGCATTGCCGCGGCTGCCGCTGCCGAGAATGGTAAGCGTGACCGGCACTGAGAACAAGCTATCAGCTTTCCGCTTTCCGCTATCAGCTTTTTTGGAGCGTCCGCAGGATTGTAGCTATTCGCCGGATTTGGAGGCTGTGGAGGGAGCGGGAGCTGCGGGCTTGGATGCGTCGGAGGTCTTGGCGGCGTCAGCAGGCTTGGTGTCGCCGTTGGATTTGGGCTCGTGGCTGGCGGCCTGGGAGGTATTCGAATGGGCGTAGTCGGTGACGTACCAACCGGTGCCTTTGAACTGAATGGCGGGAGCGGAGATCAGCTTCTCCAAGCGACCGCCGCAGAACTGGCAGATCGTCAGGGGTTCGGCCGAAAACGATTGAATTTTCTCGACGCGCCGATGACAGCTTTGGCACTCGTATTCGTATAGTGGCACGGCAGAACCATTTTAGCGCAAACGGATCGCTGCGGTTGTCTTGCGCGCAAGTTATGGCAGACCGGCTTCACGCTAGGAACTGCCGCAGCCGGTAGAGGCCTTCGCGAATGGCGACCTCGGAGGCAGCGTAGGAGAAGCGCAGATGCGCCGCCTCACCAAAGATCTCCCCGGGCACGCAGGCCACGCCGGCCTGGTGCAGCAAGCGCTGGCAGAAATCGGCGGCGCTTTTCAGACTGAACTGCGCCAGCGCGCCGCTGACATCGGCCCAGGCGTAAAAGGCGCCGGCGGGCAGGGCGCAGGTGAGCCCGGGCAAGCCGTTCAGGCCTTCGACCATGAGCTGACGGCGGGTGCGATACTCGGCCAACATGGCGGCGACGGCATCCTGCGGGCCGGTGAGGGCGGCCACGGCGCCGGCTTGGGCAAACGTAGTGGCATTGCCGGTGGTATGGCTTTGGAGCGCCAGCAGAGGAGCGATCAGCGCCTGCGGGGCGAGCACGTAGCCGATGCGCCAGCCGGTCATGGCATAGGTTTTGGAGAGCGAACCGCAGATGACGGCATGATCTTTGGCGCCGGGCTCGACGCCGACGCTGTAGGGCGGGGTGTCGTAGACCAGGCGGGCGTAGCACTCATCGCTGATGAGCCAGAGATCGCGCTCGCGGCACAGGGAAAGCACTGAGCGAAACAGCTCAGGCGGCAAGACGGCGCCCGAGGGGTTATTGGGTGAGTTCAACAGAATCGCTTTGGTGCGGGGCGTGAGCGCACGCTCCATGGCGGCAAGGGTGAGCGGGGACTCGATGATGACCGGCGTGGCGCCCGCGTAGCGGATTTGATCGCGGAAGCTGACCCAGTAGGGAGCGGGGAGAATGACTTCGTCGCCGTGATCGACGAGCACGCTGATGGTATTGAACAGGCCGTGTTTGCCGCCGCAGGTGACCAGCACTTCCTCGGGTTCATAGGCAGAGCCGAAGTCGCGCCGATGGGCGCCAGCGATGGCGGCGCGCAGGGCGGCGGTACCGGCAGTGGGCGTGTATTTAGTGTCGTGAGCACGGAGGGCGGCCATGGCGGCTTCGGTAATGAACTCGGGGGTGGCGAAGTCAGGCTCGCCGGCGCCGAAATCGACCAGATCGCGGCCGGCGGCACGGAGGCGGGCGGCATCGGCGACCACGGCCGCAGTACCGGAGAGGGCGATGCGGCGGCTGCGCGCGGAGATGTTCAATGGGCCGCTCCGCGCGGACCCAGCTTAGCGCGCAGGCGGCGCTCGACCTCGGGGGTCACCATGCCGGCCAGGATACGGCCGCCAGCGGCAACCTCTTTGACCAGGCGCGAGCTGAGGTAGGCGTAGGCCTCGGCGGGCATCATGAAGACGGTCTCGAGTGCAGGCGCCATGCGGCGGTTCATCCAGGCCATCTGGAACTCGTACTCGTAATCGCTGAGGGCGCGGATGCCGCGCAGCAGGGCGCTGGCACCACGGCGTTCGGCAAAGTCGACCAGCAGGCCGTCGAACTCACAGACTTCCACGCCGGGGAGTGAGGCGGTCATTTCGCGCAGCATGTCGAGGCGCTCTTCGACCGTGAACAGCGCCTGCTTTCCGGAATTGCGCAGGACGGCGACGATGAGGCGCGGAAAGATGCGGCTGCCGCGCTCGATGAGATCGAGATGGCCCAGCGTAGGAGGGTCGAAGGAGCCGGGATAGATGGCCAGTTCGGCAGTCATCAGCGCCTTTTATTGTAATTCGAGATCCGGCGGCTACGGGTGTGATTGCAGGCGAGCCCATTCGAACCAGCAGCCGCGGTAGAAGCGGAACGACCGCCATGAGGCCAACCGCGCCCGCCATTTCAAAACCGCCCTGAGGGGTCTACAACGAAAGGCAGGCGGTCTGAATCGTAGCTAGTCCTTCGCGCGGGCGAACTCTTTGAGCAGGCGCTGGGCGCGTTTTTGGGCGGCGTGCATGATGGCGGAGTTTGCGAGGGCGGCTTTCAGGGTGGGGGCGAGCAGTTGGGGCTCGGCCATCTGGTGGCCGCTCCAGTCGCTCTGGATCTGGTTCATGATCTGGAGCACGTCGAGGGGCTGGTACTGGAGGGCGCGCTGGAGGTGGATGGCGTCCATGCCGGTGACGGAAATGCCTTCGAACAGGTTCACCAGGGCGGCGGCGGGCTTGTTGGTGGTGTAGGTGAACTGCTGGGCGGTGTGGTGGCCGGCATCGTCGTAGGCGAGCATTTTATCGCCGGTGTAGGCGACGTTTTGTTTGGATTGGAGCCTGGGGCCGGAGAACTCGTGCAAGGCCCGGGCGTCGGCAAAAATCTGCTGGACGGCGGGAGTGGAGGCGGTGAAGGTCAGTTTCGCGAGGGGCTGGCCTTCTTTTTCGCGCGCTTCGTAGGTGGCGTGGCCGTCACGGTAGACCTCGATCTGAAAAAACGCCGGCACCGAACCCTTGAAGCTGCGGGCGTAGGTCACGCGCGCCGTGCCCAGAGCCTGCGCGGCGAGGGTGACGGCACAGGCAAGCATCACGGCCGCGGCGGAGAAACGGAACGTCATGACGTTATTTTAACGGCATCGGGTGCGTTGGGGGAACCAAACGTGCGTAATGGTGCTTGCCGACTTTGATGACCGCGGGAGCGGTCAAGGGCGCGGGCAGGCGGGGCTGACGATGGACCACTCCATCGACGGAGACCGAACCGGCCTGGATCAGCCGGGCCGCGCCCGTGACGGACGCAGCCAGACCGGCCTCGACCATCAGCTTGTCAAGCCGATCGCTCACGCTCACGCGGCGCTCGGGGATCTCGGCGGGCGCTTCCCCGCCCTGCACCACGCGCGCGAAGGCGGCACGAGCGACTGCGGCTGCTTCGCGGCCATGAAAGTCGGCGGTGATCGTCTCGGCCAAGTTCTTCTTGATCTCCATGGGGTGCTGGCGGCCGGCCGCGACGGCGGCGCGGGTGCTGGCGATATCGGCCTCGCTCTGGTCGGTCAGCAGGAGGGCGTAGCGCCACATCAGCTCGTCAGAGATCGACATCAGCTTGGCAAACATGACTTCGGCGGGCTCGGCGATGCCAACGTAGTTGCCGAACGATTTGGACATTTTGCGCACGCCATCGAGGCCTTCGAGCAGGGGCACGGTAAGGATAATTTGCGGCGGCTGTCCATAGGCACGCTGGATTTCGCGGCCGAGAAGGAGATTGAATTTCTGATCGGTGCCGCCGAGTTCGACATCGGCGTGCAGGGCGACGGAATCGTAGGCCTGGGCAAGCGGGTAGAGGAATTCGTGGATGGCAATGGGCTGGCCGGCGCGATAGCGGAGCTGGAAATCGTCACGCTCGAGCATGCGCGCCACCGTAAACTGGGCGCACAAGCGCACCAGATCGGCCGCCGCGAGCGCACCCAGCCACTCGCTGTTGAAGGCGACGCGGGTGCGGCGCTCATCGAGGAGTTTGAACACCTGGGCGCGGTAGGTGGCGGCGTTGGCTTCGATTTCCGCTCGCGTCAGAGCCGGGCGCGTCTCACTGCGTCCGGTGGGATCGCCGATCATGCCGGTGAAATCGCCGATGAGGAAAATCACCTGGTGGCCAAGATCCTGAAAATGCTTGAGCTTACGCAACAGAACCGTGTGGCCGAGGTGGAGGTCGGGAGCGGTGGGGTCAAAGCCCGCCTTGACCTGAAGCAGGCGGCCGGCAGCGCGCGCCTGGGCGAGGCGCTCGCGCAGCTCGTCCGGGGCAATGAGCTCTTCGGCGCCTTTGGCGATCAGCGTCATCTGCTCCTGGAAACTGTGATCGTCACACGGGGGACCGGGCATAGGCGATTATTATAAAGCTGGCCCTCGGCCGGCTCTTGCATGGATCTGTCAGTCGACATTGCCGGATTGCACCTCGCCAACCCCGTAATGGCAGCGAGCGGGACGTTCGGCTATGGCAGCGAGTTTGAAGATATCGTGCATCTGGCGGGGCTGGGAGCGGTGATCACGAAAGGCCTGTCGCGGACGCCGATGGCGGGCAACCCAAGTCCGCGGCTGCTGGAAACCGCCGCCGGCATGCTGAACTCGGTGGGTCTGCAGAACATTGGCGCCGAGGCGTTCGTGCAGACGCGGCTGCCGCGGCTACGGAAACTGGGGGTCACGATCATCACCAATGTGTTTGGCGAGAGTGTTGACGACTATCTCGCCACGGTTGAAATACTGAATCAGGGCGAGGGGATTGCTGCCTATGAGGTAAACGTCAGTTGCCCCAATACCGCGCGCGGGGGCATGGTGTTTGGCACCGACGCGGGGCTGCTCACGGAGCTGATCACTGCCGTCAAGCGCGTGGCGCGGCGCCCGCTGATCGTGAAACTCAGCCCGAATGTAACGAGCATTGGCGACATGGCGCGGGTCGCCGCCGACGCCGGCGCCGACGCGCTGTCGCTGGTGAATACATTTCTGGGAATGGCGATTCAGGCCGAGACGCGGCGGCCGCGGTTTGCGCGCGTGGTGGCGGGCCTGTCGGGGCCGGCGATCAAGCCGCTGGCGCTGCGCATGGTGTGGGAGGCGCACCAGGCGGT
>JBOGKK010000181.1:0-18426 GCA_050745425.1 Terriglobales bacterium
GTGTAGGCCACCACGCTGTACAGTCCGATCGCCGTGAGCAGCAGCGCCAAGCCTGCCATCAGCTCCAGCAGATGCCCCAAAATACTGTCGGAGTCTGGACCTTGCGCCCCCAATGCGGCTTGCAACGCGCCGGCATCGTAAAGCGCCAGCGTGGCGTCAATGTGCGCCAACGCCTCCCGCAGCGGCGCGATTACCGCATCCGGCGCAGCCGGCGTGCGCAGCACCACGCCCAGCGCCATGCCGGTCGGCCGCGCCTGCGCCAGCGGCTCGTAGATTTCGCCGTTTGTGCTGGTGTCCCCGGGAAAGGTTGCCACGTCGCCGACCTCGCCGATGATCTTGCGCCAAGGCTCGCCTTTGCCGTCCGTGCGAATGAACTTGCCGATGGGATCGCTGCCCCCGGCGAAGAGCCGTCGTGCGACATCCCGGCTGATGATCGCCACTGGCGCTGTGCTCGATGTGTCACTCGCCCCAAAAGCGCGTCCGTCCACCAACGGAATCTTCAACGTTCGCAAATACCTGCGGCTGGCGTAAAACACCTTTGGCTCCGGCAGCTTGGTCCAGTCCAGCGGAACCCGCCCGCGCACCGCTACCGCCTCCTCGTTCCAGGCGAGCGGCGGCGGGCTGATGAGAGCTGCCGAGGCAACGCCCGGAAGCGCCGCGGCCGCAACCCGCAGGCGGCGCGCGAAGCCCTCCTGCTGGGCGGCTGTCCCATAGTTGGCGCCCTTGAGGCTGATCTTCGCGGCGAGCACATGGGCAGCATCAAAGCCCATGGACTGATGCGCCTCTTGCCAGATGCTTACCACCCCAACCCCAATCACGATCAGGCTTGCCGCCGTGAGTCCGATTTCCACCGCAACCAGCGTGCCGCGCAGACGGCCGCGGCCGGTGATCACGCCCCGCGGCTGTGGCCTCGCGCTCGACCGAAGCGCCGGAGCCAGACCCGCCGCCAAAGCCGTCACCATCGCCGCCGCAATCGTCACCAGCAGCACCCGGCCGTCCACGTGCATAAACGCCTGGCCAAACGCCGCATCCAGCGCCACGATGCCCAACCATCCGATCAGCAATCCCAGCGCACCGGCGATTGCCGCCAGCAGAAGACTTTCGGTCAGCACCTGCCGCACGAGCCGCGCCCGCCCTGCGCCCAGCGCACGCCGGATTGCCATCTCATCCGCCCGCGCCGCCGCGCGCCCCAGGCCCAGTCCGGCCACATTGGCGCAGCCAATCAGCAGGACGAATACCGCCAGAACCATGAACATGGCCAGGGCCGTGGCGTTGCCGCTGCGCCGAACGAGGCTTTCCCGCAGCGTCATGGCGGTTTCGCCCATTCCGCGCTCGTCCGGGTGCTGCTGCGCCTCGCGCTGGGCAATCGCCTCGACCTGTGCTTTCGCCTCCGGCACTGTCGCTCCCGGCCGCAGTCTGCCGATGGCATAGAGCGTAAACGCCGTCTTGCGGCTATGCTGAAAGCCGTCCGCCGGGATCGTCAGCGGCACCCAAATCTGCGAGGCAAACATGCCGAAGGCGCCGTAGTTTGCCTGAGCAAAGCCCTTGGGCATGATTCCCACTATCGTGTACGGCTTGCCGTCGAGTTGGACTGTCTTGCCGAGTACCGCTGTGCCGCCGAATTGCTTTTGCCATAAGCGGTCGCTCAGCACCGCAGCGTGCCGCTCGCCCGCGACAAAGCTGCGGCCTCGCGCCGGCGCCGCGCCCATCACCCTGAAAAACTCCGGAGTAACCGCGGCCGCGCTGACGTGGGCGGCGCGGCCACGGGCGGCGAGATTGAAGCTGGCGAAGTCGTAGCCCGCAAGCTCGGCAAACGTCGATGCTCCGTGGCGGAAATCCTCGAAATCACCGGCCCACAGCGGATTGCCTGGCGCCGGGCTGCCGCCGAGCACCGAAACCACGCTCACGATCCGATCCGGATGAGGAAACGGCACCCGCGTAAACAAAGAGACATCCAGCAGGCTGAACACGGCGGTGACCACGCCGATGCAGAGCGCCAGCGTGATCACCGCGGCGGCGGTGAAACCGGGGCTCTTGCGCAAGATGCGCGCGCCCAGGCGCAGGTCGCGGCCTATGGATGCCAGCCAGACGCCGCGCCGCTCGTCGCGGCAGGCCTCTTTGGTTGCTTCCTCACCGCCCAGCAACGCTGCTGCTTTCTGCCGCGAGCCGTATTTGGCTTCGGCGCGGGCCAGGTGAAAATCGAGTTCTTCCTGTAGTTCGCGCTCTTTGCGTCGCCTGTGCAGCATGTTGGTCTCCTACTCCACGCGCAACGCGGCCAGCGGGTCGGCGCGCGCCGCCCGCCGAGCGGGCAAATAAACGGCCACTGCCGCTACCATCGCAATGAGCACGACCGGTATTGCAATCGTCGTTTGCAGCGTCACCCCCTGCGCGCTTTCCGCGCTCATAAACCAACGCAAGCCAGCCCACCCGAGTCCGGTTCCCGCCACAATCCCTGACAACATCACGCGAAATCCGCCGCGCAGCAGCAACCGCCGTAGCTGCGGCACGGTGGCTCCCAGCGCCGAGCGGATTCCGATTTCGCGACGCCGCGCTGCCGCCGCAAACGCTACGATGCAGTAGAGTCCTATGGCGCTCAGCAGCAGCGCCAGCACCGCCATCAGCTCGAGCAGATGCGCAAAGATCGCATCCGTGGAGTCGCCCTGCCGGGCCAACACATCCGCCAGCGTTCCGGCGCCGAACAACGCCAGCGTCGGGTCGATTTTTGCCAGAGCCTGCCGCAGCGGTGCAATCAGCGCGTCCGGCGAGCCGGACGTACGCAGCAGGATACCGAGGGAAAGCGCGGCCGGGCCCTCAACTTGTTGCAACGGGATGAAAATCTCCCCGTTCGTGCTGGTATCTCCTGGGTAGCGCGCGACGTTGCCGGTCTCGCCCACAATCTCCCGCCATGGTCCGGGTGTGGCGCCAACCCGAACGTATTGCCCGATGGGACTCGTTCCGTCTGGGAACAACCGCCGCGCCACGCTGCGGCTGATCAGCGCTACCGGCGGCGCGGCGGCCACGTCTGTCGTGTTGAACGCGCGCCCGGTGAGCAACGGGATCCGCAGCGTTTGCAGGTATCCGCTGCTGGCATAAAAAATTGCCGGCGTGGGCAGCCGATGCCAATCGTACGCAGCTCGCCCACGTACTGCAACCTTCCTCTCGTTCCACTCCAGCGGCGGCGGACTGATCAATGCGGCCGCCTGTACTCCCGGCAGCGCTGCCGCCGCGGTTTGCAGTTGCCCGGCCAGCCGCGCCTGTTCCTCCGCGTTGGTATAGTTCGGCCCGCGCAGATCAAGCTGGGCAGCCGTCACACCGGTGTCCTGGAATCCAAGTGGCGTATGCAGTTCCCGCCAAACGCCTTGCACTAAGGCTGCAATCACGATCAGTCCGGCCAGCGTCAGGCATACCTCGACTGCGACCAGCACGTTGCGCACACGGCTGCGCTCGCCGATGACGCCACGCGCCTGTGGTCGCGTGCTCACGCGCAGCGCTGGCGGCAACCCGGAAGCCAGCGCAACCAGTCCCGTCGCCAGCACTGTCACACCCAGCACTGTGCCGTCCATCGGCCACGAGATCGTCCCCGCGAATCCGGCGTTGAGCGCCGCAATGCCCGCCCAGCCCGCGAACAGGCCGAGCGCACCGGCGATTCCCGCGAGCAAACAGTTTTCGGTCAGAACCTGCCGCACCAGCCGCCCGCAGCCGGCGCCCAGCGCGCGCCGGATCGCCATTTCATCCCCCCGCGCCATGGCACGCCCGAGTCCGAGCCCGGCGACATTGGCGCAACCAATCAGCAGAATCAAAACCGCCAACACCATAAACGTCACCAGTGCGGGCAAGTTCATGTTTGTCTGCGCAACTGACTGGCGCAGCGTCAGTGCGGTCTCACGCTGGATGTGCGCATCCGGATAACGCGCTGCGTTCCGGCGCGCGATCGCTGCCACCTGCTGCTGAGTTTCCGCCAGCGTTGCGCCAGGCCGCAGCCGGCCGATCGCATACACCCAGGACGTTGTCTTGAGCGTATGCCGCAGGCCCTCCGGCGGAATAACCAGCGGCACCCAAACCTGCACCGCGAACTGGCTGGGTATTCCGAACTGTGTCTCCGCGAAGCCTCGCGGCATTACGCCTGTGATCGAGTGCGGCACGCTGTCGAGCTTGATTGTCTTGCCCAGTACCGGCTTGCCGCCGAATTGCTTCCGCCACAGCCCGTAGCTCAGCACCACTGCGTTCCTCTCTGTAGCCGCGAACAGCCGGCCTCGCGCCGGTGCACTGCCGAGCACACGGAAGAAATTTGGCGTGACCTCCATGCCAGTGGCATGGACAGCCTTGCCGTCGCCGGCCAGGTTGAAGCTTTTGAAGTTATAGGCGGCCAGTTGCGCAAACGCTGGCGCGCCCGCGCGCAAATCCGCATAGTCTGCCGCCTGGAAGACCGACTGCGGCACCGGGCCGTAGCCGCTTACTGACGGGACCGGCCTCACGATGCGGTCCGGATGAGGAAACGGTGGCGTTGCCAATGCTGCATCCAGAACGCTGGACATCGTCGTGACTACGCCGATGCACAGCGCCAGCGTGATCACCGCGGCGGCGGTGAAGCCCGAGCTCTTGCGCAGAATGCGCGCACCCAGCCGCAAATCACGCCCCACCGAGGACAGCCAGGCGCCGCGGCGTTCGTCGCGGCAGGCTTCTTTGGCCGCGTCTTCACCGCCCAGCAGCGCCGCGGCCTTGGCGCGCGAATCGTACTTGCGTTCGGCCTGTGCCAGGTGGAACTCGATCTCTTCCTGCAACTCGCGCTCTTTGCGCCGCCAGCCGAACACCTTAGGCCCCCTCCAGCACTTGCCCGACGGCTTCGGTGAGCCGGCGCCAGAGTTCGGTCTCCGCCTCGAGACGCGCGCGGCCCTTTTTTGTGAGCTCGTAGTATTTGGCGCGGCGGTTGGCTTCCGACGCACCCCAGTGCGCCTTCAGCAGGCCGCGGCGCTCCAGCCGGTGCAGCGCCGGGTAGAGCGAGCCCTGCTTCACCCGCAGCGCCTCGCTCGACACCTGCTGAATGCGCTCGGTAATCGCCCAGCCGTGGCGCGGACCGAGCGCCAGCGTGCGGAGAATCAACAGGTCCAGCGTGCCTTGTGGTAGTTCCAGGTTGTCGTCGCCCATGCCGGAGTGCCCCTTTGCACTTCTACAAGAGCAAGGTACACCCGTTCTTGTCGAAGTGCAATGGGTGACGCAACTTTCATGCGGCGCGCATGCCGCATGCTGTTAGGATGTGAGTTTGTCCTCACGTTCCATCGAAATCCGCCGGGTGCCGTCGCAGGCACGGGGTAAGTTCAAGGTCGAGTGCTTGCTTACGGCCGCCGGGGCTGAGATTGCCCAGCATGGCTACGCGGGTGCGACGATGTGTGGCATCGCCCGGCGCGCGGGTGCGGCGATTGGCTCGTTGTATCAGTTTTACCCGCACAAAGAAGCCATTGCCGAGGTGCTGCGCGAGCGCTACACGGTAGCCGGGGCGCCGCTTTGGGATGCGTTGCGGGAACAGGCGCCACGCTTATCGCCGCGCGAGGTCGCAGCGGGACTGGTGCGTCTGGTGCTGGAGATCAACCGCCGCTGTCCCGGCTTTGCCGCCCTGCTCGAGGCGCCGCGCACGGAAGGATCGAGCCGGCGCCGCAGTCAATTCCGGCGCCGCATAGCGGCGGTGCTGCGCGCACGCGCGCCGCGGCTGACGGCGGCCGGGGCGATGCATTATGCCGCCGTAATTCAGCAATTGTTGCGCGGACTACTTTCGCTGGCGCCAGCGCACGCCCGGGCGGGCAGCCTGGAATTTCAGGACATCCTGGCCCGCTATCTTGAAGACCGTATCGGAGAGGTGCAATGAAAGCGAAATTAGTTGTTCTGCTGGCTGCGGCGGCACTGGCTGCCGGATGCGCGCACTCGCACGCGGCCGCTGCGCCGCCGCCGCCCACGCCCGTGGTGGTGGCTACCGTGCAGCAGCGTCCGGTCAAGGTGCATACCGACTGGGTCGCCACGCTCTCGGGTTACGTCAATGCCAACATTCAGCCCCAGGTTAGCGGCTATCTGATCAAACAGGATTACCGCGAGGGTTCGGTGGTGCATCAGGGCCAGATCCTGTTTGCGATCGATCCGCGTCCGTTTCAGGCAGCCGTCGACGAAGCAAAAGGGAAGCTCGCGCAGGCCCGGGGCCAGGTGGTGCAGGCCACAGCGCAGGTGGCGCAGGCGAAGGCGCAATTGGGCGCCGCGGCACTCAACGTGAATCGCGACGAGCCCGAAGCCGCGGCGCGCGCCATTCCCCAGAGCCAATTACAAAACGACACGCAGGCCAAGCTGGCCGCCAAAGCTGCGGTAAGCGCGGCCGAAGCCAACGTAACCGCCGCGAAAGCTGAGGTCACGGCGGCGCAAGCCGCGGTCGAGCAGGCGCAGTTGAACCTGGGCTTTACGCAAGTCCGCTCGCTGGTTGGCGGCGTGGCGGGCATCGCGCAGGTGCAGATCGGAAATCTCGTCTCGCCGCAATCAGTGCTCACCGTTGTCTCTCAGCTCAACCCAATCAAGGCCTATTTCTCGATTAGCGCCCGGGACTATCTCGCCAGCTCTGAGCACAAAAACGGCGCCGTCAATCTGCTTGCGCCCCGCGGCTCGGCGCCTGTGCAGTTGGTGCTGGCCGATGGCAGCATTTACGCACACGCGGGCAAGGTACTGTTCGCCGATCGCGCTGTCAATGCGGATACGGGCACGATCGAGTTGGTGGCTTCCTTTCCCAACCCGGGTGACCTGTTGCGCCCCGGGCAACCGGCCAAAGTGCGTGCCCTCACGCGCGTGATCCCGAATGCGCTGGTGGTACCGCAATCGGCGGTGAGCGAGTTGCAGGGCGGGAATGAAGTCGCCGTGGTCGGCGCCGATCATCGCGTCTCGATCCGCACCGTCCAGCTTGGGCCCACCGCCGGGTCCGATTGGGTGATTACCAGCGGCATCCAACTGGGCGAGCGCGTGGTCGCCGAAGGCACGGGCAAGGTGCGGAGCGGCTCGCGAGTCCGGGCGGTCGTCCCCGCCAAAGAGAATGCGAGCGGTGTGGGAGCGGGCGAGTAATGCTGTCGAAATTTTTCATTCGCCGTCCCATTGTCGCCATGGTGATCGCCGAGCTGACGGTAATAATCGGCATGATCGTCGTGGCCACGCTGCCGGTGTCGCTGTTTCCGGCGATCATCCCTCCCGAAACCAAAATCCAGGCCACCTTCGTCGGGGCCGACGCGCAAACCCTGGCGCAATCGGTAGCCACGCCGATCGCGGAAAAGATGAGCGGCGTTGACAACATGAACTACATGTACTCGGTCAACGCCAACGCCAACGGCCAGATGACGATGATGGTCGATTTCGGCGTGAAGACCAGTCCCGACACCGATCTCATTCTTTCGCAAATGCGCGAGTCGCAGGCCGCCTCGCAGCTTCCCGCCGCGGTGAATGAGCAGGGCGTGCTGGTGCAAAAGTCCACCCACGCGCCCATGATGCTGGTGTCGATCTACTCGCCCGACGGCAGCCACGACAGTGCGTTTCTTGCTAATTACGCCTACATCAACATGGTCGACCCGCTCACCCGCGTGCACGGTGTCGCCAACGTCCAGGTGTTTGGCGCCGGCGAGTACGCCATGCGCATCTGGCTGAATCCGGATGCGCTTGCCAAGCTGGGCCTCACGGTCAGTGACGTCATCCATGCCGTCCAGGCGCAGAATACGGCCAACCCCGGGGGCCAACTGGGCGCGCCACCGGTGCCATCCGGACAGCAGTTCACCTATGCGGTCCGCGCCCAGGGCCGCCTCACCACGCCGCAGCAGTTCGGCAACATTGTCGTGCACGAAAATCCGAAGGGCGGCGTAGTCCGCCTTCGGGATGTCGCGCAGATTGAACTCGGCTCGCAGTCCTACACGCAGGCGGCGCAGTTGAACGGCAAGCCGAGCGCGATCATGGCCATCTATCAGTTGCCGGGGAGCAACGCGATCGATACGGCGAATGGCGTCGACGCGCTGCTCAAGACGCTGAAAACCAGCTTCCCCCCCGGCGTCGCCATCGTCCCCTCGCTCGATACCACCCAGTCGGTGCGCGAAGGGCTGCAGGAAATTCTCTTTACCCTCGCCATCGCCCTGCTGCTGGTGGTCCTCGTCGTCTACATCTTTCTGCAGAGTTGGCGCGCCACGCTGATTCCGCTGCTGGCGGTTCCCGTCTCGCTCATCGGAACCTTTATCATCTTTCCGGCGCTCGGGTTCTCCATCAACACACTCTCGATGTTCGGGATGGTGCTGGCTATAGGTCTGGTCGTCGACGACGCCATCGTGGTGGTCGAAGCCGTCGAGCACCATATCAGCCAGGGCATGGCGCCCAAAGCGGCCGCCCTGCGCTCGATGGAAGAACTCAGCGGCCCCGTCATTGGCATCGCCCTGGTACTGTCGGCCGTGCTGATTCCAACCGCCTTTGTCCCCGGCATCACGGGGCGGCTCTATCAGCAGTTTGCCGCGACCATCGCCATCTCGGTCATCCTTTCCGCCTTCAACGCTCTGAGCCTCAGCCCCGCGCTCGCGGCCATGCTGTTGAAGCCGCGTGCGGAGAAGCGTCGCGGTCCGCTCGGCCTGTTTTTCAACTGGTTCAACCGCAGTTTCGAAAAGACGACCAGCTTCTACGTCCGCGGCTGTCACGTCCTCACACGGAAGAGCGTGCTGGCGGTCGGGCTGCTGATCATTTTTGCCGCTCTGGGGGTTTGGTTCGGCAGCCGTTTGCCCAGCGGCTTTCTGCCCGATGAAGATCAGGGCTACGTCTTTGTTAACCTCCAGCTCCCGCCCGCTTCCTCGCTCGAGCGCACGCAGGCGGCCGTGGACCAGATCAATAAGATTCTGCTCTCCACCCCCGGTGTGCAGTACGTGAACAGCGTTGCCGGGTTCAGTCTGCTCAGTTACGTCCAGACCAGCTACAACGGCTTTTTCTTCGTGGTCTTCAAACCTTGGGGCGCGCGCACCCGTCCCCAGGAGCAATACAAGGCGATCGAAAACCACCTCAACCGTGCTCTCGCCCAACTTCCCGCAGGGACCGCCTTCAGCTTCTCACCTCCTGAAATTCCAGGGGTCGGCACCTCCGGCGGCGTCACGATGGTTCTTGAGGATCGTTCCGGCAAGGGCGTCGATTATCTGGCCCATGAGACCGGCGTCTTTCTGGCTGCGGCACGCAAGCGGCCCGAGATTGCCCGCATCGCGACCTCCCTACTGCCGCACGTGCCCCAGCGATTCGTGCACGTCGATCGTGCCCAGGCGCTCAAGCAAGGCGTGGCGATCAGCGATATCTACAGCACCCTGCAGACGGAACTGGGCGGCCAATTTGTGAACTATTTCAACCGCTTCGGCCGCCAATGGCAGGTGTATGTCGAATCCGGAGGCCAGTACCGCACCAACCCTGCGGACCTGAGCCAGTTCTACGTGCGCAACGATCACGGCGGCATGGTGCCTCTGTCGGCGGTGGCCAGCATCGAGCCCGGCTTCGGTCCCGAGTTCGTGATGCATTTCAACGAGTACAACTCGGCGCAAATCAACGTCACCGCCGCGCCCGGCGTCAGCTCGGAGCAGACCATGACCGCGCTGGAGCAGGTCTTCCATCAGACTATGCCGCGCGACATGGGCTTTAATTACATGGGCATGTCGTTCCAGGAAAACAAGGCCATGCAGGGCATTCCCGCCAGCGTGATCTTTGGGTTCTCGGTGCTGTTTGTGTTTTTGCTGCTGGCGGCGCTGTACGAAAGCTGGACGCTGCCGCTGAGCGTGCTGATCTGCCTCCCGGTTGCCGTATTTGGCGCCTTTTTTGTGCTCTGGCTGCGGCGCATCGTGGCGCTGCATTTCGCGCCGGCCTATTCGGTGCAGCTGGAAAACGATATCTACGCCCAGATCGGCCTGGTCATGCTCATCGGCCTGGCAGCTAAAAACGCCATTCTGATCGTCGAGTTTGCGCGCACCGAGTATGCTGCTGGCCGCGATCTGATCGAGTCGGCGCTGGCGGCAGCGCATCTGCGCCTGCGCCCCATCCTCATGACCACATTTGCGTTTATTTTCGGTTGCGCGCCGCTGTGGTTCGCTGGCGGCTCGGGGGCCGTAGCGCGGCGCATCATGGGCACGGTTGTCATCGGCGGTGCGGCCGCTGCGGCGGTGATCGCCGTGTTCCTGATCCCGGCGATGTTCTGCCTGGTCTACAAGATGTCGGGCAAAGCCGTGCGCCTGCCGGCGCTGGCCGAATCCGCTGCGCCGCAGGAGGTGGTGTAATGCGGCGGATTGCGCTCGTAATCACTACCGGAATGAGCGTTCTGCTGGCCGGTTGTCTGCTGGGCCCGAACTATCATCGCCCTGCGATTGCCGCCCCGGCCGTCTATCGCGGCGCAAGTGCTGCCGTCACGCCCAAAGCCGCCGCGAGCCTTGGTAACCAGCACTGGGTCAGGCTGTATCAGGATCCGGTGCTGCAAGAACTCATTCGCACCGCGCTGGCCAATAATTACAACATCCGCATTGCCGCCACGCGCGTGCTGGCCGCGCAGGAACAGGCCGGCATCACCCGCGCCGGCGAGTTTCCCACCGCGGCGATTGATGCCGGCGGCACCGCCCTGCGCAACCCGAAAACCGCCAAGGCGCTGCCCTCCTATAGCACCAGGTTTGGCCGATTGAACCTCGACGTGCTCTGGAACCTCGACTTCTGGGGCAAATATCGTCGCGCCACCGAATCCGCGCGCGATCAGTGGCTGGCGACGCAGTGGGGACAGCGCGCGGTGACCTCCTCGGTGGTCGCGCAGGTGGCGGCCGCCTACTTTCAACTGCGCCAGCTTGACGCTGCGCTGGCCATCGCCCATAAAACCGTAGCCGCACGGCACGACTCGCTGCACCTCATTCAGGTGCTCGATCGTTACGGCTCGGCTTCCGAACTCGACGTGAGTCAGGCGCAGGAGGCGCTCGCGCAAGCTTCAGAAACCGTGCCCGATCTCGAACGTCAGATTGCGCAGCAGGAAAATCTGATCCGCACGCTGATGGGCGAAAACCCAGGCCCCATCCCGCGCGGCGCCCCGCTCACGGCCCAGCCCAATCCGCCCGCGGTACCGGCCGGCCTGCCCTCGGCGCTGATCGAGCGTCGTCCCGATATTCGCCAGGCCGAAATGCAGTTGGCCGCCGCCACCGCGGGTATTGGTGTGGCCAAAGCCGCGCTGTTTCCCAACATCTCGCTCACTGCATCCGGCGGCGTCGAAAGCTACGCCCTGAACCAGCTATTTTCGCCTGCCGGGAAGCAATGGAACGTGGCTGCCGATCTGCTACAGCCGGTGTTTGCCGCCGGCAGCCTGCGCGCCGGCGTGCGCTTGAGCAAGGACCAGGAGCAGGCGATGCTGCTCAGCTACGAACAGACCATCCAGCAGGCCTTTGCCCAGGTCTCGGATGCTCTCGTCGCTTTGCAGAAAGATCACGCCTTCACCCAGCAGCAGCAATCGCTCACCACCGCCGCGGAAAAAGCCGAGCAGCTATCGAACGTCTTATATCAGCACGGCGGCGGGAGCTTTCTGCAGGTCCTGGTCGCCGAAACCAATTCGTTCAACGCTCAGCTCAACCTCTCGCAAGCTGAACTGAACGAGCGCCTCGCGCTCGTCACCCTCTACAATGCCCTCGGCGGCGGCTGGCAACAGTAGCCCAGCTCAGTAATGCTTGCTTTGTTCACAAAAGCCAGCGACAGGCGTCAAAGTCACTTTTGGACGGGCGGCGTACAGGCGCTGGTCGTGGTGCGGCTCTCATGGTTGAACGGCCCGCCCGGGCCGGGTGTGGCTTCGTGGCCCTGCGCGGCGGGAATCATACCGTTCCAGGGTGTGCGTGTGATCGTCACCTGGTAGAGATGGTTGGTGCCCGCGGTGCCATGGCTGGGAACGCAGGGCAGCGGGTACTGTGCTTCAATGCCGCCGTAAATGTAGCCGATGGGCACGCTGGCGCCGGGCGCAATCGACTGCAGATTGAGAATGCGGCTGTTGCCCTGGTATTGCTGGCTTGCCGCCAGCTCGGGAATGAAATCTGCTGAGGCGCCGTCCAGCCGGTTGCCCGGGATCGGCTGCGGCGCAATCCACTCCTGATACGCACCGTTGGCGGTCTGCAGCAGCGTGGTGATGTCTTCGGTGAACGGCATGCCGTCGTTGCGTCCGGCCGCAGTAACCTCTTTGTAGACAGCATTCTGCTGCGGCGTCTGCCAGTAGTAGTAGTGGCCAATGCCGCCGAACAGCGTGTAGTAGACCGCCTTGCCGTCTGGGTCATACACGACGACCACCGGGCACTCGTACTGGTTGAAGCGCTGATGCGCGGTGGCGCCGTGGTCGGCGCTCACCGTCATCTGCCCGCCGGACTCGCTGATATAAGCAGGGAAGTCATACGCTCCGATGATGCCCGGCTGAAAGACGCCGCCCAGCGCGGCCATGCGCGTCTGACCCGTCGCCGGATTCACGCTGGGCACAACGTTAAGATCGCGCCTGTGAAAATCGGCATTCGGCTGGTTGACCGCATACGGCGGCACCAGCAGCTGAGTCGTGCCGGGGCGTACGGAAAACGCCCGCACTTGCTGCGTATACACGGCTGCGGTCTGCTCGAACGGATTGTATTCGCCCTTGAAGTTCTGCCCGAAAATCAAGGCATAGCTGCCACTGGGCATCTGCTCCAGGGCTCCGCCGGTGACGGCAAACTGGCTGTTATGAATAATGTTGCCCGCCTGCTGCATCGCCGCCCCCACCTTCGCTGCTTTCTGCGATGGCGTCAGTGATGATGTCATGATGGTGGCGATGTCCGCGGCCGGCACTCGAATCAGGCTGTCAAACGTGGTCATCTTGCCGCTCGCGCGATCCATGCCATAGCCGCCGATCACGTACAGATTGCCCTGGGCATCGAGGGCGCACTCCTGATTGCTCGCCATCAGGGGGTCGGCGAACTCGGGTTTGAGCGCTGACAGCGCAAGCGCGGCCACCGCTTTGTGCGTCGTGCCATCTACCCACCAGAGATCCGGATCCTCGGTCGTGGGCGGAAAATTATTGCCGCTGGTGTTGAACGTATGCAATCCGGTGTTGATGCGTCCGCCGGTGATGAGCCAGCCCTGCGGCATTTCGGCCAGACAATAGCTTTGCAGCGCCGGCAGGTTGAGATTCGTCGTATCCACCGGCGTCAGCGTGATGGTATAGGGAACGGGTGCGGCCGCAGTCGTTGTTGCCACCGCCGACGGCGTGCGATGGCAGCCGGCGGCAATGAGGGACAGCGCCGCCAGGGCGCCGAGGAAGGCGAATTGCATTTTCACTTGGAACTCCCGGTATTCGGTGGGTATTGCTGTTGCAGGTTGTAGCAGAAATAGAGAACCGTCAGAATGCGGTTGGGCGAGAGATCGCGCGTTACCGGCATGGTCCGCGGGTCGTCAATCGTGCGCGTTAAGAAATAGGGAATGGCGCCGCGTGCGATCGTCTTCCCGTTGGGCAGCGTATACGGCGTCGGAGGGTTGAAGATCGGCGGCCCGCCTCCCGGCGCCTGCCACGGCGGATTGAGCGCAAACGTCTGGAACGAAATCCTGTCCGTCAGATCGAGTACCGCCGTCATCGCCGGAAATAATTTGGCGTAGGGCGCCATCAACGCCTGCACCTCCTCCCACGTGGGGTTTTCGTTGGCCAGCGAGCGCGACCACGCCACGCACGAGATCATCTGTTCCTGGGCCACGCCCTGCTGCATCAGATTCGGCGGCGGTGTGTTGGCGAAGTAGGGAACTACGAAGTAGAGCTGGCTTTCCAGCCACGGCGAGCGGTTGCCGGGGTCGGCCACCGTTTGCAGCGTAACCACGGCCTCGCCGTTCTGATCGGTCGGCACAATGCTCGCCTTGACCGCACCGGTTGCTTGCGGTGTATCGCCCTCGTAGCCGGCAACCCAGGGTACGGTCGCACCCTTGATGCCGTTCACCACCGGTACCGCCTCGATGGCGAGTTGCACGCCGCCGGCCGGGACACCCCATTGCGTAACGCATACCTTCCCCTGCCAGGCGGGTGAGTCCGCTTCACTCGCCAGACGCACGACGCGATCGACCGCCTGCAACAGCAAGCCGTTGCTGGCCTCCGCCCAGGGAACCGGCGCCAGCCCCGGCGCGTTGATGTTGATCGTTACCGGCTGCCCGCGTGCGGCCCATTGCGCCGCGTTTAGAGGCAATTCCACGATCCCGCCCAGCACCGTGTACAGCGATTGGTTGATCGAAAATGGCCCAATATCGCCGGTCGAGCCGTCCCCAATGCGCGCCACCGCGTTGCCCAAATCCACCGGAGGTCCGCCGGGACACGTCGTGGCCAGAGCATTCGAGAAGTCAGCGACGAGCACCTGCGTTCCGTTCTGGCGTGCCACGATCTGAAACGGCGCCCCGTAGAACGAAGGCTGATACCAGGG
This sequence comes from Terriglobales bacterium, assembly GCA_050745425.1. Classification (GTDB taxonomy): domain Bacteria; phylum Acidobacteriota; class Terriglobia; order Terriglobales; family SCQP01; genus SCQP01. Next base: position 14,445 of record JBOGKK010000181.1, read on the forward strand.
ATCGGTGAGCTTCGGGTTTTTGGAATTGACCACGGCCGCGCGTCCGTTCAGCCAGCGTTTGCCTATAATGCCGGTCGGTTCCCCGTACGTCACCGGCCCTACCGTGCCCAGCACACGCCCAATGCGAAAGTCGGCCGTACTCCACGCCTGGTTGCGGTAATCGTCCATCGTCAACCGAATCGAGAGCATGATATTACCCGCCGGATCGGTGAACGTGCTCGCCCGCAATTGATCCAGAAGCGGCGAGGTTCCTGCGGAGGGCCACGTTTTTGGATCCACGCGCAGAATGCTCTGGAACGCGCCCGAAGCATAGGTGTCGCCGCCGTAGCCGGCGCCGTAGCTGTCCCACGCATTCCATCCCCGCGTCGGCAGCACCCGGTCGAAGCGGGCGTTATTGAGCTCACAGCGGTCGAGCAAGCCCGAGATCGTGACACTGTCGAGCTTGATGGTCATGGTAAAGCCGAAAATGGTCGACACACCCTGCTGGTAAACGTCCAGATCCACCAACCGCGCCGGAAACACGCGGTTCGTGCCGCCCGCGCCAGCATCGCCCACGCTGTCAACCGCCGCGCCCAACAGGAGGTCGTTGGGCCCGAGCGCGTTGCCGTTCAGGTTCACGCCGCCGGTCACCAGCGGCGGCGTGAACGCACGCTGCACGCCGTCGGGGCGATAGAGGTCATGAAACGAGAAGTAATGCGCGCCGCCGGGATCCTGCCACGGCGCCGGCCGCGTACACGCCGGGTCGTAGTGCGCCGGATCATTGTCCACGGTCGAGGCTTCGGTATAAAAGCTCCCCAGAAACGAGAACCTCGGCAGGTCCAGATAGCTCATTGCGTTTGCTCCTTGCATTCATCGGCGAAAGCATGCGCGCCCCAGGCGTGATAGCAGGTATTGGCCCGTGCCGCCCACTGGTCCGCTTCGGCACCGGCATGGGCCTGACGCGACGCACGCGCGGCCAACTGTGCGGCCAGTGCTTCCAAGTGGGTGTGCCCAAAGTGGTGTGCGGCTTCAGCGCCAGCCGCATACGCCTGCACGGCGGCCTCGGTGTTGCCGGCGAGCCGGAATTGTTCGCCCCGCAACAAATCCTCGCGGTGCGCAAAATTGGCCGGGCACGCTGCCGCCCACCGCCGGAAGCGCTTGTGCGCTGCCTGCAGGCGGCGCCGGCCGCGAGCGCCCCCTGCGGCCGCGATCAGCCCGTCATAGACGAAGTGCTCGGCCGCATGCAGCAAGCCGCTGGAATCGCGCAAGTAAGTCCGCGAGCGTGCGGCCGCCGCTTCCGCCTCCGCCGTCGCACCCTGCAAATACAGGTGCTGCATCTTGAGCACGTAGTAGTAGTGCGCCATGTGGCGCGAGCCGTACTGGCCGAGCGCGGCCTCGTGGCTTTCATCCCAGGGCGTACCATCGCGCAGGCTGGCAATCGCCTGCCGCACCGAGGTGACCGCACCCAGCGGATCCCGCAGCCCGAAGCGCTGCAGCAGCTTGACGTCAGCTTCCGAATCACGCCACAACGCCGTCAGACCGTCGCCGCGCATAAACCGGCTCATGGCGGTGGCGCAGCAGGCGCAACCGGTGTGAAACAAATCGCCCGTCTCCAGGCCTGCCACGCGCGCCGTGCGCCACAGGGCCTCGGCTTCCGTCGCCGGCCGCAGCCACGAAGTTCCGAAATAGCCAACCACGAAGTTCACCTCCGGCCGCTGCCGCTGGTTGCCGTACTTATCGACCAACTCCAGCGCCATGCGGCCAAACTCATAGCCGCGCTGATGGTTTCCCAGAACGCCGCCCAGAAAGATCGCGCCAAACGCCATGTAACCGATGGCGCAATCGGGCGTGTTGCCGTGCCGCAGGCAGCGGTTCACGATCTTGGCCATCACCGCGATGCACAGCTCGGGCCGGATCTGATAGGCCGCCTTGCCCACGTCGGCCATGATGCGCACCGCCGCCGTCAGCTTGTCATCCTGCATCAGCGGCAGATCGACAAGCGACGCGATGTTGCGGCCGCGCAGGCGCAGCTTCGATTCCACGAAATCCACCGCAAACGCGGGGGGCACGAAGCGCCGCGGTAGTCGCACGCCCAGGCTCGCGATCGCTTCGCGGCCGGTGGCATAGGCATCGGGAAAGCGCGCCAGATCGGTGTAGAAATGGATCTGCTTTTCCTGGATCGGCAAGCGCAGGGCGGCAGGCGCCAGCGCCGAAGCGTGCTTGTAAAACTCCTCGGCACGCTCAAACGCCAGCGCGTGCTGCGCCTGATCGGCGGCCTCGACATAATAATGACTGGCCTGCGGATTCAGCCCGGCGCCGGCAAAGTGCAGCGCCAGCGTCTGCGGTGGCGCGCCGCCGGCGGCCTCGAGCGTTTCCGCCAGCCCGCGGTGATGGTCACGCTGCTGCGCCGTCTGCAGATTGGCGAGCACGCTCTCGCGGATGCGGTCATGGTACGCCTCGAACTCGTCATCGAGGCCGGGCCCGGTGCTGCGCACCAGCCGCTCCGAACGCAGCGCCAGGATCAGTTGCGGCTCGAGCGGCGCCAACCCGCCCGCCTGCTGCGCCAGCCGCAGCGCCAGCGGCTGCCCGGAAACCGCAATCATTTCCAGCAGCGTCCGCGCCGGCGCCGGCAGCAGCTGCACGCGGTTCCACAGCATCGCATCGAGCGTGGACGCCGTAGCGGTGGCGTGCTGGGTCAGCTCGTGAATGAAATACGGATTGCCGCCCGATTCCCGTGCGATGCGCTCCGCCTTCGCCTCCGCATCGGGCGCTGCGCCCAGCAGCAGCCGTGCCAGCGCCTGCGCACGTTGGGGCGGCAGCGCTGCCACCGGGATGCGCACCGTGTGCAGCGCCGCATCGCGCATGGCATCGAGCGCGGTGAGGGCGCGCAGGCATGCGCTGGTCGCCACATACTCGTCGCGATAGCTCACCAGCAGCAACATCCCCGGCGGATGCGGAGGCCGCACCAGCTCCTCGAGCAGTGCTGCGCTGTCCACATCGCCCCACTGCAGGTCGTCGATCACCAGCACCAGCGGTGACCGGCGCCCCAGCCGCGTCAGCAGAATCCGCAAAGCGGCAAACGCCTGCCGCCGCAGTTCATTCACGTCTGCCGTTTGCGCGCCATTCGCCGCCGCCAGCGCCAGCGGCAGCGCCCGCTCCAGCACCGGAAACACCCGCACCAGCGCCCCGGCGTTGTCGGGAAGCAAGGGCGTCAGATCGCTGCTCGGCAGCAGGCGCAGATGATTCGCCAGCGCGTCGATCACGCTGTCCATCGCCTTGTACGGCACCGACTCCTGCTCATAGCAGCGCCCGCGCAAAAGCAAGGGCCGGGGATCGAGGCGCGCCGCCAGCTCGCGCAAAAACCCGTCCAGAATGCTGCTCTTGCCCAACCCCGACGCGCCGTGCAGATGCGCGACGACCGTCTTGCCGCTTTGCACGTGCGCAAACGCCTGCCGTAGTGCCGCCAAGTGCTCCTCACGGCCGAACAGGGCGGCGGCTTCGGCACCGCTACCATGCGCCTCATGGCTTGCGGCCGCACTGCTCTTGCCGCAGCAACGCAGAACGGCATCGCCGTCGGCGCGCTGACTGGCATCGCGGCCCAGTAAGGCGCGGCACAACGTGTTCAAATCGCCGGGAACGCCAGCGGACAAGTCCGCCGGCGCCGGCGCATCGTTATGCTGCTTGCGTTCGAGCACCTCGCGTGCCGTCCCGATGAACGGCTGCCGCCCGGTGAGCGCCTCAAACAGCATCACGCCAACCGCATACCAGTCGCTTGCCGGCGTGAGCGCAGCACCAGCCGCCTGTTCCGGCGACATGAAGGGAATGGTTCCGGCGACGGTGCTGCTGACATACGATTCCGGAACCGCGCCGGGCACGATCTTCGCCCCCGCGCCGCGGCTTGCTTCCTCGCGCTCGAGCACCAGGCCAAAGTCGAGCAGCAGCAGCCGTCCATCCGCGCGTACCATGACGTTGGCCGGCTTGAGATCGCGGTGCAGCTTGCCGG
>JBOGKK010000182.1:0-9418 GCA_050745425.1 Terriglobales bacterium
TGGCAGGGCTGGGGGCCCGTGACCCGAGCCCTGCCATCGGGGCCGCGCGCGAGGGGTTGTAGGATCAGGAGTTCAAGGGCGCCTTGCAGGGCATCTGTTCCCATAGTCAGCTATGGTACTGCCGGGGTGATCCAAAGTCAATGTTCGCCCGTACGAGACCCAGAGGGTTGCCAGGGTGGTTTACAATTCATTTACAAATGGTGGTCGATGCCTCAGTCCGCGTTTTGCGTGACCCCAGCGGCACGTCTGGAAGAAGCTTGCGCGAACTTCTGGCGTCGCATGACGGTGTTTATCCTGGCATTGAAGGGTGGTTTAGCCGCCAAGTCGCTCCAGGCATTGCCAGCGGAGATCGCAAAGTTTGGGTGATCGAGAATCAGGCAGCGAAGGTTACCGGTGAAGCGATTCTCAAGCTCAAGGGACCGTCCGCAAAACTGTGCTCCATGTTCATACCTGAAGACCTTCGGGGCACGGCCCTGGCTAGCCGCATGTTGTACGAGGTGATCTCCTGCGTACGGGAGGCTCGAATACGCTCGGTTCACTTTACGATTGCAGAGGATAGCGCCGAAAAGCATGCGGGGTTTTTTGAGCGAGTCGGATTCCGCAGAAGCAGGGTGTTGGCACGGCATTACAGGGTCGGGGTCGATGAACTCCTATTTCGCGCAGATGCGGCCAGCGCCATGGAGGCCCTCGCGGCATATCTTGCGTGCAATCCGCGCAGAACGCCCGCCGGCCAAACGGCTGCTCGCGGATCCGATGTAAACCCCGAAAGTCTACGGACTAGCGAAGTACACGGCGAACTATTTCCTCATATCGAAGTACTTCGATAGTTTGAGCTCCTGCTTTTCGTAAGGCCCTGAATCAGCCGCCTTTTTAAGCACCTTCTCGTCTGCAGCTTGTGACATCCGATAGAACTCGACCTGCGCAATCGGCTCATGGCCAAACAGCTTCACGGCCGCGCTGTGGGGACGAACTTCAAGGATCAGCGGAGTGCCTTTGCCCGGCCTGGAAAATCCAAATCCTGGGTGCGCGAATCCGGCATAGTGGATGCGATATTCTCCGAGGGTTTCTTGATTACGCGCGGCATTCAACACACAGCTCCGGAGGCACGAAAAACCGCTGCTTCGATGCAAGGATATAAAATCTGTCGGCGCGAAGCACGATTGAATCTTGGTCTGCCGGCACCTCCTCCCAGAATTCCTTCGCCGAATAGGTGTCTTTTGGCGCTTCAATATTGACCGGAGTCTGTACTTCCTGGCGGGCACAGTAGGCGCTCACCTCGCCTTTCGGGCGTACTTCGACACCCAGCCGGACGCCTGTCGAGTCGAGGTCCTCTCCGTGGAGCCGCTCCTGCTCGTAAAGCACGCGGCCCGAGCGCGCCAGCCACAGAGCTTCGCGCAAGGTAACCCGCGCCGCACCCGGCTCGCCCCAGAAGAGTCGAAGCTGGTTGACGCTTGATTTTCCCGGTGCAATCTCGATGTCAAAACTGTTGGGAATCACTTCAACGAAGAGCTCGCCTGAATATCCCAGCGGTACTTCGTCGAAGCTCGGGCTGTGATCACAAAGCAAGCGCGTAAGGACGTCCAGCCGACCGATTGAGCTCTTTCCGGTGGCTCGTGCGCTGACAATGGTTGGGAGATTTAGCTTCTGCTGCACGGAAAAAACGTAAATCTTGCCGCGCCGCAGTGTGAAAGGTTCGGACGCGAGCTGCTTGACGGTCGCCTGAGTATTGAGCACTTCGCGCATGCTCCGATTTCGCTGAGCCCTTACGCTGGCCCCAAGCTCCCACATATCAGTTCCGAGCACGAGATCTATGGCCGACTCGTCAGGTTCCGAAATCCCGGGTAATTGCTCCAGCCATTTATGGCCGACCGCACACTGCAATTGCTGCCGGTTGAACACGCCAGGATTATTGGGTTGCGTCATTGGCGGCCAACATGCTTACCAAATGGGGCTCATGAACCGGAAAATAGCGATACGACTGGGGAGCTCGGCCCCACGATCGCGGGAGCCGTAAATGCGGATCAAGCCTGCAGGGCCGTCGCAGGCACAGCGCCGCCAGTTTCGGCAGCCCTCGCGCGTAGGCCTTTAATGTGGAATGGTCGGCCGATGTCTCGGCCCCATACTTGTTCCACAACCCTGAGACTGAGTCCTGTATCAGATCGAACACTTCGACCGTCCCCACGAGCATTCCAACCGGAGAGGTTGCGTAGAGTAAAAGCGTGAAGGGCGGTCGGGTTCGAGGCGGCCGACGGCGAATCTCAACCCGCTTCTGCCCGCTGAGGATCGCGAACGCATATTTCGGATAGAGCGGCAGAAGCACCAGCTCCTTCGATAACGACTCGATCATCGTAGTGCCAAGGGCTATTAGTACACGCTTCCCGGCGCAAGTGCAACCGGGCGAGCTGTTGTAACACGCATGCTAGAGTCGGGGATATGGATGCGGCCGTAGCGACGCAGGAGCTGACCCGAACGTTTGGGACGTTTACGGCGGTCGACCAGGTCACGCTGGCGGTTGAGCCGGGGCAGTTTTTCGGGTTTCTGAGGCCGAACGGGGCGGGCAAGTCGACCACGATCAAGATGCTGACCGGGCTGCTGGCGCCGACGCGGGGCGGGGTGAGCATTCTGGGGCTGGATCTGTTCACGCATCCGGTGGAGGTGAAGCGGCAGATTGGCGTGGTGCCGGAGGGCATGGCGCTGTTTGGCAGGCTGTCGGGCGCTGAATACCTGAACTTCGTGGGGCGCATGTATGGGCTTGACCGCATCACGGCAGCACGGCGGTCGGGCGAGCTGCTGGAGTTCATGCAACTGGCGAGCGCGGGACGCAAGCTCGTCGCCGATTATTCGCACGGCATGCAAAAGAAGCTGGCGCTGGCGGCGGCGGTGATTCACGGGCCGAAGGTTTTGTTTCTGGACGAGCCGTTTGAGGGCGTGGATGCGGTGGCGGCCGGCACGCTCAAGACCATGCTGCAGAACATGATTGCGCGGGGCGCGACGATATTTTTGACCAGCCACGTGCTGGAAATCGTCGAGCGGTTGTGCAGCCACGTGGCCATTATTCACCACGGGAAGCTGGTGGCGCAGGGATCGCTCGATCAACTGCGGCAGGGAGTGGCGGCGGTAGCCGCGACGGATGCAGGCGCGGGCGGCGAAGCGGCGGGGACGGCGATCGAGAAGCTGACGCTGGAACAATTGTTCCTGCGGATTGTGGGCTCCGACGGGGGATCGAGCCAGGAGCTGTCGTGGCTGAGCTGAAGGGGAGTGAGGCGGCGCCGGAGATCCGTCTCGGCGATCAACTGCGCACCATCGCTGCGCTGCGCTGGCGGCTGATGCTGAACGGCGTGCACACCACGCGCGGCGCGCTGGAGGCCCTCTCGCGGGTCTGGGTCGGGTTCTGGTTCACGGTGCTGGGCCTCGGGGGCGCGGTTGGGTTTGGCGTGGGCGGATGGTACTTCATCCACAACAGCAAGGCGATCTGGGTGGGGGTGCTGTTGTGGCCGCTGTTTCTGTTCTGGCAAGTGTTTCCGCTGATGGCGACAGCGTTTTCCGAGCGCCCCGACAGCACCAGCCTGCTGCGCTATCCGCTGGGGTTTCGCGCCTACAGCTTTGTGCGCATCGTGTACGGCTCGTTCGACGTCGCCAACCTGGTGGGCGGGTTGTGTTCGCTGGGGTTGGGCGTGGGCGTGATCGTGGCGCGGCCGGCACTGGCGCCGGCGGCGGTGATCGGCCTGCTGCTGTTCGCCGCATTTAACCTGCTGCTGGAGCAGATGATCGCGGCGTGGCTGGAGCGCTGGCTGGCTAAACGGCGGACGCGCGAGCTGCTGGGGGTGGTGTTTTTTCTGGTGATCATCGGCGTCGATTTCGCCGGTCCGGCGCTGCAGCACTGGAGGCACGCGGGCGCGGCGGCGGCGCATTGGCCGCTGCTGCTGCCGCTGGCGTCATGGCTGCCGCCGGGATTGCCGGCCAAGGCGCTGGCGGCGGCCAACAGCGCCCATGTGCCGGTCGCCATCGGCGCGCTGGTGGCGCTGGGAATCTTCACGGCCGTGGTGCTCAAGCTGCTGAACCTGCGGCTGCGCGCGGAATTCGCCGGTGAAGTTCTGAGCGAGGCGGCGCCGGCGGGGGTGATCAAGCCGGTGGCATTGACGGGCGCGGACCAGACGCGGGCGCCGTGGTGGGCGCTGCTGACGGGCTGCGATGGGCCGGAGGCGGCCGTGGCGCAGAAGGAGTTGGGCATGCTGCGGCGCAGCCCGATGGTATTTTTCTCGCTGGCGATGCCGGTGGCGCTGATGGTGCTGTTCATGATCGAGGGCAACCTCGGGCGCATCGGGCGCTATGCGTTTCCGATCGGGGTTGCCTATGCGGTGCTGACGCTGACCAATCTGGTATTCAATCTGTGCGGGACGGATGCCGCGGGCGTGCAACTTTACTTCATGGCGCCGATACGGTTCCGGCAGGTGCTGGCGGGAAAAAATCTTGCCTACGCCATGTTGCTGGCGGTGGAAGCGGTGGTGCTGTATGCCGTGGCCAGCGCGTTTGGGTATGCACCGCCGGCGCTGTTGCTGGCGGCGACGCTGGTGGGGTTCGTGTTCGTGGGCTTGTGCGTATTCACGGCGGGGAATCTGGTGTCGATTTTTCTGCCCAAGAAATCGAATCTGGCGCGCATGGGGCGCCAGGGCACGCGCGGGGCGAGCAGCATGATCGCCATGGCGGTCGAGGCGGTCGCGGTGGGTCTGTGCGCGCTGGCGATGTTGAGTGCGCACGCGCTGGAGCGGCCGGCGGCGGGGGTGGCGGCGATTGCGGTACTGGCGATTGTGGCGGCGGTGGCCTACGACAGGGTGCTGGAACAAGTGGATGGCATTGCGCTGGCGCAGCGCGAGACGCTGCTCGCCGAGCTCACCAAGGCCTGAGGGGCGCGGGGCCGTACGGCCCGGGGCGCGTGGTAAACTGAACGTTCTTGCTCCTATCCCCGGAATTGGAGCCGCGCTTGTCCGCCGCGCCACTACCTGTATGAAAAAAGCCCCGCAAGCAATCACAGTCGCCCATAGCCCCGACTCCGACGATGCCTTCATGTTTTATGCGCTGGCCACGCACAAAGTGGGCCTGCCGGGGGTCAAGTTCAAGCACGTGCTCAGCGATATCGAGGATCTGAACCGGCGCGCACTCAACGCCGAATTCGATGTCACGGCAGTGAGCTTTCACGCCTATCCGTACCTGCAGGACCAATACCGGCTGCTGAACCACGGCGGCAGCGTGGGCTACGGCTATGGCCCCATGATCGTGGCGGCGCGGCCGATGCCGCTCAAAGAAGTGCGCACCAAGACCATCGCGATTGCGGGCGAGCGCACGACCTCGGCGCTGGTGCTGCGGCTGTGGGACCCGCAGGTGAAGACGACGGTGATTCCGTTTGACCAGATCATTCCGGCCATTGTCGAAGGGCGCGTGGAAGCGGGCCTGCTGATTCACGAAGGGCAGCTCACTTACTCGGCTTCGGGGCTGCACAAAATCCTTGACGTGGGGCGCTGGTGGCTCGACACCACGCAATTGCCGCTGCCGCTGGGCGGCAACGTCGTGCGCCGCGACCTGCCCAAGGAGTTTTCGGCACAACTCTCCAAGGTGCTCAAAGCGTCGATTCAATACGGGCTCGATCATCGTGAAGAAGCGCTGCAATACGCGCACCAGTTCGCGCGCGACATGGACAGCCATTTGGCGGATCAGTTTGTCGGCATGTACGTGAACGAGCGCACGCTGCGCTACGGTGACGACGACAAGCGGGCGATCAAGGAGCTGCTCGAGCGCGGACACGCGGCCGGGATCATTCCGACCAAGCCGAAGCTGGATTTCCTGGATTAGCTCAGCTTTGTTGGCGCGGGCCCCCGCGCGGCTGCGCCGCGCGTCCCGCTTATGCTCGCACCAAGCCGGGGGCCCATGGCCCCGGCTCGGCGCTGCGCAAGGCGGGGCGCCGCGATCAGTGGGCGGACATGGCGCGGCTGCTCTTGGGACGGCGCATGAGCAGCACCAGCGGCGCCATGCAGAGGAAGACGACGCCGAGCACGAAGAAAACTTCGACGTAGCTCAGCAGCAGCGATTGCTGCTGCACCATTCCGTAGATGGCAGCGAGGGCCTGGCGGGCGGCCGTGGTGGCATCCATGCCGCGGGAGATCAGCATAGCCTTGAAGCCGGCGATCATGTGGGCCAATTGCGGATTGGAGCTGCCGATGTGGGCGGTGAGGCGGTTTTGATGGAATTGCGTGCGGCGCGCCACCAGAAACGTCACCACGCTGATACCAATGCCACCGCCGAGGTTGCGCATGAGATTGAACAGGGCGGTGGCGTTGCCCATGTCTTTGAGCGGGATGGCATCCATGGTGACGGTGGTAAGGGGCACGAAGATGAAGGCCATGCCGCCACCCTGCACAATCTGCGGCCAGAAAAACGACCAGGGGCCGGTGGCGAGATTGAAGTGCGAGAAGGCGAAGGGTCCATAGGAGGCGGCGAAGATGCCGCAGGCGAGGAGCACGCGCGGGTCCCATTTTTTGGACAGCAAAATGCCGACGATGGGCATGAAGACCAGCGCGCCGAGGCCGCGCGGCGCCGTCCACAAACCAGCGGTGATGGCGCTGTAGCCGAGCAATACCTGCATGAACAGCGGCAACAGCACGAGTCCGCCGTAGAGCACGAAGCCGAGCGTGGTCATCAAGAACACGCCGGTGGCGTAGGTGCGGTCTTTGAACACACGCAGATGCACGACCGGGTCTTTGGATTTCAGCTCCCAGATCACGAAGGCGAACAGGAGCACGACGGCGAGAATTCCCAGCACCACCATGAGGTGGGAGCTGAACCAATCGGCCTCCTGACCCTTGTCGAGCAGAATCTGGAGGCTGGCAATGCCCACGGCCAGCATGCCCAGGCCCCAGCCGTCGACATGGGTGCTGCGCGACTTGATGTAGCTCGGATCCCAAATAAACAACTGGGTCATGATGATGGCGGCTATGCCAATGGGCACGTTGATATAGAACACCCAGCGCCAGGAGTAGGTGGTGGTGAGAAAGCCGCCCAGTGCGGGACCGAGAATGGGAGCCACCACCACGCCGATACCCCAGAACGCCATGGCTTTGCCGCGTTCTTCCTGGGGAAAGGTTTCGAGCAGCACGGCCTGGGAGATGGGCTGGAGGGAGCCGCCGAAGGCGCCCTGGAGACAGCGGAACAGGACCAGCAGCGGCAGATTGGGAGCGATGCCACACAAGATGCTGGAGATGGTGAAGCCGCTCACGGCAATGATGAGCAGGCGCTTGCGGCCAAACTGGTTGGCGAGCCAGCCGGTGATGGGCAGAATGATGGCATTGGCCACGAGGTAGCTGGTGAGCACCCAGGTGGCTTCATCAATGGTGGCCGAGAGGCTGCCGGCGATATAGGGCAGGCTGACGTTGACCACCGAAGTGTCGAGCACCTCGAGGAAGGTCGACAGCATCACCGCGATGGCAATGATCCAGGGGTTAATCAGCGGCCGTTGTGTGTGTTCCTGCTCCATCGCGCGATACAGCTCTCCTCACCGCCCGGGGCTAGTAGCCTTCTTATTTCGTGTTGGTAAATACGGTGGCCTCGACGGACAGGCCGGGGCGCAGGCGGCTCAAATTCTGGCCCTTGTTGAAGGTGATTTTGACGGGCACGCGCTGGACGACTTTGACGTAATTACCGGTGGCGTTTTCCGGCGGCAACAAGCTGAAGACCGAGCCGGTGCCGGCGCCAATGGAATTGACGGTTCCATGCAGGGTTTCATTGAAGGCATCGATGGTAAGATCGGCCTTCTGTCCCGGCCGCATGGCATTGAGCTGGGTTTCCTTGAAGTTGGCCACCACCCAGACGCTGCGGGTGGGCACCACGACCAGCACCGTCTGGCCCGGCTCCAGGCGCTGGCCCAACTGCACGGACTTGTTGCCCACCTGGCCGGAGCTGGGGGCGCGCACGACGGTGTAGTCGACGTTGAGCTGGGCGAGGGCGACGGCGGCCTGGGCCTGGGCCACTTTGGCCTGAGCGGTTTTGGACTGAGCACGGCTGATGGCTTGCCTTTGCGGAGCGGTCGCGGCCTTACGCTCGTTGGCGGCGGCTTCGGCGATGGCGGCGCGCGCAACGTTTTCGCGGGCGGCGGCGCTGGCCACCTGCTGCTGCGCGGCGGTGACTTTCGCATGCGCCGCGGCTACACCCGCCTGGGCTGCCGTCGCGGCGGTTTCGGCCTGCTGATAGCGCAACTGGCTGATTTCCTGCTTGCCGACCAACTGCTCGTAGCGGCGCTGAACGGAGCGCGCATTGTCCGCCTGCGCCTGCACCTGCTGCAACACGGCCTGGGCCGCCTGCACTTGTGCATCGGCGGCAGCTACCTGCGCGGAGGTCAGTTTTTCGTTGGCTTGTGCCTGCACCAAGGCGGCCTGAGCGGCGCTCAAGGTGCCACTGCTGCTGGCGGTGGTGATGGGGATATTGGTTTTGGCGCTGGAGGCGGCGGCCTCAGCGGCACCCAAGTTTGCTTCCGCCTGATCGAGTTGGGCTTTATACACGCGGTCGTCGAGCTGGAACAAGACCTGGCCGGCATGGACCATCTGATTGTCGTTCACATCGACGGCGACAACGGTGCCGGGGATGCGGGGCGCCACGGGTTCGATATGCGCGGTGACCTGCGCATCGTCGGTGGAGGCGCGATAGCGGTAGTGAAAATACGCCCAGATCACACCCGCGATGATGAGGATCGCAACCACGGCGGCCACGGCGTGCCGTTTGGAGTTCGAGCGGGCAGGCGGCGCCGCGGGAGCGGAGACTTCGGTCTCGGATGGGGGAGTGGTCGTAGTCGGACTGCTGGGCATGTGCTTTCCTTCTTCCTGATTCGTTCCTTCCGGCATGGGTGGGGTGCCTCAGTGCATGGGCAAATAGTGCTGATACTGGGTGGCCGCCACGCCCAGCGCTTGCGCCAGCGCGGCCTTGGCCAGGTTGTATCCATAGAGGGCGGCGATGTAGTTTTCGTCGGCCACGGCAACGGCCTGCTGCGCCTGCACCACTTCCAGGTTGTCGGCGACGCCGGCGCGGAAGCGGTCTTGCGCCAGGGTCAGCTCCTGGTGGCTCAACTGCCGGGCGTGCTGCGCCACACCGACCTGCTGATGCTGGCTGTCGAGATCGAGGAGGGCGGAGCGCACCTGGACGCCGATGGCAGCTTTCAGATCGGCGGTACGCGCCTGGGCGTCGCGCAACTGCGCCTGGGCGCGCACCCGCGCGGCGGCGATTTGCCCGCCGGCAAACACCGGCAGGTCAATCGAAGCGCCCACGGAAAAGATGGGATGGTTGGAGTCGAGCTCATGGCCAATGGTGCCGTAGTTGCCGTCGAGGGCAACCGTCGGCAGCCGCCCCGCCTTAGCTGAGGCAACCAACAACTGGGCGG
>JBOGKK010000183.1:0-1948 GCA_050745425.1 Terriglobales bacterium
CCGCACTGTGGCTCTCGCCTTGCCGGGGGCGGGCCGCCACTCCGTGAATTTCGCGGCCTTCCGCACCGACTTGGCCCACGGTGCCAGCGGCGCGTCCCCCGCGTGATGCGAACGTCAGACCTTGCGAGTTGTTCAGCGAGCACTCCGCTAGTGGGGTGAAGTTCCACGGTTATGTGCCGCATGAATCGCCAAGTGGCCACGATGCCCTGGCGTCAACGAGGCAGGCTCATCACGATTTAGGTGTCTTGAAGAGGAATGATCCTGATCCGCTAACCGTCGGCACGTGATGGAGTGAACACGGGAGGCTTCGTTCGGAACTGCGAACTCACATTATCCGCAGAATCCGCCGCTTGTGTTCGGCGGTGCCGATCAGTACGTACATGTCGGCAGCACTCGCGCCCGGCGGCGCAGCCGCGAGGCCGGCGGGTGTATAGTTGGGCGGTGTGGGGTCAGTCAAAATGGAGATTCCGGGTTGATGGCCGCGCCTGCTCGCCAGTGAACAGGCTGCCCCAAGGTTTGTGCGCTACCCTCGCAGACGAGGGCGACGAGAGCTGCTTTACGCTGGACCAGCGCCGGGCAGGACTCGCCCCGATGGGGCAAAGCACTTTCGGTGAGGATTTGGCGCAACAGCGTCCCTGGGAAAGCCCATGGTGGCGGCCGACGCCGGGTAAGGGCGCCATTTTCTTTTATCTTGTTCTGATTCATACGCTGGCCATCGCAGGCCTGATCCTTTTCCCGCTTCCCGGTTGGCGTGTTTTCGGAGTGGCGGTGCTGCTGGGTTGCCTGGGGGGCCTGGGGACGACGGTGGGGTATCACCGCCTGCTCGCCCACCGCTCGCTAAAGTTGAACCCCTGGGTCGAGCGGTTCCTGATCTTTGCCGCCATGTTCAACGGCTCCGGAGCACCGGCCAGTTGGGTCGCCTATCACCGGCTCCATCATTCGACTACCGACTCCGAAGCGGATATCTCCAGTCCCACCCACGGCGGTTTCTGGTGGGCTCACCTGCGCTGGCTATATCAATCGGGGCCGGCGGACCCTGGACGCTGGTGTCCGGAATTGAACTGCGGGGGCGCTCGCGTTTGGCGATATGCGGAAGTCCCAGTGCTGCTGCTGTCTCTGTGCTGCGGTCTGTCGCTCGGTTGGGCCGGATTTTTCTGGATCGGCGCCATCCGCCTCGTTTACTCGCTGCATGGGCAGTGCCTGGTGAACAGCCTCACACACCTGGGCAGAACCGGACGGAGGGATCGCAGCCAGAATGTCTGGTGGCTCGGCCCCTTGCAATTGACCGCATGGGGCGAAAACTGGCATGAAGACCATCACGCCGCTGCGGGACTGGCGCGTCTGGGCCGGCATTGGTGGCAAGTCGACATTGGTTGGTACTTCATCTGCGCGCTTGAGACCGCCGGACTTGCGAGCCACGTCAAGCGCCGTGCGCAACGCTAAAGCGGGCTTGTCTATACTTGCATATTGAGGATGGTCAGAATGAGCACGCGCGGGTACGTCATTCTCGGTTGTTGCGTGGGGGCGCTCGTATTGATTCAGGCCATACCCTATGGCCACGACCACTCCGATCCGCCCACGGTTGCCGAACCGCATTGGGACTCGGCGCAAACCCGGGCACTGTTCCAGCGCGCCTGCTTCGACTGTCACAGCAACAACACCGTATGGCCCTGGTATTCCAAGGTGGCGCCCATGTCGTGGCTGGTGGAGAACGACGTCGAGGGCGGCCGGCGCCACATGAACTTGAGCGAGTGGAACCGGCCGCAGAAGGATGCCGCGAATGTGGCCAATAAGGTTCGGAGCGGGGATATGCCGCTCTGGTACTACCTCCCCATGCACCCGCGGGCCCGGCTGAGCGCTGCCGCGAAGCAGGAGCTCATCGCCGGGGCGGCGCGCTCGCTCGGTCCGCAGACGCCGCCGCGGCGGCACTAGAACCACTGACGAAGTT
>JBOGKK010000184.1:0-5823 GCA_050745425.1 Terriglobales bacterium
GTGGCGGCCGGCGGGGGCCCGGGAGGGATCAAAGAGGCTGGGTTGGCTGAGCAGCACGAATGGATGCTCAGCGATTTGTGGATAGTCGCGAGCGCAGGAGCGGCCCTCGGAGGCAGCAATCTCCTGCAGCGTACCGCCCACGTGTACGGTGCCGGCGGCGGAGCACTCGGCCGCCGTCCACGGAATCGGCCCCTGCAGTGCCCAATCGAGCTTGACCACTCCGGGACCGGGGCGAAACTGCAGCAGTTTGCGCGCGTAGGCGCGCGGCATTCTGCGATCCGCGCAGAGGCCGACCAGGGCGCGCGGCGAGACGTCGCAAAAGATCGCTCGCGCTTGCGGCAACCCGGCCAGCGCGGTGACGCGTTGCCCGGTTACGATCTCGCCACCCAGCGATTGCAGGTACGCCGCCAGCGCTGCCGTGATGGCCTGCGAACCACCGCGCGCGATGGGCCAGCCGCCGCGATGCGCCGCAGCGGCCAGGATCAGGGCGATGGCGGCGCTGCCGCGCGCTTCGAGCGGCATTACGCTGTGCGCCGCCAGGCCCGCGAACAAGGCCCGGGCCGGCACCGTCTGCAGGACTTTTTCCGCGAGCGTCCGCGCCGGTTTGATGGCGCGGAGGCCAAACCGCGCCAGAGGCAGCAGGGGCTCGGGCCAGTGCAGGGGGGCGAAGGCGCCGGCTTCAATCGCCTTCCAGTCTTTCACCACCGGAGCGATCAGGCGCCGGTAGTTGGGCTCGTCGATTTCGCCGAGGCGCTCGGCCGTCTTCTCTCCATTGCGCTCGATCACCGCGGCCGTGCCGTCGGCAAGGGGATGAGCCAGCACCAGAGGCGGGTGAATCCACTCCAGCCCGTACTGATCGAGGGGCAGCGATGGCAGGAATGCGGTCGAAACCGCCATGGGATGGACCGCCGAGCAGATATCGTGGCGGAAGCCCGGCAGCGTCAGCTCCGCGGTGCGCGCCCCACCGCCGATTTCCGGTTCCGCTTCGTAGACCGTGACGGTGCCGCCGGCCTGCGCCCAGGCGATCGCCGCTGCCAGCCCGTTCGGTCCCGAACCAACCACGACGGCGTGCATCCCTTGTGCAAACCCTGTGGTCGCGTTGTGGACGGGTGTGGAGACTCCGCCGGTCATCCGCAGCCGTCCTCGGCAGAAGGCCGGGATGCACATCCCTGGAAGGCAGGGATTACGTTGGCGGCATTGGCGTTACGGTGTTTTTCCACAAAGTCTTCCGCTCTACGGCTACTGTTTTTTGTTCTCCATATAAGAGTTTAGTGAGCCGCAGTTCTGGGTTGTGAGTTTCTGAACGCCGCTCTGTAAGTTCCATGAAGTTACGCTTTGATTAAAATGGCGGCATAAGGCGGCGACCGTGGCGACTACTTCCGCGCCCGGCGCAGCGTCGGCTTGGGTTACGCCCGAGAGTAAGCGAGCCTGGCGCAGATCCTCGTGCCCGAATTCTGCCTTGAGCTTTGCGGCGGCTTGATCGCCCTTCTGAGAGGCAGCATGATAAGCGCCAACAGAAAGCCGGAGGCCAGCGGCAAGGTTCTGGGCTACGGCAAGCTGCTCAGCGAGGTCATGCTGTGTGACCTCGAGCAGGCGCGGATCAAGTCTAACCTGCAGCGGCTGAGTGTACTGGTGGCTGCCAGCGCTGAGCACAAGCTTGTAGGCGCCGGGCAGGACCATCGGACCCTGGGGTTCATGCCAGGGGGTATTGTGCACAATGGCGTGGTCGGCCAGCGTGTACTCAAAGTAATCGCGCTGAAAACCAAAATAGGTGAAAAGAATGTGGGGTGGGTCGGGATAGCGCAGGTTCCATACGAACCGGTTCAGCCCGGCATGGTCAGGCAGCAACGCGGGCGGCGCCAGCCAGTACTGGGCTATGTTGACCGCGTACGGCGGCTGGGTCGCACCCTGGCTTGAATATTCATTCACCAGGTTGCCATGCATGTCATAGATGCGAAGCGTCAGGGGCTGGCTGAGAGGAGCATTCAGGTAGTAGTCGATGATGGCGCCATCGGGCGGATTCCGGGAGTGTGGCTGGGATGGATTCAGGGGGGTATCGGTGTAGTCGTCCCACTGCAGGCGGGTGGCGGTGCTGGGGCGGAATAGATGGGCGCGCGCGTCAGCCAGTGATGGTGACAGTTGTCGTAGCGAGGCAATGTCATCGAGCGACCAGAGCCCGCGGCCGAAGGTGGAAATCACCAGATCGTCGTGTTGAATCTGCAGATCGGTCACAGCAGACGCGGGCAGGTTCAGCAGCAGCGATTGCCAATGACCACCATTGTCGAACGACACGAAGATGCCGGCGTTTGATGCGGCGAACAGCAAATTCCGGTTGACCGTATCCTGGCGCACGGCGGCGATGCGGCCGAGTATCGCCGAGTCCATACGGCGCCAATGACTACCGTTGTCGCTGGTACGATAAAGGCCGGCGTGGGCGCCGCCCAAAACCGCGAAAGCAACCGACGGATTCTCCTGGCCGGGCTCGATCATCGTCACATAACCGGCGGCATGTTTGGGGGTCACGTCGCGCCATGTACTACCGTTGTCAGTTGTAAGCTGGATGCGGCCGCTCGAGGTACCGGCCCAGATTTCGGCATGATCCAGCGGCGAGGGTGCCAGGGAGCTGATGGCGCCCCGGCCGCCGGTAAGGTCCGGGCTGATGGCGCTCCAGTGCTGGCCGGCGTCGTGCGTGGCCAGCACGTACTGGGTCCCGATCAGGAGCGTGTGGGGATCGCCAGGTAAAAAGACCATGGGCATGGAGCGCGCCTCGCGGTACTTCGGGTTGCGCTCGAATACATGTACGGATTGGCCGGTGATGTGGTTGGTGCGAAGGATGCTGCCAAACCACCCGGTGGCGTAGACGATGTTGGGATGCAGCGGATCGGGCGTGATGCGTGCGCTCTCAAAGCCGTTGGTGGTCCACCAGTCGCGGTAGGTGATCTGGCCATCATTGGCGCGGATGGGCACGGCGACGGTGCCGGAGTCCTGTTGCGAGGCATACAGGTGAAAGGGAAACTGATTGTCGGTCGTGACGTTGTACATCTGGCCGGTGGGCTGGTTGTACCAGGTCGACCAGCTATGGCCGCCGTTGAGGCTGATCTCGGTGCCTTGATCGACGGCCAGGGCCATACGCCGGGGATGAGACGGATTGATCCACAGGGCGTTGAAATCATCGCCGCTGGGCGCGCCGGTAAAAACCTTCCAGGTGGCGCCATCATCGTTCGAACGATAGACGGCGGTTTCCATGGCGTAGAGGACGTGGGCATCAGCCGGATCGACGTAGATGTGAAAGAACTGCCCGCCGCCGACCAGCCGGGCGTCGGTGGAGGTGCGACGGACATGAGCGCCGCCGTCGTCGGAGCGGAAAACGCCCTGCGCCATGTAGGCGTACAGGCGCTGGCCGCCGGTTCCGGGTGCGACGGCCAGGGCGAGGCGCCCGCGAGCGCTGGGCGGCAAGCCTGCGCCAGCGACCGCCGACCAGTTTTGGCCGCTGTCGCGGGAGCGATAGATGGGAAGCGAAGGTGTGCGCGAGTTGGGAAACAGTCCGGCGCGGCCGGCATGAAAAGCGGCGTAAATCACCTCGGGCGTATCGGGAGCAGCCTCGAGATCGACCGCTGCGCCACCCGCGGTTTTGGCGCTCAGCACGCGGGTCCAGTGCGCTCCGCCATCGCTGGAGCGGCTGATGCCCTCGGTCGAGGCGGCCAGCACCAGCATCACGTTGTGAGGATCGAGCCACACGTCATAGACGGGATGCCGGGCCAGGGCGACCAGCTTCAGGCTGCCGCCGCCATCAGTAGAGCGGTACAGCCCTGGGGCGCCGGCGCTGCCGCCGGCGCGGTCAACCGCGACGAAGAGCACGATTGACTGGCGCGGGGCCTGGCGTGGCTGCCGGCCCCGGCTGTAAAAGCGCCGGGGCACGTGCGCCACGCCACCCGCTTGACGCTCGGCCGAGCCGGGGGCCCCTGGAGCCCCAGCCCGGCCCCCGCCTGCAGACGGCGGGCGGTGGCGGGCTGAGCGCCATGATGATGCGGCTGCGCGGCTATCTCGACGAGCGCCAGCGGGCCGGCGAGTGTGTGTTGCTGGTGATCGACGAGGCGCAGGATCTGAACCCGCTCGTGCTGGAGCAGATTCGTCTGCTGACGAACCTGGAGGCGGGCGGGCACAAGCTGCTGCAAATTATTCTGTCGGGACAGCCGGAGCTGAGCGCCCATCTGCGCCACAGCAACGGACGCTCGCTCGATCAGCGCATTGCGGTGCGCTGCCGGCTGGAGGCGCTGAGCGCAGCCGAAACGGCGGCCTATATTGCCGCGCGCCTGGAGCAGGCCGGGGCCACCACGCCGCTGTTTACCCCCTCCGCCATGGCCCGCATTTACGGCCTGACGGGCGGGGTGCCGCGGCTGATCAACCTGATCGCCGACCACTGTCTGCTGGCCGGCTACGCGGTTCGCGCCGCATGCGTCGAAGTCGAGCTGGTGGAGCGCGCGGGGCGGCAACTGGAGCTGGCGCCGGCACCGGCCAGGGCGGGAGTGGCGGCGGCGGCGATGGCGGCCAAACGCGCGCCGATGTTGCAGCGCTTCGCCTCGGGATGGGCGCGCTGGGCAGGACTCGCGGCCGGGGGAAAGTGAGGACGACGATGGAACGATTCTACAGCGCATTGGACCAGAGCGAAGCGGCAGCCGCAGGCACCGCGGTGGCGGCAGAGGACGGGGCAGCTGCCAGCTGGGAAGGGGCGCGGGATGTGGCGGGCTTTCCGCTCGAGGCCGTGGCGGCGGCAGCGCCGCTAGCCGCCACCGGCGCGCGGCTGGCGTTGACAACCGAGCTGTCAGGCGCAGCGCGGGAACAGTTCCGCATTCTGCGCACGCGGGTGCTGGAGGCGATCCAATTGCGGGCGCTGCGCATTCTGCTGGTGACGAGCGCCGCCGCCGGTGAGGGTAAGACGACGGTGGCAGCCACGCTGGCGCTGCAGTTCGCTTCCCTGCAGCAGGGACGGGTGCTGCTGATCGATGGTGATTTGCGCCGCGCCGGGCTGTCGCGCCTGTTGCAGCCGGCGGGCGGAGAGGGATTGGCCAGGGTGCTGCGCGGGGAGGCGGATTGGGAGCAGGAAGTTGTGGCCATCGATGCCTGGCTGGCGGTGCTGCCGGCGAGCGTATGTGCGGCAGGAGGCGCCGAGTTGCTGAGCGGCGAGCGCCTGCCGGCGTTGCTGCAGGCGGTGGGTGAGCAGTTCGCGCTGGTGCTGGTGGATGGCGCACCGCTGGGGCCGGTGGCCGACTCGCAGGTACTGGCGCGGGCCGCCGATGCCGCCCTGCTGGTGGTGCGCGCCGGACATACCCGCGTCGGCGAGGTCGAGCGCGCGGCAGCGCTGCTGCGGCCGCACCTGGTGGGCACGGTTTTGAATGGCAGCGCCCTCGCCCGGGACAGCTATGGCTACGGCTACGGCGAAGAGCGGGCGCGGCAGAGGACCCCGGCGGCGGCATGATCAAAGTGCTCAACCAATACGTCCCGCGGCACTGGGCTCTGCTGGTGGGCAGCGAGACGGCGCTGATTCTGCTGACGCTGCTGGTCGCGCTGGGGTTGGCGGCCGGCGGCGGGCGCACGGCGTCGCTGGCCGGGTTGGTGTCGAAAGCGGTACTGATCACGGTGGTGTGCCAGTTGGCGCTGCACTACTGCGACCTCTATACGCCGGGCAGGCAGCCGGACGGCGCCGGGGTGGTGTTGCGTGTGCTCGACGCCATGGGGGTTGCCTCGCTGCTGCTGGCGCTGGTGTACTGGCTGGCGCCGGGGATGCGGGTAGCGACGGGACTGATCGTCGGCGCGGTGATGGGC
>JBOGKK010000185.1:0-4647 GCA_050745425.1 Terriglobales bacterium
GGTGATATGAATCGGATCCAGCAACACATTGAAATCGTAATAGGTCGGCCGCAACCCGGCTGCATCTTTGCTGGCCCGGAAGCTGGCTTCGGCGCCAATGCCGATGGGACCGAAAAACAAATCCACACCGGCGCTGGGGAACAAGCCGCCGCTGAGTTTGGGAAGGTTGGAAACCGCCTGTTTGGCGGTTAATGCGTTCATACCCGCGAATACGTCGAGCGATTGCGCTTGCGCCGCCGGGAGCAGAAAGATACCAAGCGCCAGAGCGGACAGGAGTGCCGTACGAGTCAGTTTCAATTTAGACCTCCGAGACTGCTGCGGAGTGGACAACCAGTGCTCTCAGTATAACAGGCACCATCACGCCAGTAGTCTGCGGTGCCATAATTTCTGCGGCACACATGAACACCCCTGCCCATTGCTGGCGAGCCGCGCTGGCGCTGCTATTCCTGTTCGCGGGCTCGCCTCTGCTGGGGCAGCAGAGCCTTGAGAGCCGTGGTCTCCAGGTGCAAGGCTGGCTGCAGTTTGACAGCTCCCACGCCTTCTCTGGCGGGCTACCGCACGCGCTCGGCTATGATGGCCAGTACCTGCTGGACTTGTCCGTCACCGTGGACACCAACAAACTGTTGGGCTGGCCCGGCGGCACGCTGCTGATCGACGGGCAAAGCCACGGCGGGCCCAGCATTTTGAATCGTCAGATGGCGGCCATTCAGGATCCCGACAACATGGACGCCGAAACCGAAGCCTCCCTCGACCGGGCGTGGTTCCAGCAGAATTTGTGGCACAAGAAGCTGCAAGTGCAAGCCGGGCTGATGTACGTTGACGACCAATTTCTGACGGTGCCGTTCGGCCAGAATTTCGTCTCGTTGAATTTTTCGTCAGACGCCTCGATCAGCACGTTTGTCCTGCCGACGTTTCCCAAAGGCTCTTTCGGCGCCGATACCTTCTGGTATCCAACTCAGTCGCTGTACGCCTCTTTCGGGGTTTTCAACGATCACTCTACCGAGTTGCCCTACGACCCCGGTGGACGGCTTTACATCTCCGAAGAGGGTTGGCAGAACAGTTGGGACAGACTGCCCTATAAACTGCAAGTGGGCTTTTGGCGCGATACCGGCCGCTTCCAGCGCTATCGCGGAGGCCTGGTTGACCACGCCTCGGGTGCCTACCTGATCGCCAGCCAGAAGCTTTGGCACCCGGCGGCCAGCACAACGCGCGGGCTGGGGGCGTTTCTGCAATTGGGCAGCGCGCCGAAGGCTGTCGCGCCCATCGCGCGGCACGTTGGGGCCGGCGTGGTCTGGACCGGACCCTGGGCCGCGCGCCCGCACGATGAAATGGGCGTGGCCTTCAGCTACGGTGTCGTGAGCAGTCAGAACCCCGGCTTCACCCAACACTTCGAAAACGAGATCGAGACCTATTACCAGATCGCCCTCGGATCGAATCTGACCATCCAGCCCGACCTCGAGTTCTGGCAACATCCAAGCGGCACCAACGAGCCGAGCACGCTGCTGGGACTGGTGCGAATGACATTGAACTTTTAATTGGAGCGGGAGACGGGGATCGAACCCGCGACATTCAGCTTGGGAAGCTGACGTTCTACCGCTGAACTACTCCCGCTCGCTGGTTCTCAGGATAGCAGAGCCGAGGCGGCGCTGCTGCCGAGTCGGTCCGCGCCCGCGGCCAGCAACGCTCGCGCCTGCGCCGCGGTGCGGATACCACCGGCAACTGTGGCTGCGTTAAATTGCAAATCCGCCTTCGGCGGCGATGTGTGCAATATCGCGGGAGCCGTGCAGGACGCGGACAACGATGATTTCATCAACGCGCACAAGGTAATAGATCGCGTATTTCCTGTGAAAGATCACGCGCAAATCGGCAGCCAGATGAAAACGTGGGGCACCGGAACGGGGAAGCACAGAAACCTGACCGCATCGAGCCTGGATCTGCGAAAGGAATTCGGTTGCGCTTGATTCGGATGCTGCTCCGGCCAGGTAGCTCCAAATCTCTGTCAGGTCCGCTTCCGCCGTTTCGGTGAGCCGGAGTTTGAGCGATCTGCTAATAGCTTCCTCCCGCGCGCGATGATTCGTTGGGGGTCAAAGTTGGCGACACGCCCTGCGGCAACGTCGCTCAAGCCGCGGTCAATATCCGCTCTCAACTCGGCAAGCTGGCCCAGGCGAAGCTCGCGTTTCAGCTTCCAGTCGCGCACTGCTTCACGGATCACCTCGCTGGTGGAAGCATAATCTCCGTCGTCAACGGCCCCCTTGATCACCCCGGCCATGTCGGCTGGTAGCGTGATCGTCAAGCGCTCGATGGTTGCCATGATCTCTCCAGCAAATCCTCAGCCTGTGCGTACATTATCATACTTGTGAAGCAGAACAATCTCGCGCGCGCTGGCCGACGTTTCGTCCAGCGCGACCAGCGATTTTCAGAGGTGGGGAGTAAACGAGAAGCTGACGTTCTACCGCTGAACTACTCCCGCTCGCTGATTCTCAGGATAGCAGAGCCCGTGCCGCGCTGGTGCCGAGTCGGTCCGCACCGGCGGCAAGCAGAGCGCGCGCCTGAGCAGCGGTGCGGATACCACCGGCGGCCTTGATGCGCGTGCGTGTACCCACAAGGGTGCGCAAGCGCGCGATGCCTTCGGGCGTAGCGTCGCCACGGCCCGTACCCGTGCCATTTTTGACAAAATCCACGCCGGCCGCGAGCGCTGCCGCGCAGGCACGTTCCAGCTCACCGGGTGAAAGCAGGCCCATTTCCAGAATGGCCTTCACCCGCCCGCCCGCTGCTCGTGCCAAGGCCGTAACCGCTGCCAGCTCGCCCTGCACCCGGGCATCGTTGCCCGACTTCAGTGCGCCTAGGTTGATCACAACGTCAAGCTCATCCGCGCCGAGCTTGAGGCACTCAGCGGCGTCATACAACTTGACCGATCCCAGGGATGCACCCAGCGGAAACCCGATGACCGTCACCACCAGTACCGACGTGGCGCGCAACCGTTCCGCCGCCAGCGCCACCCACACCGGAGCGACACACACGGCGGCCATGCCTGCCGCAGCCGCATGATCGCACAGAGCCTCAATCTGCGCAGCGGTCGCATCGGGAGCCAGCAACGTGCTCTCGATGGCGGCAGCCAAGCTACCCACGGCTTTCGGCCGCGGACGCACGGCCGCCACGATTTCTTCCACCAGCGCGTTATAGTCGCTCACCGAAAGCTCACCCATGCGCCCGATGATAGCATTCCAAAAGCAATGTATCGGCTGGAAGATCTCGATTTCATGCGGGAGGCGCTGCGGCTGGCGGCCGAGGGCACGGCGCTGGCGTCGCCGAATCCGCGCGTGGGTGCGGTCATCGTGCGCGACGGCCGTATCGTGGGCCGCGGCTCGCATCGCTACGAGGAAAAACTCCATGCCGAGGTGCTGGCGCTGGCCGAAGCAGGAGAAGCGGCGCGCGGCGCGACGCTTTATATCAACCTCGAACCGTGCTGCCATACCGGCCGCACGCCGCCGTGCGCGGAGGCCGTCATCGCGGCAGGCATTGCGCGGGTAGTGATCGGGCAGCGCGACCCCAATCCCAAGGTCAGCGGGGGCGGCATCGAACGGATGGCCGCGGCCGGCGTGAAGGTTGAAACCGATTGCCTGGGACGCGAAGCGCGGCGGCTGAACGAAGACTTCAGCAAATGGATCCGCACCGGCCTGCCTTTCGTCACCTTGAAAACAGCGGTGAGCCTCGATGGACGCATTGCCGGCGCGGGCCGAAAATGGATCAGCTCGCAACCCTCACGCGACCGCGTGCAGATGTTGCGCCATCAGGTTGACGCGGTGATGACGGGCATCGGAACCGTGATCAGCGATGATCCCCTGCTCACCGATCGCACCAAGCTGCCGCGCCGGCGCCCACTGCTGCGCGTCGTGCTCGACACCCAGTTGCGCCTGCCCAACACGGCACAGATCGTCAAGGGCGCGCGCCGCCATGCCGATTTGCTGGTTTGCCACGCCACCGGCACAGCCGAGCAGCAAAAAGCAGTGGAAAAGTGCGGGGCACGCATCCTCACGCTACCGAACGAAGACCATGGCAAGGTCGACCTGGCGGCCGTGCTCGCTCGCCTGGGAAGCGAGCAAATTCTTTCCGTGCTGCTCGAGGGCGGCGCCGCCGTCAACGGCGCCATGCTGACGGGCGGCTGGGTCGACAAGCTCATTCTGTTTCAGGCGCCGCTGCTGCTGGGCAATGCCGGCGTGCCGCTGGCTGCCTTCGACGGCGAGCTGCACCGCGCTGTGAGCGGAGCCCTGGTGAGCGAGAGCGTGGGCCCGGACCTGATGATCGAAGCCTATCTGGCAGACTAGAAAACGTATGTTTACCGGAATTGTGCAAGCCGCCGGGCAAGTGAAGTCTCTGGTTCACAAAGGCGCGGGCGCGCGCATTGAAATCACTGCGCCAGCATCAATGCTGCGGCGCATGAAGCAGGGTGACAGCATCGCCGTCAACGGCTGCTGCCTGACGCTGCTCAGCAAGCGCGGCGGGGTGTTTGCCGCCGACCTGAGCGAAGAAACGCTGGCGAAAACTTCGCTTGGCGGCTACGCCAAAGGCACCCGGGTCAATCTCGAGCCGCCGCTGCGCGTAGGCGATCCACTGGGCGGCCACATGCTGCAAGGCCATGTCGAAGGC
>JBOGKK010000186.1:0-5732 GCA_050745425.1 Terriglobales bacterium
GCTTCACCCAGGGCAACTCCTACGCCAATATCTT
The DNA here is from genome assembly GCA_050745425.1 of Terriglobales bacterium. Lineage (GTDB taxonomy): Bacteria > Acidobacteriota > Terriglobia > Terriglobales > SCQP01 > SCQP01. The sequence goes on from JBOGKK010000186.1 coordinate 35, forward strand.
TTTGCGGCAGCCGCTACCGGGTGTGTTTGGTGTGGGCGGCAAACTAGCGGCCCTGGTCGAAATTCACAACCTGCTGGCGCAAGGCTATATTCCGGTGCTGGCGCCGGATGGGCAAACGTTGTACCTGGTGCAGTCGGCGCGCTCGCTGCGCGGCGGGCTGACGATTTCGTTCTGAAAGCTGATCACGATTTCGGTCACGTGGTGGAGAGCATACAAAATCGGCCGGGGTGGCGGTTTACTACTGCTGCGCTGGCGCTGCTGACGCTGACGCTGGTCATCCTGGCGCTGCTGAATGTACGCCAGGACTGGCTCTATCGCCAGCCCACCGATGGTGTGCTCTGGCAGCGCACGACCGCAGGCTTGCAGGCTACCGCGGCCGATCCGGCATTTTCTGCGCAGCCGCTGGCAAAAGGTGACGTTCTGGTTGCCATTGACGGTCATCTGGTTGCGAGCGCGGGCGCGGTCGAGCAGCAGCTTTACGGCGCGGGCATTGGGGGTGCGCTCACCTATACCGTCGTCCGCAATGGAGAGCTGGTCTCGGTTGCGGTGCATGCGCACGCCACGCATCCGCCGCTCGGCCGTTATACGTTCCTGGATATCATGGGCCTGCTGTTTCTGGTGATGGGGCTGTTTGTGTTCTCGCGGCGGCGGTCGGCGCCGCAGGCGCTGCTGTTTTATCTGTTCTGTCTGGCATCCTTTGTTCTGTTCTCGTTTCACTTCACCGGCAAGTTCAACGCTTTTGACCAGGTGATCTTCTGGGCGAATGAAACGGCACTGCTGCTGGCGCCATGCCTGCTGCTGGAGTTTGCCTGGCGCTTTCCGGGGCAAGGGGACGCCACCGGCAGGGCGGCGCGGCTGGTGCGGGTTGTGATCTATGCACCGGCGCTGCTGGTTGGACTGGCCGAGGTTTCTCTTGCCACCGGCGCGATCTGGCTGCCGGTGAGCGTGAGCGCCACGCAGGGGGTACTCGACGGCGCCGCCTACCTGCTGCTGGCGGCGTATTTTCTGGGCGCGGTGGTGCTGTTCTACCGGCGCGCGCGTCTGGATGCGGGTGAAGCCGGAGTAGCCACGCAGGCCAGGGTCATGGCGCGCGGCACGCTGCTGGCGATCGTGCCGTTTCTGGCGTTCTACATCGTTCCGTATGCGGCGGGGACGGCGCTGCCGCGTTTTGCCAATCTCTCGATTGTGTCGCTGATTCTGGTGCCGTTGGCATTTGCCTACGCGATTTGGCGGCACCATCTGCTCGAAGCCGAGATAGTGTTCCGCCGGGGCGTGGTTTATACGCTGGCTACCATGCTGGTGGTGGCGGTTTACTGGGCGGTGATCGGAGTAGCGGGCATTCTGATTCACAGCCGGTTGCCGGCGTGGGGCTGGGCAGGATGGCTGCTGGCCATTCTGGTCACTGCGGTTCTGTTCGAGCCGGTCAAGCGCTGGTTGCAGCAGCGCCTCGACCGTCTGTTCTACCGCGAGCGCTACGACTTCCGGCGTACGCTCATGGATTTCGGGCGCCAGATCAACGAACAGCCGGATCTGGAAAACCTGCTGCGGCTGGTCCCCGACCGGCTGGCGCAAACGCTCGAAGTCGACCAGGTCGCTCTGTTTCTTGCGGCCAGCGAGGCGGGCGATCATTTCGCGCTGGCGCGCGCCCGCAGGCCAGGGGCAGAGGCAGCGGACACGAGCTTTCTGGACGAGCATTTCCGCGTGCCGGGCGCGACGCGATTGTTCCGGGAGCCGGCGGTGGGCGGCCTGGGTCTGCACTATTTTCTGCCTTGTCAATGCCAGGGGCGGACGGTGGCGATCATCGGCCTGGGCAAGAACAGCGCAGGCGAGTTTCTGAGCGGTGATGACCTCGATCTGGTGGCGGCGCTGGCCGGAAATGTCGCCATAGCGGTCGAGAACGCACGCCTGTACGCGACCTTGCGCCGCAAGGCGAGCGAATACGAGCGGCTCAAGGACTTCAACGAGAACATCGTCGAGAGCATTCAGGTCGGCATCGTGGCCACCGGTCTCGACGGCCGGGTCGAGAGCTGGAATGCGCAAATGGAAGTACTGTCGGCGCTCCCACGGGCTGCGGTGCTGGGCCGTCCGCTGGTGGAACTGCTGGGAGCAGGGTTTGCGCATGAGTTTGGCACGGCGGCGGCGCGCGGCGGCATCCACAGCCAGCACAAATTCCGCATGACGGCGGGTCCCGACGCCAAGATCGTCAATTTCGCCATGGCTCCGCTGGTGACCAGCCGCTTCGAGCGCGTCGGGCACATCGTGCTGCTCAGCGACGTGACGAGCGAGGTGGAAATGGAGCAGCGCCTGATTCAGGCGGACCGGCTGCGTTCGGTCGGCCTGCTGGCGGCGGGCGTGGCCCACGAGGTCAACACGCCTCTGGCGGTGATTTCCAGCTACACGCAATTGCTGGCCAAACAGACCCCGGCCGGAGATCCGCGCGGAGCGGTGCTGGATACCATCACGCGCCAGACCTTCCGCGCCTCAGAGATCATCGCCAACCTGCTGAACTTTTCGCGCATGGGGGCGCGGAGCTCCTCCGGCAATGCCGGGGCGCCGCTGCAGCCGGTGGAGATCAACCGCGTGGTGCGCGATACGCTGGCGCTGGTCGAGCATCCGCTGCGCAGCGCCGGAATTCACGTTATTGCAGCGTTGTACCCGGAAGACATCAAAGTCATGGGCGATGGAGGCAAGCTGCAGCAGGTATTCCTGAACCTCGTCCTCAACGCGCGCGATGCCATGCCGCAAGGCGGCACGCTGCGTCTCACCACGGGCACGGACGGGGAGGCGCACGCCTGGGTCGAGGTGGCCGACACCGGCGAAGGGATCCCGGCGGAGCTCCATCATCGGATTTTCGATCCCTTTTTTACCACCAAACCAGCCCGCAACCTCAGCCATGGCGGCGCGAGCGGCAGCAGCGGGAGTAGCATGAGTACAGGGACGGGTCTGGGGTTGGCGGTCACTTACGGGATTATCGAAGAGCACGGCGGTTCGATCCAGGTTGCCAGTGAAGCGGGCCGCGGTGCGGTCTTTCACATCGAGCTGCCGCGGTGGGCGCCGCAGCGCACTCCCGCGACGGCAGCCGTCTAGAGCATTATGGCTTCACTTGCCAATCCGCCTGTAACGGCTGCACCGGCGCACGGGCTCGCTGCCAGCCGAATTCTGATCGTCGATGACGAGCCGGCGATTTGCGAAAGCCTGGAAGCTCTCTTCCGCCTTGCCCCGGGTTTCGAGGAAGTCTTCGAGGTCACCACAGCCAACAATGCCGATGAGGGCTGGCAGGCATTTCAGAGCGACGTCTTCGATCTGGTGTTGCTGGACGTTGCCCTGCCGGCGGGGGGCGTGAAGACGCGTCCTTCGGGGGGTCTGGATTTGCTGCGCCGGTTGCGGGAAGTTTCATCCGTTCCGGTGATCATGATTTCTGCATACGCGACGGTGGAGCTGGCGGTGGAGGCGATGCGGGCGGGTGCGCAGACGTTTCTGCAGAAGCCATGGAACAACGACAAGCTGCTTTCCGATGTGCGCGCGGCGATCGCCGCGGCGCGCGTCAGCCAGGAAAATCTGCAGCTGAAACGCGCCCTGAAGGAGCGCTACAGCTTCGACAACATCATCGGCAAAAGCGAAGCGATGCTGCACGTGTTTGACTGGATCGCCCAGGTTGCCCCCAGCCGCTCGACGGTGCTGCTGCAAGGGGAAAGCGGCACCGGCAAGGAAGTCATTGCCAAGGCCATACACGCCAGCTCGCCGCGGGCGGAGGCGCCGTTTGTGCCGGTCAACAGCGGCAGCATGTCGTCCGATCTGCTGGAGTCGACGCTGTTTGGCCACGTCCGCGGTGCATTCACCGGCGCCATCGCGCCCAAAAAAGGCCTGTTTGAGGTTGCCGATCACGGCACGATTTTCCTCGATGAGATCGGCAATATGAGCCTGGAGACGCAGGCCAAAATCCTGCGCGTCCTGCAGGACCGGCGCTTTATGCGGCTGGGCTCGGTCGATGAAGTGCAGGTCGATGTGCGCGTCATTGCGGCCACCAACGTCAACCTGAAAAGCCAGGTCAGCGAAGGCAAGTTCCGCGAAGATCTGTTCTACCGCCTGAACGTGCTCGCGCTGACGCTGCCGCCGCTGCGCGACCGGCGCCAGGACATTCCGCTGCTGGTCGAGCATTTTCTGGTCCGCTATGCCGCCGAAAACGGCATGGCGGCGCGCCAGCTCAGCGCCGACGCGCTGCGCGCGCTGCTCGATTACAGCTGGCCCGGCCACGTGCGCGAGCTGGAAAACGTGATCGAGCGCGCGGTGGTGCTGTCGAGCGATGCGCTGATCGGCTGCGATCTGTTGCCCGAAGGGATCACCGGCGGCCGCAGTTTCTCTGCTGCCCATGGCAACCCACAATCGTTGTTCGGCCAGGTGGATGACTACGAACGCCGCCTGATCCTGGACATGCTGCAGCAGACCCACGGCCGCCAGACCGAAGCCGCCGAGCGATTCCAGATTCCGGTATCAACGCTGAATCAAAAGATCAAGCGGCATGGCATCGACGTGAAGGCGATTGCCGCGGCGGAGCGGTAGCGTTAGAGCAAAAACAGCGTCGGTGTAGCAAGCTTCGGGCGATTGCGTGCGGCTTTTCCTGGAGTCAAAGCCGCAGGCGGTACGGTCGGGGATGCTACAGCAGAGCTGTTTTTGCTCTAGGCGCGGGTGTATTCGTCGTAGCGGTCCATGGCGATCCAGTAATGGCGTGCCTGGACGGCGTTCAGATGCCGCATCTCGTTGTCGAACAGGGGACAGGGGAACATCCAGCGCAGACAGCGAATTGCGCGCGAATAGGGCCGCAACCACAACTCGCGGCGCAGGCAAACGGCGGGAGCCAGATAGGTCAGCTTCTGGTCCAGGAATTTGTAGGTCTCCACCAGGCGCCCTGCGGGCACATCGTTCAGCAAGCCGGCCGCGTACATGCGCTCCAGGTTCTCCATCTCCGCGTGCTTGGTTTGGCTGTGCGCAAACGAAATCGCCGAGTACAGCAGGCCACAGAAGGCCGCGATCAGCAGCGCGACTTGCCAGGTCATGGAGTTGAAGATCATGCCCGGCCCTCCAGTTGCGCCAGCCGAGCGCGAATTTTTTCAGGCCGCACGCGCGGCGCCTTCTCAGGAACCCACAGCGAGTATGCCAGCAGGGCAATCGTGCCCACGCTGATCGCGGGAATCACATATACACCGATGGTGTGAAGCAGGCCAGGGGCGATGGCTTCAATTGAGTAGACGATTGCGTCCGCGCTGTACATGATGCTGAAGGCAAGTACGACACGGCGGAAGCGCAGGCCCTGGACGAACATCGCGTTCATGCCGACGAACAGGACGATCGCCAAAACCATCCCCAGGAAGGAGAAGTTCTGGTCCATGGCGGCACCGAAGGTGCCGGTAGAGAGGCTACCACGCGAGAGATATACGACGGCTGCGCTGCCGACGGTAACGCCGGTAAACAGGAGAATTGTGACGAGGCGAAGCCGCGGAAGTTTCAGCGAGGATTTTTCGAAAGCAAGCTCAACGAGCCGCGCCAGCACCAAGAAGCCCAAGATGGTTGTCGCAAGATCGCAAGCGTAGTAGGCGTAGGCGTACTGATGCGACCGCACTCCGAACTCGTGCAGAAAGGCGGTGGGAATTAAGTTGCAGCCAATGACGAGGAGCAGATACCAGCGGAGGCAGGAAAGACC
>JBOGKK010000187.1:0-10372 GCA_050745425.1 Terriglobales bacterium
CAGGCGCCAGCGCGCTGCGAGGAGCCGCAGGACGCCAGGGAGCTGTTGCTTCCAAAGCGTCCAGCTATGTGCGCCGGGCTGTTCGATGTTTTCGTGGGGAATGTGGTCGCGATCGAGCAGCCTGGAAAAAGCACGGTTGACCTGCAGGAGCGGATCCTCGGTGCCACAACTGACGAACAGGAACGGGAGCTGCGCCCTGGGCGCGGCTGCGAGCAAGGATTGGACCGTCTCCGCCTTCGGGCATCACGATGATGAGCGGATACGGCGCATCATCGGTCATATCTTTCGTGTTCTTCATCCAAGTGCCGTAGTGCCCGCCCAGCCCGTGCAGCAGGTACAGCACCGCGTAGCGTCTCGCGCCGGTGCCATAGCCCGCCGGCAAAATGATGTCGAACGGCTCCCGTGCCGCCATCAGCCTGCTGGTGAAAGGCACGGTGGCAAGGGTGGGGCTTGCGGGCGCTTGGGCACCCAGCCACATCGTCGCAGCCAGAAGCAGCGATGCCCAGCGCAAAGCGTGGTGCGCAGCGTGTACATCGAACGATTGTAGCTGCTGAGCGACCAACGGGGGCGACCTGAGGAAGCGTGGCGAGCCACCCCGGCAAACTAAGCCGCGCACATTCTTATCGTTCGCAAAGTGCCAGCAGCTCGCTGCAAATCCACAGTTGTGGCCGCTGCCCCCGGGCCGGTTCTAGTATTTGGAGCATTCCAGCGGTCAGCATCCGGTCGAGCAGCGCCAGCACGGCGCTGCGGCTTGGCATCCCGGGCCGCTGTGACACCTGCGTGGTACTGAATATCGGACCTTCGAAAATAGCATCGATCAGGGCAGCGGCAAATTCGGAATGCGTAGTTTCGGCGGCGCGTTGTTTGTACAGCTCATAAAGCGACTGCACCTGGCGTACCTGCTCCGCATTTGCCTCTGCCTGGGCGATAACGGCATCGAGAAAGAATTCGCACCACGCTTGCCAGGCGTTCGGTTCACGCCCGATTGCCCGCAGGCGTCCAACATACGCCTCACGATAGCGTTCGAGGTAGCTCGACAAGTAGAACGCCGGCCGAGTGAGCAGCTTTTTTTCGAAGAGGAAAAGCGGAATCAGGAGGCGGCCGAGGCGGCCGTTTCCATCGAGGAACGGATGTAGGAATTCAAATTGGGCATGCACGATCGCCAGTTGAACGAGGCTGTCCGGGGAGTCTGCGTGGTAGTAGCGATCCCAGGCGTCGAGGTGCTGCGGAAGTTGCTGCGGTGCGGGTGGGACGAAATCGGCATGGTCCATAGTGGTGCCGGGGCGGCCGATCCAATTTTGGATTCTGCGAACGTCCCCGCGCCCTTTGTTGTCCCGCGGACGCTGTCGAGCAGGATCGCATGCATGGTCTTCAATAGGTTGAGCGAAAATGGGCGAACCAGCAGCTCATGCTCGGCGCGCTGCAGCGCGAGCTTGTAGTTGACGATTTCAACAACGTCCAACTGGCGCGAAGCTTCACCGGGTTGTTCGCCAGCCTCCGCCTTGAGCACATCCCCGAGAGTGGCTTGCGTGCCCTCAATCCTGGATGACAGCACCGCCTCCTGCTTCGTCATCGGTGACAACAAGATGTCGGGGTTGCGCAGGCCAGCCAACAACCCGTCGTATCGCGCAATGGCACGATTGGCCATTCCGATTCTCGGGATCAGCGCTTCCCAAGCCAGGCTTTGTATCGGCAGTTTTTCCGGTGTTGCTGGTTGCATAGAGCGTACTTCACACAAAACAATTTGCGTTAAGCATAGCCGAGTTTGCTTGAAGCAAATTCACGCGACCGTGGCTGCGGCAAAGCTTCGGGCGCTACGCAAGAAGCAGTCTCTAAGCGAGTCCCTCCGATAAACTATATGGGTGAATCCCCATGGCCCGGTTCGTGTTCGCATTGCGCCCAGCCCCACCGGCGATCCTCATGTCGGCACCGCCTACATGGCGCTGCTCAACCTGATTTTTGCGCGTCAGCGCGGCGGCCAGTTTGTGCTCCGCATCGAGGACACTGACCGCACGCGCTTTGTCCCCACCAGCGAGCGCATGATCTTCGAGGCGCTGCGCTGGCTCGGCCTCGAATGGGACGAAGGTCCGGATAAAGGTGGACCGTTTGGGCCGTATCGGCAATCCGAGCGCACGGAACTGTATCGCCAGGCGGTCGCACAGTTGCTCGAGGCTGGGCACGCTTACCACTGCTTCTGCACCGCCGAGCGGCTGGAAGAAATGCGGCGGCAACAGGCCGCGGCCAAAGAGCCGCCGCGCTACGATCGCACCTGCTGCCGCTTGCGTGCGGCCGAGGTGTCGGACAAGCTCGCCGCAGGTGAGCCGTTCACCGTGCGGTTGCACGTGCCGCAGCCGGGTTCGACCACCTTTCGCGATGAGCTGCGTGGCGACATTACCTTCGATCATCAGAACGTCGACGATCAGGTGTTGCTGAAGTCCGATGGGTTCCCGACCTATCACCTCGCCAACGTCGTCGATGACCATGCCATGGGTATCACCGACGTGATCCGGGCCGAGGAGTGGATTTCCTCCACGCCCAAGCACGTGTTGCTGTATCAGGCCTTCGGCTGGCCGCTGCCGCGCTTCCGCCACATGCCGCTGTTGCGCAACAAAGACAAGTCGAAAATTTCCAAGCGCAAGAATCCGGTGTCGCTGATCTATTACCGCGAGGCCGGTTTTCTGCCGCAGGCCGTGGTGAATTTTCTGGGCTTGCTGGGCGGCGGCATGCCGGTGCCGGACGAGCCTGGCGCGGAGAAGTTCTCCCTCGACAATATGATTGCTCAGTTCGAGTTCGAAAAGATTCGGCTCGGCGGGCCTGTATTCGATTTGGAGAAGCTGCGCTGGCTGAACGGCTTGTATCTGCGCGCGCTGTCGCCAGAGGAATTTCTGGCTTCCGTGCGTGCGGCGGTGTTTCCCGACGCCTACCTGAAGAGCATTGCGCCGCTGGTGCAGGAACGCATTGAAACGCTGGGTGAATTCTTTGACCTGACCGATTTCTTTTTTCTGGCGCAGGTGCAGCCTCCGCTGGAGGTGTTTTTGCCCAAAAAACACGATCTGCCGGAAACGCTCGGGATGGCGGGCGAGCTGCTGACGGCGCTCGAAACCGTCGTTTGGGAACATGCCGCCATGGAAGCCGCTCTGCGGACGCTGGCGGTGGCGCAGGGCTGGAGCGCCAAGGAGGTATTCATGCTGCTACGGGCGCTGATCACAGGAAAAACCGCTTCGCCACCGTTGCTCGAAAGTCTGCTGGTGTTGGGGCGTACGCGCAGCGTGGACCGGCTGCGGCGGTTTCTGGATGCCCAGCATCGCCCCTGAAGTTTGCAGGGCAAAAGCGGGATGTGCGCGCACGCGGCGCGCGGGTAGGGTTGAGTCATGAACGCAACGCCCATGCTTGATGTTCGCTGGCGGCAGGTGCTGGCGCGCGATGCCCGCGCCGACGGTCAGTTCGTATACGCCGTGCGCTCGACCGGGGTGTATTGCCGTCCTTCGTGCGCGGCGCGCCGGCCGCGGCCGGAACAAGTCAGTTTTTACGGGGATGGCGCGGCGGCGCGTGCGGCCGGGTTCCGAGCGTGTCGGCGCTGCCATCCCGATGCGGAGACGCGTGTCGATGCGGCCATTGTGGCCGCATGCCGGGCCTTGGAGCGTGGCCGCGCGGCACCATTAGCGGGGCGGCAGAAGTTCCGGGCGGCTACCGGGCTTACGCCGCGAGCCTGGGCGGCGGCCGCACGCGAGGCGCGGGTGCGCCAGAGTCTGCGCCGCGGCCCTTCCGTTACCAGCGCCCTCTACGAAGCCGGGTTCAACTCCAGCGGGCGTTTCTATGCCGCCGCGGATCGGGCGCTGGGCATGCTCCCGGCGCGCTTCCGCAGGGGCGGCACGGGCGGACGCATCACCTTTGCCTGCGGATCGAGCTCGCTGGGCTGCGTCCTGGCGGCGGAGAGCGAGCGCGGTGTGTGCGCCATTCTGCTGGGCGATCCTCCGGCGCAATTGGAGGTCGAACTGCGGCGGCTATTTCCCCGTGCGCGCATTGAGGCGGGCGGAGCCGCCATGAAACGGAGATTGCGCGATGTCATCGCGCTGGTGGAGGCCCCTGCGGCAGCGCACGCGCTGCCACTCGATTTGCAGGGTACGGCGTTCGAACGCCGTGTGTGGCAGGCGTTGCGGCGCATTCCGGCGGGGACGCGCCTGGGTTACGGTGAACTGGCGCGGCGGCTGGGCATGCCCGGCGCTGGCCGTGCCGTCGCGCGCGCCTGCGCCCGCAACAAGCTGGCTGTCGCCGTGCCTTGCCACCGCGTCGTACGCAGCGATGGCGATCTTGCCGGTTACCGCTGGGGCACGGAGCGCAAGCAGAACTTGCTGCAACGCGAGCAGGTGCGATGAAGCCGGCGGCGGAGTACAACCGGACCGCTGCGGCGGTGGAGTTGGACCAGCAAGGGCAGACGATCGTGTCCGGCTTGCTGACCGCCTCCGAATGCCGCGCCGTGACCGCAATGTTTACACAGGACCAGCTTTTCCGCAGCCACGTCGTGATGGCACGGCACGGTTTCGGGCGCGGCGAATACAAGTACTTTGCCGATCCGCTGCCGCCGTTGGTGCAGGCATTGCGGACCGGCTTTTATGCCGCACTCGTGCCCATTGCCAACCGCTGGCAGGAGGCGATGGGCAGTCCGGTTCGCTTTCCGGATACGCTCGGGGAATTCCGCGCGCGCTGTCATGGCGCCGGGCAGCGCGAGCCAACCCCCCTGCTGCTCGCCTATGGCGAGGGCGATTACAACTGCCTGCATCAGGACGTTTATGGCGAACATGTGTTTCCTCTGCAGCTTGCGGTTCTGCTGGCCGAGCCCGGAGAAGACTTCACCGGCGGCGAGTTTGTGATGACCGAACAGCGGCCGCGCCTGCAGTCGCGCGCGATGGTGGTGCCCCTGCGCCGGGGCGACGGCGTGATTTTTGCCGTGCGCGAGCGCCCCACGCACGGCGTGCGCGGCTTTTACCGGGTGCAGATGCGCCACGGCGTGAGCGTGGTGCGCAGCGGTCATCGCCACACGCTCGGTATTATCTTTCACGATGCGGGGTAGCGCCAGCCATGCATGTACCCGATTTTGATCAGATCGTGGAACGGGCGTTCCGCAACATCCCCGAGGAGTTCCGGCAGCGCATGCAGAACATCGCGGTAGTCGTTGAGGATGAGCCCACACCCGCACAACTCAGCGAGCGCGGCGTTCCGCCCGGCAGCACCTTGCTGGGGCTGTACGAGGGCCAGCCGCTGACTCAACGCAGCAGCTTCGACCTGTTTCGCATGCCCGATCGCATCACCATCTTCCAGCGGCCGCACGAACGCCGCGCGCACAGCCGCGAGGAACTGGAACGATCCGTGGAGCAGACGCTCTGGCACGAAATCGCGCACTATCTCGGCATGGACGAACACCAGGTCCGCGCCGCCGAAAGCATGCGGCGCCGGCGCAGGCTTTGGCCGCATTGAGGCCCGCAGGATGCCCTAGTGCGTAACCTCGATCTTGCCCCACATGCCCTTTTTGGCGTGGCCGGGCACGGTGCAGACATAGTAGGCGGTGCCCAGGTGCTGCGCCTTGAGCACAAGAGTTGCGGCGTGGTACCGGGTGCCTTTATAGGGGCGCAGAATCGGGCTGCCAATCGCGGTCGCGTGCACCACCTGACCGTAGGGCGGCGCGTGCGAGGTGATGTAAAGATCGTGAACCATGTCGTCATCCACGTTGACGACGTTGAGCGTAAGGCGCGAACCCAACGGCACACGGATGATGGGGTTGGTGAGTTCGCCCACACGGAACGAGAACATGTTTTGCCGCGGCCCGGCCATGAGCAGGATGTGGTAGGTGCCGGCGTGCGGATTGCTGAAGCTGTTGTCGTGATGGTCGGGGCGCAGTTCCGGACTGGTCACCGGGAAGTTGGCCTTCGATTTGTAGCTGACCGAGCTTTTGGCTACCAACTGAAACGGCGCCGGTTTTACCGCCGCCCATGCTGCCGCGACAAAGGTGAGCGCGGCGAAACCGATGATCCACTTACGCATGATTGCTGTGTCCCCTTATCTGCTATGATGGCATCGTTCTACTTTGGGTGATCCCACTGCGGGATTGAAAAGGGAAGTCGGGTGAAAAGCCCGCACGGCCCCGCCACTGTAAGCGGTTAAGGCGCTTCGGTACCAGCCACTCAGGCGCAAGCCTGGGGAAGGCCCGAAGCCGCCCTCGCAACGCGAGAAGCCGCGAGTCAGGAGACCTGCCCAGAGTTTTAGGCTTGACCGCCTTCGGTCAGGCGGGTTGGCTCTCTGGCTGACGCGGGTCAGTCCGGAAAGGCTCGGTTCGCAGTGCGGCTTCGCTGCTTGCTGCTCATTTTGGCGGTGGCCATCACCGCTGTGCCCCAAACTAACCCCTCGAAAATCGCTGGCGTCGTTGAGGACGCGCTCGGTCGTCCCGTCGCCGGTGCCAGCGTGACGCTGCAATCGGCCAGCGGTGCCGTACTCGCCAAAACTGAAACCGGCGCCACCGGCCGCTATGAGCTGGCGCAAGTGGCGGGCGCGGTCACCTTGCAGGCAGCGCGCGCCGGCCTGGCGCCGGCCAGCGAGCGACTCTCGCTCCATCCGGCGCCGCTTGTGCTCGGCCTTGCACCAACACGGATTTCGGTCACGGTTTTGGCCACCGGCCTGAGCCTTCCGGCGGCGCAGGTCGGCAATGCTACCGCAACTATTTCGTCGCAAGCGCTCCGCCGCCTGAACCCCATGCAAGCTGTAGCTGCCCTGCGCCTGCAGCCAGGAATGGGCGTGGTGCAAAGCGGTGAGACGGGCGCTGTCACCTCGGTCTTTTTGCGTGGGGCGCCTTCGGACTTCACCAAAGTTCTGTTGAACGGCGTGCCGATACAACGCATCGATCTCGGCGGCTACGATTTTTCCACGCTGCTGCCGGCCGGCCTGGCGCAGGTGCAGATTCTGCGCGGACCCGATAGCGTGATCTACGGCTCCGACGCCGCTGCCGGCGTCATCGCCATCTCGACCCGGCGCGGGGATCAGGTCCGCGGGCCGGAGTTCGATAGCACCACGCAAGCGGGCGCCTATTCCACTGTGATGCAAAGCAATCAACTGCTCGGCTTTCATGGCGGTTTCGACTACGCACTCCGCTACGGCTATCTGGATACACACAATCAAATTCCCGGCGACAAGTTCCGTGACAACACCTACGGCGCTGACCTTGGCTGGCGCGTAACCACACCCTGGAGTGCGCGGCCGGCGGAGCTGCGCTTGCAGGTGCAGCGGATTTTTGAAAACGATGGTGAGCCCGGCGGGATTTTGTTCTATGGCCTCGGGCAAGGCACGTTCAAACGCCAGGGCGAGACCTATTCGAGCCTGAGCGTGCAGCAGCAGGTCACGCCGGCCTGGCACCAGAGCCTGCTCTACGCCGATGCGCGCGTAGACCTGCAAAGCGTGGTGCCGGGGCCGGAAGGCGTGCCCGACGGCTTCGGGGATTACGACGGGCTTCCCGTCACCCTCACCGGCGCCAACGGCTACAGTGTGCACGGTCAGGCGATTCTTGACTTTGCCTCCTCGTTTCCCGAGCGCAGCCCTTCGGATACGCATCGGCGCGATCTGGACTGGAGGTCGAAGCTCGACCTGGGGCGCGGCTGGAGCCTGATTGAGGGTTATCGTTACTACAACGAGCGCGGGCTAAGCTCGAATGAGGCCCTCAGCCGCCATGATCACGGCGCCTACGTGGTGCTCAACGGCGCGGTGGCGAGACGGCTCTTCCTCAATGGCGGTATTGCCGTGGATCGCAATACGCCCTTTGGCGTCACCGTCGATCCGCAGGCGAGCGTGGCGTTCTACCCTCATCTCGGCCAGGGCTTTTGGGGTGCAACGCGGCTGCGTGCCAGTGCCGGCGAAGGGTTGAAAGATCCATCGCTCGAAGAAGAGGAATTTTCGCTCTACGACGAATTGCAGGGTGTGCCGGGTGGCTCGGCGCTGATCCAGAACTACAATCTGCACCCCATGCGGCCGCAGCGCAGCCGCGATTTCGATGCGGGCGTCGATCAGGATCTCGCCTCCGGCCGCGCACGGCTGAGCGCGACGCTGTTCGATCAGCGCTATTACGACCTCGTCGAAGATGTTCCGCAGAGTGCCTTGCCGGCGCTAGGTCTTCCGGCTTCGGTGGTGGCCGCTGCGATTTATGGAGGCGAGTACAACTCGCTCGACGAGCGCGCCCGCGGGGTGGAGCTGGAAGGCCAGGTTCAGCTTTCGCCAGCTTGGCGGCTGCGCGGCAACTATACGGCAACCTCGGCACGCGTGCTGCGCAGTTATTCCTTTGACGCCCTGGCGCCGGCTATTAATCCCAGCTTCCCGGGCATTCCGATTGGCGCCTTTGCACCGCTGGTGGGCGAGCGGCCCTTCCGCGTGCCTCCGCAATCGGGCAGCATCGAGGCCGTCTATGCGCGTGGCCGTTATACCGGCGTCGCCTCGGCCTACTTCATGAGCCGCCGCGACGACAGTACGTTTCTGACGGATGCCGGTTTCGGCAACACCATGCTGCTGCCCAACCACAATCTCGAACCGGCCTACGGCGTTTTGGATCTGAGCGGGTCGTGGCGCCTCTCGCCGCGCTGGCAACTGCTGGCTGCCATCGACAATGCGCTGGACCACGCCTATCAGGAAGTGATCGGTTACCCGGCGCCACGCATTGGCGCACGGCTCGGCGTCAAGTTCACATGGGCCGGCGGGAGAAAATAAAATCGGCAATGTCACACTTTTGTCTAGTTGTTTTGTTCCGATAGAAACAACACAACGCAGACCGGCTCTTTCATGGGCGAGGCCCGCCCTTAACCTCGCCCTGCCTGGTCTGCTCTCGCGCGTGGACCCGTTCCGCCCGAACGGGTCCACGGCGCGGCTTCGCTCAGTAAGCGCGGGCAGCACCCGCCCAGCACGCCACCGCAACCGTTGCCGACGATCAACAACTTTCGTGCACGGGGCGCGCTTGCATATCGCACCACGCAAGTAATACAGTGGGTGTCGAGGGGGGGGATGAAGAAACTACGCCGTGCTGCCATTCCGTTCGTCGGCTCATCGATCGGGTTGTTTTTGCTGGTTTTTTTCGCGACTGCGAGTCCGAGCTGGGCCTCGGGCGGAGGGTGCAAGAACAGTACTGTAACTTGCTCTTACTATAACGGTGGCAAGCAGAGCAAAAACAACTGCGGGATTACCAACGGTAACTGTGGCTGCGGGGGCGAGACGCAGCAATCCTGCGACGTGAAACCGGACTGACAGAGATTCGCCGGGCCGCCGCAGACCGTGCGGTCCTGCTGAAAGGGGGAGCCATGAGGATACGTTTCTACGTGATTATGATGGGGCTAGCGGTTGCGGTATTTGGTATAGCGGCCGCCCCAGGCGGCTTGATCGCTCACGTGCAGGGTGATGGCTGTGGTATCGGCGGCGCGTGCACGTACTACTTCAACGACAATAGCACCGCCGGTGGGAAGTGCGGCCAAAACACGAACAATCAAGAGTGCACGTGCGCTTGGAACGAACTCAGCCAGGAGCAGGACGCCTGCGGCACCTACATCCCCGACTGACCCACATCGAATGCGACTTCGACTGCAGTTGGCATTGGCGCTGGGGGCCTTGGCGCTGCTCACCGCGAGCGCTGTGCTCTTTGTCCGGCTCGACCGAGACGCAGAGCTCGCGATGCGCGCGAGCGCGGTTGAAAGGGCCGAATCACCCGCTAGTGGCAGTCTCGTGGGCATCCTGAGCGCGGCTTCGCACAAGGCGCCGCGGCGTGTGTACGGAATCGACCTTGACCGAAGGTCGCGCCTGCTGGTGTTCGTAGTGCATGCCGTGGTCGCTGCGCGCGATGCTGCATATTGGGACAAGGTGATCACGCTTCTCGGGCCCCCACGGGCGACGGGCCCCGTGTTCGGCTATTGGGGTGTTTGCGATAGCGGCGATGCCTGCACAAAATCGGCACCCGGCAGACAGTTCACGGCGCTCAGCCATCTCGACCTGTACGAGATGCACGCCCTCGCGCTGGCCGACGGGTCTGGCGGCTCGCTGCTTTACCGCAGCGGCGCCCCGTCGGGGACCTGGATTCCGCGAGCGCCCACGCCGGAGGCGGAGGCGAAGCTCGTGTTGCAAGCGGCCTTGGTCAAACCGACCACTGCTGCGACGGGAGCGCGCCGATGAGGATGGCAATCAGGGGCGCGAATGTACTCATCGTGCTTGCGATTTGTGTAAACGTTACGGCCCTGGCGTTGCTGCTCTGGCTTCGCCCACGCGCCGGACTTTATCGGATCGGCCAACACGTGGCGATTCCGGGCGGGTATCTTGCCAACGGCACCTTCCTGCCATCGTCACCAGCCCCGTGTTACTT
>JBOGKK010000188.1:0-5803 GCA_050745425.1 Terriglobales bacterium
ACGGCTGTCGGCACCGCGCCTGCGGCCGCGGCGGTGAGGCCGCGAACTCCGGTCCGTGCAGGCACGCCGGCGACCGCACCGGTCAACGTTCCGGTCGCCGGAGTCGATCCACGCTTCAACTGGCGACGCATCGCGCGCACCGCCATGCTTTCCCGGGCTCTCGATCACCTGGAAGAGACAGAACTCTATCCGAAAAAAGTGCCGTATCAGTTTTCCGCACGCGGACATGAGCTGGGCCAGATTCTGCTGGGCACCATGCTGGTGGGCCCCCACGATGCCGCCAGCGGTTATTACCGCTCCCGCCCGCTGCTGCTCACGCTGGGGCTCAGCGCTGCCGATGCGCTGGCCGGCGGCATGGCCAAGACCGGCAGCGTGAGCGAAGGCCGCGACATTGGCGCCGTCTACAACCTGCCCCGGCCGCCGGGCGAGCTGGGCCCTATCGTGTTGCCGATGGCCGGCGGCGTAGGTACGCAGTTCACAACCACGGCGGGATGGGCCCGCGCCATCGTGTATTACCGCGACGAGCTGCGCCAGTCCAGCTACAAGGGCTCACTGGCGGTGGCGCTGGGCGGCGAAGCCTCGACCGCCACCAACGGGTTCTGGTCGGCACTGAACATTGCCACCACGGAGCGCCTGCCCGTTTTGTTCTTCATTGAAGACAACGGCTTCGGGATTTCCGTGCCCAGCACCCGGCAGACCCCGGGCGGCAACATCGCTCAGAATCTCGCCTCGTTCCGCAACTTGCGCGTCTGGGACGGTGACGGCACCGACGCGGCCGACACCATCCGCTGCCTGAGCGGAGCGATCAACGCGGTGCGCGGCGACCGCTCCCCCGCGCTGGTGCGACTGCGCGTGCCGCGGCTGAGCGGCCATTCCGGCCAGGATTCGCAGGCCTACAAGAGCCAGGAGTTGTTGGCCGCCGAACACGGGCGCGATCCGCTGCCGCGGTTGAAATCGTATCTGGTGCCGTCGGCCCTGTACGACGAGGAATGGCAGCGCATGGAGCGCGAAGTGGAAGAGGAAGTGCGGGCTGCCCTCGCCGAAGTCGAACGGCGCCCGGATCCCGATCCAGCCACGCTCGCGCGCTACGTATTCGCCCCGCAACCGCAGACTCCGGCCATGGAGCCCGTGACCACGGGCGCGCGCATGAACATGGTCGCGGCCATCCGCCGGACGGTCGAAGTCGAGATGCAGCGCAACCCGCTACTGCTGACATTCGGCGAGGACGTGGGCCCCAAGGGCGGCGTACACACCGCAACGCAAGACCTGCAAGCACGCTTTGGACCGCGGCGCGTTTTCGATACCAGTTTGTCGGAGGAAGGCATCGTCGGCTCGGCCGTGGGTATGGCGCTCGCCGGACTGCGGCCGGTGGCGGAAATTCAGTTCCGCAAATATGCCGATCCGGCCACCGAACAGCTCAACGATTGCGGCACGTTGCGCTGGCGTACCGCCAACCGCTTCTCCGCTCCCATCGTCGTACGCATGCCGGGCGGATTTTTCAAGTGCGGCGACCCCTGGCACAGCAAATCGAGCGAAGTGACCTTCGTGCATGAGATTGGCTGGCAAGTGCTTTTCCCTTCGAACACGGCGGATGCGGTGGGCCTGTTGCGCGCCGCTCTGCGCAGCGAGAATCCAAGCATCTTTTTCGAACATCGCAATCTACTCGACGCCTCCAGCTCGCGGCGGCCCTATCCAGGCGACGAGTTCGTGCTGCCGCTGGGCAAGGCGAATATCGTGCAACCGGGCAGCGAAATCACCGTGGTAACCTGGGGTGCGATGGTCGAACGCTGCCTCGAAGCCGGCGCCGAACAGCCGGGCGCGGTTGAAATCATCGACCTGCGCACGCTGGCGCCATGGGATAAAGAAACCGTGCTCGCCTCGGTCGGCAAGACCTCACGCTGCCTGATCGTCCACGAAGATACCCAAACCGCCGGTTTTGGAGCCGAAATTGCCGCCACGCTGGCGCAGCAGGCGTTCGCCGCGCTCGATGCGCCGATTGAGCGGCTGGCGGTCCCGGACATTCCCATGCCCTACAACGTGGGGCTGTTGAACGCACTGCTGCCCGGCGTGGCGGGTATCCGCGCCGCGATCGATCGCCTGCTGGCCTACTGATATGCCGCTTACAGCAGGCACCATGGCGGGGCCTTACCGGGTGGAGAGCCCCATCGGAGCCGGCGCCATGGGCGAGGTCTATC
This sequence comes from Terriglobales bacterium, assembly GCA_050745425.1. GTDB lineage: Bacteria > Acidobacteriota > Terriglobia > Terriglobales > SCQP01 > SCQP01. The sequence continues at coordinate 2,196 of JBOGKK010000188.1, forward strand.
GCGCCTTCGATACGCGGTTGCAGCGCGCAGTAGCACTCAAACTCCTCGCTGCCGAAGTCGTCGAGAATACCGCCGGCCGGCAGCGGTTCGAGCAGGAAGCGCGTACGATTGCCGCCCTGAACCATCCCAACCTGATGGCCATTTACGACGTCGGGGAACGCGATGGCAGGCCGTATCTGGTAACCGAATTGCTCGAAGGCGAAACCCTGCGGCAGCGGCTCGCTGCCGGCGCCCTGCCTGTCCGCAAAGTCGCCGATTGGGGAGCGCAGATTGCCCACGGCCTCGCAGCCGCGCACAGCCGTGGCATCGTCCATCGCGATTTGAAGCCCGAAAACATTTTCGTTACGCGCGACGAACGGGTGAAGATCCTCGACTTTGGCCTGGCCAAGCTCAACCCCCTGGTGAACGCGGCCGTTGCAGACGACGCCGCGACCATCGCGACGCTCGCCGGGTCTGCGACCCTTCCCGGCATGGTACTGGGCACGGTCGGCTACATGGCGCCGGAGCAAGCGCGCGGTGAAGCGGCGGACGCACGGTCGGATATCTTCAGCCTGGGCGCGGTGTTGTACGAGATGGCCAGCGGCAAGCGGGCCTTTACCGGAGGCAGCGGCATCGAAATCCTCGGAGCCATCGTGCGCGACGATCCACCGGCGCTGGCGGCAGAGGGTCACGATTTGCCGCCCGCACTCACCGGCGTAATCGGCCGCTGCCTGGAAAAACAACCCGCACGCCGTTTCCAGTCGGCACAGGACCTGGCCTTCGCGCTGGAATTGCTGGCGGGCGGGACCTCATCGAGCACAATCGCGCCGATGACGGTACTGCCGGCGCCACACCGCAGCGGGGCGCCGTGGTGGGCGATTGCCGCGGCGGCGATCATTGCCGGCGGGCTGGTTTGGTATGTGACCCAGAGGTCGGCCGCACCGCCATTACCGCCCAGCTACCAGCAGCTAACCTTTCAGCAAGGCATCGTGAGCGGCGCCCGCTTTGAACCGGATGGCGCCGGGATCGTCTACTCTGCCGATTGGTCCGCTAGTACGGCAAGCCACATGCAACTGTACGAGCGGCGTCAGGGCAGCTCGCAGCCGCGCGCGCTCGGCATCGAGGGCAGGCTGACGGCGATCTCACCGCGCGGCCAGCTTGCCGTGATTCAAAACTGCAAGAACGAACTTCTTGTGTGCGTCGGCACGCTGGCGACGATATCGCTGGCCGGCGGCACGCCCCGCGTCCGTGAGGACGATGTGTCCTCTGCCGCATGGGCCCCAGATGGCGAACATCTTGCCGCGGCCCGCCTCGTCAACGGCAAGGCGCAACTGGAGTACCCGCTCGGCCATGTGCTGTTGCATGGTCAGGGCTGGTACTCCGCGCCGCGATTCTCTCCGGACGGACACTGGATCGGTTTTCTTGATCATCCCCGGACCAACTCTGACAACGGCGCCGTAGAGATCATTCCGGCGGCGGGTGGCCAACCGCACGTTCTGGCTTCGGGCTTTCAATCCCTGCACGGCCTGGCCTGGCTGGCCGACACCAAACAGATCGAGGTAACCGCCTCGCGTACCGCCGGATTCCCCGATGCTGTTTTCAGGATTTCCACGGCCGGCACCGCGCGCGTGGTGGCGCGCGTACCGGGCCAAATTACGCTGCAGGACCTGACGGCGCAAGGCAAAGCGCTGCTGGTGAAGGTGGAAGACCGCTCGGAACTGATCATGGGCGCCAGCGGCAGCGCCAAGCAGTCGAATCTATCCTGGCAGGGCGCCAATTTCATCGGCGCCATCACGCCCGATGGCAAACAAGTGGTGTTTTGCGAGTGCGGCGCGACCGGCGGTCCGGAGGGGACCATCTTCATGCGCGCCACCGACGGTAGCGCGCCGGTTGAATTGGGGCACGGCATTCCCATGGGGCTATCCCCGGACGGGCGCTATTTGGCCGCCGATGTAACTTCTTTTTCGGGCGTCGGCCGTGGCCACATCGAGTTGCTCCCTACCGGGGCCGGCAACCCTATCGCATTGCCACGCGGCGGCGTCTATATCTACGGCTTTTTGGCCAGTTGGCTTCCGCTGGACAATGCCTTGGTCGGCACGGCGCAAACCGCGGCCGGTTCGGCGTGGCGCCTGTATCGGCAGCCCGTTTCCGGTGCGCCAGCGGTGATGATTTCCGGCCCCATCGTACCGATTGGCCCGGCGCCCGTTACCGCCGACGGAAGATTTGCTCTGGGCAAAAGCGCTGCCGACCACCATTGGTACCTCTATCCGGTAGAGGGCGGAACCGCGCGGTCCTTTACTAAACTGCCCGCGAACTATCTCCCTCTGAATTTCACTTCAGACGGCAAGCGTCTCGTTGCCGCCGACCCCTCCAAGCTTCCCTACACCACCTACGCGATTGACCTGGCCACCGGCAAGCAAACGGCACTGGTGGCGATCACGCCGCCGAATAACCCCGGCAAACTGAGCATTGACGGTCCCATCCTGAGCGCCAACGGCCGCTTCTATGGCTATACCCTGGACCGTGTTGTTTCCGCGCTCTACCAGGTCAGCGGACTGCCCTGACGCGGTAGCGCCCCAATGCCTTAGGCGCGCTCGAGGATGGCGGCAATTCCCTGCCCGACGCCAATGCACATGGTGCAGAGGGCGTAACGGCCTTTGATTTTCTGAAGCTGGTTGATCGCCGTGGCCGCCAACCGCCCGCCGCTGGCGCCCAGCGGATGTCCGATGGCGATGGCGCCGCCGTTGGGATTTACACGCGGATCATCGTCGGCGAGGCCGAGATCGCGCAGCACGGCGAGTGATTGCGAGGCGAAAGCTTCGTTGAGCTCGATCACATCCATCTGGTCGAGCTGCATGCCGGCGCGGGCCAGCACCTTGCGCGCCGCTGGAGCGGGACCCATACCCATGATGCGGGGCTCGACGCCGGCGACGGCGCTGGCGACCACGCGTGCAAGCGGATGCAGGTTGAACCGTTTTGCTGCAGCCGGTGAGGCAACGAGCAGCGCCACGGCGCCGTCGTTGACACCGCTGGCGTTCCCGGCGGTGATGGTGCCGGTGGGCTTGACGATGGGCCTGAGTTTTGCCAGGCCTGCGAGCGTGGATTCCGGGCGTGGGTGCTCATCCGTATCCACGACGTGTGGGTCGCCTTTTTTTTGCGGTACAGGTACGGGCATGACTTCGGAGTTGAAGAAGCCGCTGTCGTGGGCGCGCTTCCATTTCTGCTGCGTGGCCCAGGCGAATTTGTCCTGATCCTCGCGGCTGATGTGAAACTGCTCGGCGACGTTCTCACCAGTCTGCGGCATCGAATCGCTGCCGTATTGCGCGTGCAGCGCGGGGTTGACGAAGCGCCAGCCGATGGTGGTATCGAAAATGGAAGGATTGCGGCTGAACGCGGTTTCGGCCTTTCCCAGCACGAACGGCGAACGCGACATGCTCTCGACCCCGCCGGCAATTACCACATCGGCTTCGCCGCACTTGATCGCGCGTGCGGCCTGCGCCAGCGCGTCAAGGCTGGAACCACAAAGGCGGTTCAGCGTGACGCCGGGAACGGAGTCGGGCAGGCCGGCGAGCAATGCCGCCATGCGCGCGACGTTGCGGTTGTCTTCACCCGCCTGGTTGGCGCAGCCG
>JBOGKK010000189.1:0-8154 GCA_050745425.1 Terriglobales bacterium
CGCGCGCCGCGCGGCGCGCGGGCAGCCACGCGGCCACCAGCGCCGCCGTGACCAGCACCACGACCGCGGCGGCAAACGTTGCGGCATCGGTCGGGCGCAGGCCGTAGAGCAGCCGGCTCAGCGTCGCCTGTGCTGTGCGCGCCGCCGCCCAGGCCAGCGGCACCCCGATCACAACCCCCATGCCGACCACCCAGGCGGCATCGAGCATGGCGAGCTGCAGCACCGATCGTGGCTCCGCGCCCAGCGCCAGGCGAATCCCGAACTCGCGCTTCCGCCGCTCGGCGCTGTACGCCATGATGCCGTACAGCCCGATCGCGGTCAGCAGCAGCGCCAGCCCGCCAAACAGCGCCGACAACCAGGCCAGCAGACGCTGCGGCAGCAGGATGGTTCCCAGCAGCGAATCGTAGCTCTCCAGGTCAAAGGAAGCCGACGGATTCGCGGCTTTCATGACCCGCTTCACCTCCGCCGCTAACGTCGCTACAGGCATCGGTGACCTCAGAATAAAGTTCGTCGTCGGGAACGCATCCGGCAATTGCGTCAGCGCGAAATAGACCTGCGGCGGTGCAGCCTCTTGCACCGAGATGTACTTGACATCGGCGACCACGCCGACCACCTCCGCCTGCCGGATGTGCTTGCCTTCGCCTTGGCCGATCGGCTGCCCCAGGGCTGACCCATGCGGAAACAGCATCCGCGCCGCAGTCTCGTTGACGATGGCCACGGTTGTGGTGCCGCGGCGGTCTTGAGCGTTGAAATCTCGTCCGGCCAGCAGCGCGGTATCCAGCGTCGCGAAGTAGCCGGACGCAACCGCGTTCAAATAAGCATCCGCAACCGTGCCGCTGCGGCTGTGCACCGGCGTATCCCACTGTAGCCCGGTAATCGGGATGACAAACGATTCACTCGCGGCGCTCGCGCCCGGCAGCGCGCGCAATCCCGCCAACGCGCGTCCGCGCGCCGCAACCGCAGCGCTGCTGACCTCGGTCCCGTTCTGCCATCCGGACTCGATCAGCATCACGTGCGCGGGCTCAAAGCCGAGGTTGGCCTTGGCCAGCTTGGCGAAGCTACGCAAAAACAGTCCCGCGCCGCTGAGCAGTACCAGCGCGATCGCCACCGCAGCGACCGCCGCACGCCGTTCGGCTGCACCGGCGGCGGCGCCGCCACGCGCCGGCGCGGCGATGCTTTCTTTGCTCGCGCTGAGCGCCGGCGCCAGGCCCACGAGCAGCGCTGTCAGCGCGGTGGCGCCGATCGCGCAGGCTAACATGCCGCCATCCGGCCGCAGGTTGAGGTTCGCCTTCAGCATGGTCGCCGCCGCCCGGCAAGCCCATACGGCGAACGCCACGCCCAGCACCAGACCGCCGCCAGCGAGCAGCGCGCTTTCGGTCATGAGCTGGCGGATGAGGCGCGCGCGCCCCGCGCCCAACGCCTGCCGCACCGCAAATTCCCGCCGCCGTGCCGCGGCCCGGGCAAGAAGCAGAGCCGTGAGGTTGGCGCAGACAACGAGCAGGATCAGCCCGGCAATCGCCAACAGGATCTCCAGTGCCGATCCGTAGCGCCGTCCAATCCACGACATGCCATGCGCGTTCGGCTCGACGCTCATCCGCCGGGCCCGATAGCCCGCCTGTTCCGCCGCCGTCCAATCCCCCGGCACGGTCGCCGCCATCCAGGCCGGCGCCATGGCCGCAAGGTGCGCACCGGCTGCCTTGACGGTCGTCCCTGGTTTCAGCCGTCCCATCACATCGAGCCACCAGGCATCGCGAATGTTCAGCATCTGGCGCTCGGCGCACAGCGGTGCGGCAATGTCTTCGCGCCAGCCCGGGTCCATGCCGAGGAAGCCTTCGGGCATAACGCCGATCACCGTGTAGGGCTTGCCGCCGAGCCGCAGCGTGGCTCCGAGAGCATGGGCCGACCCGCCGAAGTGGCTGCGCCAGAACGTATCGCTGATGTCGGCGATGTTGGGGCAGTTCGCATAGTCGTCCTGGGGACCAAACAACCGGCCCGCCTCCGCATGTAAGCCCAGCGTTGAAAAATAGGCGCCGCTCGCCCACACCCCCCAAACCGATTCGCGCGGCCCGCCCGCGGTCAGCGAAAACTGATTGGCGCCCCATGCAAAGGTGCCCGAAAACACCTCCTGGTGGTCGCGCACCTGCTCCCACATCGGGTCGGTGAAACTAGGCGAGGGGCGCTTCATGCGCGGGCTCTGCGTGTAAACCTGCACCAGCTGCTCGGGATGGCTCACCGCTAGCGGCCGCAGCAGCGCCGCATCAGCGAGCGTGAACAGCGCCGTCGTGGCGCCGATGCCCAAACCGAGCGACACCAGCGCCAGCGCCGTGATCAGCGGCGTGCGGCCGAGCAGCCGCAGCCCGTGGCGGAGATCTTGCCCCCAGGTCTCCAGCCACGTCCAGCCCCACTGCGCCTGGCTGCGCTCGCGCAACCGCAGCTCGTTGCCGAACCGCTTCTCGTCGTCCCTCAGCTCGCGGTGCAGCCGCATCTCTTCGTCGAGCTCGCGCCCCAAGGCGCCAGCTGAGCAGCATTCGTACACGTCGCAGCAGTTCGCTCATCCTCATTCCTCCCTTAGCGCAGCCATGGCATCGGCACGCGCCGCTCGCCGCGCCGGTATGAAGCTGGCCACAATCGCGATCGCACACAGCAGCGCCACGGCGCCAATCCACGTCGCCACGTCGCGTGCCTTCACCTCATAGAGCAGCTTGCCGAGCTCGGCTTGCAGCGCGTCCGCGAGCAGCCAGGCGAACCCTCCGCCTATGGCGAGCCCGGCAGCGAGCGCGATGCCAGCCTCCCGGAGTACCTGACGGCTGATGGCTCGGCTGGTTGCGCCCAGCGCCACGCGGATGCCAAACTCCCGCCGCCGGCGCACGGCGTTGTAGGCAGTGATGCCGTATAGACCGAGGCCGGCGAGCACGACGGCGAGAATCCCAAACAGGCCCGCCAGCCAGGCGAGCATGCGCTCGGGTTTGAGGCGGGCATCCATGAATTGGGTAAACGGCACCAACCTGGCTTTCGCACCGGGTCCCAGCGCACGCTGCACGGCGGCTTGCAACGGGTTGAGGCTGCCTGCTGCGCGCAGCTCGAAGCTGGCCCCTGGGAAGACTCGCGGCCGCATCGGGAAGTAGATGGTTGGCGGCGCCGCAGCGCGCAGGCTGAGATATTTGGCATCGGCGACAACGCCAACGATTCTTACGCGGGCATTGGGATTATCGAAGCTGGTACTCGATCCGAGATACTGACCCACCGGATTCTGGTTGGGAAACAGTTTGATCGCCAGCGACTGGTTGATGACGACGACCGGCTGATGCTGGTCTTGTCCAGTGAATCTGCGCCCCGCCACCAAGGGCGTGTGCAGGGCGGCGAAGTAGCCAGGCGTGATGGCGTTGGAGTAGGTTCCCAGCTTTGCGCCCGCGGGCTGGATGCGCCAGACGACCGGATTCCAACTGGATCCGCCGGTCGGGACGATTTCGGATGCGCCGGCGGCGGCGACACCGGGCAGTGCCCGCAGGCGCCCGAGGAGGGCCGCGCGCTGAGCCTGTCCGCTCGGGCTCTCGCGCCCCGCTTCGGTCGGAAAGGGGAAGCGAACCAATAATACATGGCTGGTATCGAACCCCTTGCCCGGTCCGGTGAGCTGGACGAGCGTGCGCGCGAACAGTCCGGCGCTGGCGAGAAGCACGAGCGCGAGGGCGAGCTGCCCGGCGATGAACCGCCATCCAATAGCTGCCTCAGGGGGATTGTGACTGGCCGTACCGGCGGCCTCACGACTGCTGGCACGTAGCGCCGGGTAGAGGCCGGTCAGCAATGCCGTTAGCGCAGTCAGTGCGGTGACAAAGGTCAGTACGCGCGCATCGGGACGAAGATTCAGCACCAGTGGGTTCTGTGGGAACGACCAGAAGTGGACTGCGGCCTGGCAGGCCCAGGCGGCGAGCGCCCAGCCCAGCAGCGAGCCAGTGGCGGCGAGCAAAAGGCTCTCGGTGAGCATCTGGCGCACAAGCCGCGCCCGGCCTGCTCCGAGCGCACTGCGGATGGCGAGCTCCGGGCGGCGCGCGGTTGCACGCGCCAGCATCAGCGCGGCGAGATTGGCACAGGCCAACAGCCAGACCAGCCCCGCGACGCCCAGCAGCACTTCCAAAGGCAAGCCTTGCTGGCCTCGCAGCAACGATGAACCTTGCGCAGCCGGCTGAATCTGAATGCGAAAGGCGGCACGTTCCCTGGCGCTGGAGCCGAGCGGGAGTGCAGGCAAAAGCCCGACGCGAGTAGCGTTGAGTCGCGCCTGCGCCTGCGCTATGGTCTGGCCTGGCTGTAAACGCGCGAAGACTTCAAGGAATGGTCCGTTGCGCTTACCGAGCAACGAGTTCTGGCCCGCGAGGCCATTCTCGTTACACAAGGGCGCAATGGCATGGAAGCTGCGTCCGACTTCGGTGCCAAAAAAGGAGGGTGGCGTTACGCCGATGATGCGGAAAACCGTGTTGCGGAAACGGACTGTCGAACCGATTGTCGAGGGGGAGGCGTTGAAGCGTTGATGCCAATAGCTGTTGCTGATGTCAACCGCCGCTGGGCAGCCATGGCCGAGATCGGTTTGGGAAAACAGGCGGCCGGCCTGGGCGTGAATCCCCAGCACTTGAAAGTAACTCCCACTGACCAGCATCGGATCGCCGCGCTGCGAAACAGCGAGCGTTCCTGCAAACGCTCCCGCCTGCTCAATGCGCCGCCAAAGGGGATCGCTGAATTCTGCCCAAAAGTTCGAGCCGCTCGTAAAGACGTTGTTCGTCAGTTGCACGAGTTGGTTAGGGTGCGCGATGGGCAGCGGACGCAGCAGCACGGCGTCGGTAAGCGAAAACAGCGCCGTCGTGGCCCCGATGCCCAGACCGAGCGAGACCAGCGCCAGCGCCGTGATGAGCGGCGTGCGGCCGAGCAGCCGCAGCCCGTGCCGCATGTCCTGCCCCCAGGTCTCCAGCCACGTCCAGCCCCACTGCGCCCGGCTGCGCTCGCGCAACCGCAGTTCGTTGCCGAACCGCTTCTCGTCGCCGCGCAGCTCCCGGTGCAACTGCATCTCTTCCTCGAGCTCGCGCCGCCAGCGGCGGCTACCGACGAGCATTCGCAACCGGCGCAGCAGTTCACCCATCCTCATTCCTCCCTTAGCGCCGCCATGGCATCCGCGCGCGCCGCGCGCCGCGCCGGCACGATGCTCGCCAGGGTAGTGATCACGCACAGCACAGCGACCGCACTGGCCCAAACCATGGCATCCCGCGCATGGACGGAATGCAATACTTTTCCGAGCTCAGCCTGCATGGTGCGCGTGAGCAGATACGCGATCGTGCCGCCGATCAGCAGCGCTGCCGCAAGCGTTACGGCAGCTTCGCGCAACACCTGACGGGCAATGGTGCGTCCGGTGGCGCCCAGCGCCACGCGAATGCTGAATTCCCGCCGCCGGCGGAGAGCGTTGTAGGCGGTGACGCCGTACAGGCCGAGGCCGGCCAGGGTCACCGCAAGGCCGCCAAAAAACACGGCCAGCCACGCCAGCATGCGCTGCGGCTTAATGCCCTGATCCAGGAGCGAAGTGAAAGGCTGCACAGTGAACTCGGTGCTGTTCCCAAGCGCGTGATGAACCTCCTCGCTCAACTCGGCGGCCGAAAGCGGCGTGCGCACAAACAGTGTCGATCCCGGCCAGAACACGCCGGCAATTGGAATGTAGGCGGTCGGCGGCGCAGCTCGCTGCAACTGCCAGTTGTTGGTGTCGGCAACCACGCCGACGACACGCAACGTGCGGCGGCCCTTGGGGCCAGTGATGGCCTGGAACGTTTGCCCAATCGCGTTTCCGCCAGGGAACAGCATCTTAGCGAGGGCAGGGTCAATGATGACCACGGGCTGGTTTATGTCGGCGCGGTCGAACCCCCGCCCCTGCAGCACGGGCGTGCGCAGTGTTGCAAAATAGCCGGGCGACACGGAATTGAAAAACGCGTACCGCTCCTTTCCTGCATTAGCCTTGGGCCAGACGGTTGCGGTTAGAGTTCCGATCCAGCCGGCCGGAATTGTGCGGGCGGCGGCGATTTGTTCGACTCCCGGAAGCACCTGGATGCGCCGCATGGCAGCTTGCCTTGCACTGATGAGCCGCGCAATTTCCGCCTTGCTGGCGTGGCGTACCGCCGGGTATTCAACCAGCAACACGTGCCGCGCGTCGAAGCCCTTGCCGGGACCGGTGATCTCGGCCAGCGAGCGGGCGAACAGTCCGGCGGCGGCGAGCAGCACCAGCGCCAGCGCAAGCTGGCCGGCGATGACGTGCCAGCCCAGCGCGCTGCGCGGCCGGTCCTGACGCGCGGTCGAGCTGAGTTGGGCGTCACTGGCCCGCAGCGCGGGCCACAGCCCCATACACAGTGCCGTCGCCAGCGTCAGGCCGGCGAGAAAGAGCAGGATGCGGCTATCCGGTGCGAGATTCAGCGCCGGGGTTACACCGTGCATCGACCAGAAGGCAATCGCGGCGTGGCACGACCAGCGGGCCAACGGCCATGCCAGCGCGAGGCCGGCGAGGGTGAGCAAAATGCTTTCGGTGAGCAACTGGCGCACCAGCCGCATCCGCGAGGCGCCGAGCGCTAGCCGCATGGCCACTTCCGGCTGGCGTGCTGAGGCCCGCGCCAGCATCAGCGCCGTGAGATTCGCACAGGCCAACAGCCACACCAGCCCGGCAACGCCGAGCAGAACGGTGAGCGTCGCTCCCAGATTTACGCGCAAGCCCGAGAGTCGCTGCGAGGGGGGTTCCACCCGAATGCCAAACGATTTCCGCTCCGCGACGGGTGTATCGGCAGGCATGGCCGCGATCAACTGCCGCTTGACCGCGCTTACCCGCGCCTGTGCTTGCCGCACCGTCTCGCCTGGCAGCAAGCGGGCATACACGCTGAAGTTCGTGAGGTCGTCCCAGCTTTCGCCGTAGTCGTTGGGGCCGAGTGCTATGCCTTCGTCGCACAGCGGCACGGCGAGGTCAAATCCCCGGCCCGTGATCGTGCCCGAATAACCAGGCGGCGTAACCCCAACCACGTCAAACCATTGCTGGCCAAGCTCGATCGCGGAGCCCAGCGCCGTGGCGGATGCCTGAAAATGACTGTGCCAGAATGCATCGCTGATATCGGCAATCGCCGGGCAGCCTTGGTAGTCGTCGCTCGGAGCAATCAGGCGCCCACGTTCGGCATGCAGACCGAGCGTGTCAAAATAGCTGCCGCTGACCAGCAGGTTTGCCGCGCGCCCGGCGCCAGCAACCGGAAGCCGCTCATAGCTGGTCGCCATAACCCCAGCGAACAGACCGTTTTGCTCTTCGAGCCGTGCGAACATCCGCGGGCTGAAGCCAAATCGCGACTTAAGCCAGACAAGCTGCTCGGGATGGCTCACCGGCAGCGGCCGCAGCAGCACGGCATCGGTCAGCGTGAACAGCGCCGTCGTGGCGCCGATGCCCAAACCGAGCGACACCAGCGCCAGCGCCGTGATCAGCGGCGTGCGGCCGAGCAGCCGCAGCCCGTGGCGGAGATCTTGCCCCCATGTCTCCAGCCACGTCCAGCCCCACTGCGCCTGGCTGCGCTCGCGCAACCGCAGCTCGTTGCCGAACCGCTTCTCGTCGCCCCGCAGCTCGCGGTGCAGCCGCATCTCCTCGTCGAGCTCGCGCCGCCAGCGGCGGCGGCCGAGCAGCATCGAGAGCCGGCGCGCCACTTCGCCGATTGTGCTCACGCCGGTTGCAGCACCTTTCCGACCGCCCCCATGACGCGATCGAATTGCGTTCGCTCCGCCGCCAGTTGCTTCCGGCCGGCCGCGGTCAGATGGTAGTAGCGGGCCCGGCGATTTTCGCTCGTCTGCCCCCATTCCCCCGCGATCCAGCCCTTCATCAGCATGCGCTGCAGGGCCGGATAGAGCGAGCCTTCCTCAACGCGCAGCACATCGTCGGAGCGTTGGTGAATGGCTTCGGCGATTTCAAACCCATGCCGGGGGGCATGGCGTTCGAGCGTGACCAGAATCAACAGCACCAGCGTGCCGGGCGGAATCTCATCCGGGCGCATGCATTTCCTCCGTGTGACATAGACACTCTATGTCAAGGGCCGGGCGCTGTCAATCACCGGGCTTCCGGGGGGCGCCGCAGGGATGCAGACACGGTTTGCCGATGTCGGGCAGTGA
>JBOGKK010000190.1:0-15563 GCA_050745425.1 Terriglobales bacterium
CTCCCATGGTCTGGTTCAGGAAGTCATATCCGGTGGTTCCGGCCACCGGCCAATCGGCCCGCAGCGCCTCGCCGCGGGCCAGGATTTTCTCCACCACGATCCAGGCCTGCGGCGCGGCCACGCGCAAACGCGAAAGATAGACCTGCGGTTCGCGCAGGCCATCGATGTGATCCACGCGCACGCCGTCAATCACGCCGCGCGCCATCCATTCCAGAATGCGCCGGTGGGTGGCGGCGAATACTGCGGCATCTTCGACGCGCACACCGATCAGATGCGACACATCAAAGAACCGCCGGTAGGGCAGCTCGTAGTCCGAGAGTTTCCAGTGTGCGAGGCGATAGTGCTGCCGAGCCAGCAGTTCCGGCAGGCTGGCTGCCGTTTCCGTTCCCGGCGCCAGCGGAAACGCCATCTCGCCGTAGCGCAGCAGTCCGTCTTCAAGGCGCAACTCTCCGGCCGCGAGTGTGGCGCTGAGCGGGCGTGCCAGCCAAGGCAAGAGGACCGGCTCTGCCCGTTCCCAGTCGATGTCGAAATAACCTGCGTAGGGGCTGACCCTGCCCAGGCGCAGCACGTCCCACCACCAGCGGTTGCGCCGGGTGGTGATGCACATGTGATTCGGCACAATGTCAAGAATCTGCCCCACCCCGTGCGCGCGCAGGGCCGCGCACCAGCGGGCAAAGCCCTGCTCGCCGCCGAGGTCGGGGTTCACCGCTTCCGGATCGGCGACATCGTAGCCGTGCTGGCTGCCCTCAGCCGCGGTCAGGATCGGGGAGACGAGCACGTGGCTCACCCCCAGCGCCGCCAGATACGGAATCACCTGCGCCGCTTCTTCGAAGCCAAACCCCGGCCGCAACTGCAAGCGATAAACCGTGCGCGGGAATCTCATGCCAGCCGCCGCAGCAACTGCAGCGAGCGCGCCTCGAGGGTTACCGCCGCGCCGGTTACAAAATCGGCAGTTTCGACCACCACCGTTGGGCTGCCGGTGTCGACCACCCGGCCCCAGTGGCGGGCGCCGTCGACCGCGTCCGGCAGCGGCAGCCGGAATTCCACCGCTTCGTGATGCGCGTTGCACAGCAGCAGGAAGCTGTCGTCGACAATGCGCTCCCCCTCCGCATCGCGCGACGGCACCGCCGCGCCGTTGAGGTAAACGGCCAGGGCGTGTCCGTGATTCCAGTCTTCGCCGCTCATGGCGCCGCCGTCGGGCCGGAACCATCCGATGTCGCTGCCGGAGCCGCGCAGCGCGCGTCCGGAAAACCATTGCCGGCGCCGGAAAACCGGGTGCTGGCGGGCCAAGGCGATCAGGCCGCGGCAGAACTCAAGAAAGTCCTGGTCGACATGCTCCCAGTCGAACCAGGAAATCCCTGAATCCTGGCAATAGGCGTTGTTGTTGCCCTGCTGCGTTCGCCCCAGCTCGTCACCGCCCAGAATCATGGGCACGCCCTGCGACAACAGCAGGGTGGCAAATAGATTCCGCATCTGGCGCGCGCGCAGCGTGCGCACCGCGGCATCCGCGGTCTCGCCTTCGGCGCCGCAGTTCCAGGAGCGGTTGTCGCCCGTGCCGTCGCGGTTGTCCTCGCCGTTCGCCTCGTTATGCTTCTGGTTGTAGCTCACCAGATCACGCAGAGTAAACCCGTCGTGGGCAGTGACGAAATTGATGCTGGCGGTGGTCAGGCGCCCGCTGGGCTCATACAGGTCGGAGCTTCCGGTCAACCGGGTCGCGAACTCGCCGAGTCCGCCATTGGCGGCGCGCCAGTAGTCGCGCATGGTATCGCGGAATTTTCCGTTCCATTCCGACCAGGGCAGCGGAAAATTGCCCGCCTGATATCCATCCGGCCCCAAGTCCCAGGGCTCGGCGATCAGCTTCACCTGGGACAACACCGGGTCCTGATGCAGGATGGCGAAGAACGTGCCCCGCCGCTCGAACGCCTCCGCGCCTCGGCCCAGGGTGACCGCCAAATCGAAGCGGAATCCGTCGACGTGCATCTCCGTCACCCAATAGCGCAAGCTGTCGGCAAGCAAACGCAGCACTTGCGGATGAGCGCTGTCGAGCGTGTTGCCGCAACCAGTGAAGTCCGTGTAATAGCGCCGATCGCTGTTTAAGCGGTAGTAACTGGCGTTGTCGAGCCCGCGCAGGCTGAGCGTCGGCCCGAGATGATTGCCTTCGCCGCTGTGGTTGTAGACCACATCGAGAATCACTTCGATGCCCGCCTGATGCAGCGCCTTGACCATGCCCTTGAACTCAGCCACACACGCCCCCGGCGCCGTTTGGCAGGCGAAGCGCACGTCGGGCGCAAAGTAGGCGAGGGTGTTGTAGCCCCAATAATCGCTGAGCCCGCGCTCGACCAGCGTGCGCGGCGACAGTCGCTGGTGCACCGGCAGCAACTCCACTGCCGTGATGCCCAGCTGCGTAAGGTGCGCGATGGCCGCCGGATGCGCCAGCCCGCTGTAGGTGCCGCGCAGCTCCGGCGGAATTACCGGATGCCGCGCCGTAAAGCTTTTCACATGCGCTTCATAAAGAATGGTTTCGTTCCACGGCGTCCGCAGCGGGCGGTCACCCTCCCAGGCAAAGCGCTCGTCCACCACCACGCATGCCGGCACAAACCCCGCATCATCGCGCCGGTCAAGGCTCAGGTCCTGGTTGCGCGCCCCGATGCGATAGCCAAACAGCGTGTCATCCCAGCGCACCTCGCCATCGAGCGCACGGGCATAGGGATCGAGCAGCAGTTTGTGCTCGTTGGCCCGCTGGCCGGCGACAGGCGCGTAAGGCGCGCTGACGCGATAGCCGTAGCGCAATCCTGGTTGCAGACCAGGAACATAGCCGTGCCAGATTGGACCGCTGCGCTCCAGTAGCGGTAGCCTCGCTTCGCGAAAGCCTTCAAAGTCGCGGAGGCAAAGCTGCACGCCTTGCGCCGAGGCCGAATACACTGCAAAATTCACGCCCTTGCCGTCCCAGCTTGCCCCCAGCGGCCAGGGGCTGCCTGGGCGCAGCCCGAGGCTGGACGGGTCGAGCGTGGCCCACAGCACGCGCGATTTGCGCCCCGGCTTGGTCATGAACTGGCGCGAGCCTCCACTCAAAAATTGTAGCGTGGCAGCCGCAGCGAGAACTGTGCATCTACCATTGCATGCACGGCTATGGGTGGTGGGGAGGCGGATGGTGGTGGATCTGGTGGGTGATCTGGATCATCATCATCATTTGGGCTTTCGCGTGGTGGATCCCCAACCGCAACGTCACCCGCCTGACGCCGCTGGAAGTGCTGCAGCACCGGCTGGCTCGCGGCGAGATCACGCCCGAGGAGTACGAAAGACGTAAAGTGCTGCTGGAGCGCGATCAAATTCCGCCGCGCCCACGCTCCGATTGACTGGTGCTGGGCCTGGCGCGGGGCTTGGCATGGCTGCGCCACACCACCCGCTTGACGCTCGGCCGGGCTGGGGGCCCCCTGTGAGCCCCAGCGCGGATCGCGACCGACATCTATCCGAAAGTGAACGTAAACACCTTCACGCCCGGGTCGAGAAATTGAATCGTGAAGGTTCGGTCTTCGACACCGCCTTTTTGTCGCACGAGTTGATACAGGCGGTAGCCAGTGACCGTGCCGAAACCCTGGGCATTGGTGTCAACCCCGTGATCGGGACCTGGAGGCGTGCCGTCGATCCAGATGCGGAAGCGGATGGGCTTGCCCGTTCCCGAGCCCAGCACCATGTGCAGATCGCGGGCGTGAAAGCGATAAATGACTTCGCCGCCGGCCTTTTCGAGCACCGCCATCTCGGCCCCCACATGCCAGGTTCCTGCCAGCCCCCACTGATTCAGGGAAGCGCGCAGCGGCGCCGAATAGGTTGCCGTCTGGTCGGTGCGCAGCCGCTGGGGCGAATCAAAGCGCTCGCCGCGCGCGTAGCCGATGTAGGTCTCCGGCGATCCGATCTGGCTGGCGTCGGCGGCCGCTTCGGCGCCGCTTCCTGTATCGCGGACAAAGCCGCCCGGCGCGCTCTTTTGATGATGTGCTTTGGCCAGCAACTCTTGAATGACGCGCTCGGATTCATCGTACTGGCCCTCGCCGAAGTGATGAAAACGAATGATCCCGCTCGCATCCACAAAATAATCCGCGGGCCAGTACTGATTGTTGAACGCATTCCAGATGGTGTGGTTGCTGTCAACCGCGACCGGAAAGGTCAGCTTCAGGCGCTTGACCGCGGCCCGCACGTTGCTCACGTCGCGCTCAAAGGCAAACTCCGGGGAATGGACGCCAATCACGACCAATCCCTGGCTTTTGTACTTTTGCGCCCATCCTTCGATATAGGGCAATGAGCGGAGGCAATTAATGCAGGAGTAGGTCCAAAAATCCACTAGCACCACTTTTCCGCGCAGGCTTTTGCGGTTGAGTGGAGGCGAGTTGATCCAGGCGACCGCTCCCTGCAGCGCCGGCATCGTGCCTTCGTTATCCAGCTTCACCTGGGCTAGCTGCGGCATAGCGGCGGCGCGGACCGGCCGTGGCTGCGACAGCAACGCGACCAGCCGCTGCTCCACGCCATTGGTGTTGGCGTATTGCACCGCCGCCAGAATTTGCGTATCTGCGCCCAGCGCAATCGCGATGACGCCAACCATGACCGCCGCGCCCAGCCCGCGCCGCAGCCAGGCCTCAGCGCCCAGGCCGCGCTTCAGCGCTTGGAACACTCGCTGCCCAGCGAGCAGTGCTACGGCCAGCGAACAGGCGGCGCCCACGGCAAACGCCAGCAGGAGGCTCAACGTCCAGGTCGAAAAGCCGCTCAGCGCCGCCACCCCCAGCACCAGGCCCAATATCGGCCCTGCGCACGGCGCCCACAGCAGCCCAACCGCCGCACCCAATACCACCGACCCGGCCACGCCCGCTCGCTGCCCGGGTCGCTGCACGCGAGCGCTCAGGCCTGCTCCCAACCGCACCAGAGGCCGTGTAAACCATTCCGCAATCGAGGGCAGCAGCAGGCTGATCCCCAGCACCGCCATGATGCCCAAGGCGGCGACGCGCCCATATTCGTCCGACCGGACGATCCAATGGCCGCCCGCCGTCGCCAGCGCAGCGAACACCGCGAACGTCGCCGCCATGCCGCCGAGCAGCGGCAATGTACTGCGCCGGAAAGGGCGATCAGCGCGCGCAAACACAAACGGCAGCACCGGCAAAATGCACGGGCTGGCAATCGTCAGCACTCCGCCCAAAAACGCCAAGAGCAGCAAAAGCATCGGGCCCATAGCTCCTTGTCCAATTGTCTCCTGCAATAGGACACCTGGAAAGGCGTTCCGCTACAGAAATTCGGGCACATTGACTGGCGCGGGACCCCCGCCTTACGGCAAAAGATCGTGCAGGCGCTGGCGCAGCAGGGCAATCTCGACGGGCTTGGTCAAATACTCATCGAAGCCCATCTGCAGCGCACGTTCACGCTCGCCCAACAGGGCATGCGCGGAGACAGCAATCACGAGGGGCTGCGGCGCCGCCATGTGCTGGCGTACGTACTGCAGCACGGCAAACCCATCCTGGATGGGCATCTGAATGTCCAGAATGGCTGCATCCGGCGGCTCGTGTTCGAGCAGAATGATCGCCTTGGCGCCATCGCCGGCCTCGACCACTCCATAACCCGCCGCACGCAAAATTTCGGCAAGGAGCTCGCGGCTGGCCGGATCATCCTCGGCAATCAGTATCGTTTTCAATCGTTTTCACGCCGCTGGAAGCGTTACAAAGACTCGACTTCCCTGGCCCACCTCGCTCTCCAGCCGGATCGTTCCCCCGTGCGCTTCCACCAACCGGCGCGTGATCGCCAGGCCGAGGCCCGCACCCGACTGCGGACCCGCCTGTATCGAGCGCCAGAATTCCTGAAACGCGTGTTTCTGTTCCCCGGCTTCGATGCCGATTCCCGTATCCCCGACTACCATCTGGATCGACTTGCCCTGGGTCTCCGCTTTCACCCACACGCGTCCGCCCGCAGGCGTGAACTTGATGGCGTTCGACAGCAGGTTGGCTAGAATCTGCCGCAAGCGCACGCCATCCGCCGACACCCACACCGCAGCACCCGCGTGCACCTCGACAGCCACTTGCTGCTCCTGCGCGGCAAGCTCGAGATCCTGCACCGCCTTTTGTGCTACTGCAGTGACCTCCACGCGCTCCAGATCCAGCGTGAGCCTGCCGGCATCAATGCGCGCCAAGTCCAGCATTTCGTTGATCAACGTCAGAATATGCTGTCCGCCGCTATAAATGTGCTCCACAAACCGGCGCTGCTTTTCACTCCATTCGCCTTGTCCGTTCTCCAGCAGCAGGTTCGAAAAGCCCAGAATCGCGTTCAGCGGCGTACGTAATTCGTGGCTGATCGCCGCAATGAAACGTTCGCGCGTACGCAGCAGTTGCTCCACCTCGCGATTGCGCGCCTCCAGCTCCTGATTGAGCTCACCGATGGCGGCATGCGAACGCCAGTGCGCTGACGTATCCCGGTTGATCTCGAAAAAGTACTGCCCGCCTTCGCCAGCATGCCAGAACATGCGGCTCACCACATGCAGCTCGCGTCCATTTTTCGTCGTATGCACCAGATCGCCGATCCAGGTATGCTTTTCGCGCAGCTCAGCCTTGACCTGCGCCAGTGGCTGCGGAAATTCCGCGTGAATTAAGTCAAACGTGGTACGCCCGACGGCTTCCTGGGCGCTGTAGCCGTACATCGCCTCGGCGCCATCGCTCCAGAACTCAATGCGGTTGTCATCAAACGTGCATACCAGTATGGCGTCGCTGCTCAGGTTGAGCAGTTGGCGTTCAGCGTCGCGGGGGACAGAAATTGGTGACAGCATACTTCCGGGGTGGTCGCGGCACTGCCTTCAAGCCGCGCGTGCAGACTTCTGAGGAGATCTTAGCAAACGGGAGTTGACGCGCCACACGCACTACTGGTAAACCAACCCATATGCCATGGTTCGCGCTTGTGCTCTATTTGCATCTGGTCGCCGTCGTGGCTGCCTTCGCTTACGCCAGCTACATTCATCTGGGTCTCGAGCGCTTATGGAGCGCCGACTCGACCACCGAGGCGCTGGCCGCGCTTCGCCTCAGCGCCCGCGGGGGCTCCAGAATGCCGTGGGTCGGGTTGGGACTGCTGCTCACCGGCGCCTACCTGACGCAGGCGGCCTTCACCTGGACCACACCCTGGATTGACGTATCCATTCTCGGCCTCATCGCAGTCGAAGCCATTGGCGGCGTCAGCGGCAAGCACCAGCGGCGCCTCGCGGCGGCGCTGCATCAGGCCGGCCACGCACCCATGGACGCCTGGCTGATGCGCGCCGCGCGCGATCCACTCTCGCGCGCCGCCAATTACATGCTGCCGCTGCTTACCCTGGGGATCATGCTCGTCATGGTCATCAAGCCGGGAGTGCTGGTCAGCATTTTGCTACTGGTGATTGCCGGCGGCGTGGGCGCGGCTCTGGGGCGCCGCAGCGTGCCCCTGCGCCAGCGCAACTCGGCTTCAGCGTGAGCCAGGCGTGAACCTCGCGGCATCGCTTGGCCGGTCTTGACGGTAGCGAAGCCTCCGCCAGGCGTGCGCTCATGCGCAGGTTTTCCCGGCACGCCGCGGCTTTTCTATTGTTGGCGCGGGCCCCAGCGCGGCTGCGCCGCGCGTCCCGCTTATGCGGAAACGAGTCCGGTCGCCACCACTTCCGCCACCATCTCGAAGCGATCTTCGGCAAACCTCTGCCTGGTTGCTGACAGCGCCAGCTCGAACTCGCCGGCGGTGATCAGTCCCGCGTTGATGAGTGCTTGCCGCTCCAGCAGCAGCCGCTCCATGTGGTAGGCTTCGGCTGCGGCATTGCGTCCATTCTGCATCCCCAATTGCACGCGTGGGAGGACAATCACCTGAATGTTCTGCAGCCCTGCCTCACGCATCATGCGATACAACTCGCGTCCGATCAACCGGTTGCCCCCGCGCAGCGACTGCAATGCACGGATGGCCTCATGTAAATTCTGCAGCGGCTGCGACGGCGGCGGCGCGGAAAGCTTCAACCCATCGTCCACGGCGAAGATCGCGATGCGCCCGCCCGGGCGGGCAGCTTGCTGCATTTCGCCGAGGGCGGCCATAGGATCGGGAAGATGCTGGAACAGAAAGCGCGCAACGACGGTGTCCTGCGTCGCCGGCCGTATGGGTAGCGCCGTGACCTCGCCGGCCAACGCCGTGACTCTCACTCCGGCGCAGCCAGCGATCGCGCGCGCGATCGCAAGTGCCTCGGGGTCGCGGTCTACCGCGGTCACGTGGCCATGAGCGCCGACCCGCCACGCCAGATCGAGGCTGAGCGCGCCCGTGCCCGCTCCCACGTCAAGGATCGATCCCGTCAACCCCTGATACCAGGGCAGTGCGAGCAAGGCGGCCAGACGCGGTACATGCGTGTACAGGCTCTGCTTCAGCAGCCAGCCCAGCCGGCCGTTTTGGCGTACAAAGGGCTGGCTGGCACGGGCCACGCGCTGTATCCACTCTTGGCTACGATCCTGGCCGGTCATTGAGGGCCCTGGGGTAGTGCGAACTCATCGATGCGCCCGGGGGCGCTCCCGGCGGGGGGTACGAGCACGAAGTAGCGATGAAGGCCGGGAACAAGCGCGGCGTTTTTGGCATTCGCGCCTTCCCTTACCTCGCCCAGCAGGGTGTAGCGGTCCGATGGTTGTTCGCGATAGACCCAAGTCGCACCCGGCTTGCCACACTGAGCATAGATCCGGTCCGTTTCCGGATCAAAGGAGGCGTCATCGACACCCTTGCCGATTGGCATCGACTTGATTTCCCTGCCCGTCCGCGTATCGAAAACGACCAAGACTCCGCTGCGGCAGGCGACGAACAAGCGATGATGGGTTGCATCGAGGGCCAGGGCGACATTTTCGCGTCCCCGCGTAACCGGCCACGACGCTTCGACCTTGCGCGTCCTGCGGTTGACGACGACGACAGTATTCTTCGCCGGGTCATTGATATAGATGCGGCCGGAATCCGGATCGATGACCATGGCCTCCAGCGTGTCTCCGTCGATGCGGATGCTGGCCAGCTTCTTCTCCGTGGCCGTTTGGATCACGCTCACCATGGAAAATGTCTGATGCGCATCGCCCCCTCCATTCACGACGAACAGATCTTGCGCGTCTGGATCATAGGCAATCGAGTCGGAGTCAACTTTGAGAGGGATGGCCTTCAAAAGCCTGTCCGTTTTCCGGTCATAGACGCGCACCTGGCCTCGTCCCCCGTCAGTGATAAACACCCGCTGGATACGGGGACGAATGAGCATTGCATGCGGCATGACGATGCCGCGGATCGAGTGCAGATAGCGGCCCGTCCGGAGGTCAAAGATCAAAACCTGGTGCGCGCTCTCGGCGGCAGCGTAGAGGCGATGGCCGGGGATATCGATCGCAATGTGATCAAAGCGGCCCTGGACCGTGGCGGGCATCACAATTTCCCGCACCAATTTGAGCGGCGGTCTTGCTTGCGGCGGCGGCACGGCTGCGAAAGCCAGGGATGCGGACAGGCATGCGACCGACAGCACAAAGGCGAGTTTCTTCATGAGTTCTCCTTCATTGTCCGGCCAGGTGGTGCGGCACGAGCGGTAGCGTCCGTTCCCGGCGGTGAAGCTGCTTCCGCGAGCTCGCTGGCCACAGTGCACGACGGCTATCATGCACGACAGAAGATTAAGAATTCCTGAAGCTACGCTGATTGCGGTTTACGGGTGCGGCTGCGGTGCCAGGTAGATCCACCCCGGCACCGTGATTCCGGCATGGCTGTGATGCACCTTGACCTCGATGCGCGTCATCCCATGCGGCTTCCTGGTGTTGGGTTGAATGACCAACCGGTACTGCGACGCCATGCGCGCCGCGATGTCGTCGAAGTACTGCGTCAAGCGCTCACTGCTCGTAATGCCTTGCGAATACGCCTGCCCGCCGGTATCGCTGGCCAGCAGGGACAAGTTCTCGCTCCCATTCGCCTGACCAACATTCGAGCTGCGAAAGGCACCCAGCGGCGTGCCGACGGCGCCAGTGCCTACCGGCGTACCTGGCTCTTGGGGAACCATGACGTTGTTGGGAATCTGTCCGGGAGCGTAATCCTTTCCCCCCGATGCGTAAATCGTGTAGACGACCACGCCGCCGGCGATTGCGTCTGCAATCGCGCCCTGTACGGCCGGGCTGTTCGCGTTATTGCCTCCCGCGCTCTCCCGCCCGTCGGAGATCATGATCAGCTCCCGCCGCAACCCCGGATGGCGCGGCCAGCGGTGCAGCAGATCGGCCACCGACCCGAACGGACTCAGCGAACTGCTGTGCACCCCCGACGGCATCCGCACCTTCTGCGCCGCCGCCGTGTGGTCAAGCGTGAAGTTCGACGCCACGCCAAAGCTTCCCGTGTGCAAGTACACAACGCTCACGGCGACATTTGCTGGCAATTTCTTGATGAACGTCTTCACGTCGTCGAGTCCGGTCCGCATGTTCGTGGTGTCTTCGTCAATGGCGACGGCTACATCCATGCGCTGATTTGCCGGAAACGGCGCCCATTGCAAAATCGGATCCTGGTTGTGCCCCTGCTTCACCTGCACCTGCGAGAGGGCAATCGGCGCCGCGGGCTGGCCATGTTTGCCCAGCGCCGTCACGATCAATTGCACGCCAGATGACGCCGCCGGCTGCTGCGCCGCCATCGGCAGAGCCAGCCCGCAGGCCAGCGCGAATAGGAGGATCGACTTCATACCGCTAGGTTATAGCACAAGGTCGGCCAGCCGGAGTGTCACAATTGGCGCATGCCCGCAGAAACGCCCGGCGCCTGGTCGCGGCGGCAATTCCTCGCCGCCACCGCGCTGCTCCCCCCAGCCCTGGCGGTGCGCTGGCAAGCCCCTGCGGCGGGCACGAACTTTCCGCCCGGGTTTCTATGGGGCGCGGCCACTTCCGCCTATCAGGTCGAAGGCGCCGCCGATGAGGCCGGCAAGGGCGGCTCGGTCTGGGATGAGTTCGTCATCCACCCCGGCGTCATTGCCGACGGCCAAACCGGCTCCCGCACCTGCGACTTCTACCACCAGTATCCGCATGACATCGCGCTGATGCGTGGGCTGGGTTTCACGGCCTTTCGCTTCAGCATCGCCTGGACGCGCGTGCAACCGCAAGGCAGCGGCGCGGTGCATCGGCCCGGCCTTGACTTCTACGATCGTCTCGTCGATGCCCTGCTCACTGCCGGCATCGAGCCCATCGCCACCTTGTTTCATTGGGACACGCCGATCGCACTGGAACGACGCGGGGGATGGCAAACCCGCGCCATGGCCGATTGGTTTGCCGATTACACCGCCCTCGTGGTGCGTGCGCTTTCCGATCGCGTGCGCTACTGGCTGACCATCAACGAGCCGCGCTCGTTCATCGGCGGGGGTTATGTCGCCGGCGTGCAGGCGCCCGGGTTGCGCCTCGACCGCAAGGCCGCGCTCGCGGCCGCCCACATCGTCCTGCTTGCCCATGGCCGCGCGGTCACGGCGCTGCGCGCCGAAGCCAGGCGGGCGCTCCGCATCGGCATTCCCAACGATATTTCTCCTGCCCTGCCCTGGGAAGCCGGCGCTGCCGCCGCCGCCCAAGCCGCAACCTTCGCCTCCCCTCTCGCTCACTTTTCCGCCGCGCACTGGTGGAATGAAAACGCCTGGTGGTTCGATCCCGTCTACCGTGGCGCCTATCCGGCCGATGCCCTGGCGGCGCTCGGCGCCGACGCCCCGCACATCGGCGCGGGCGACTGGGCCAGCATCCACCAGCCCCTCGATTTTCTGGCCGTCAATGTCTACTCCGGCCGCTACCTCGACCACCCCTGGCCGCCCGGCTATCCCCAAACCGCTAACGGCTGGCCAATCACCCCGGAAGCCCTCTACTGGGCGCCGCTGTGGCTGCATCAGCGCTATCACTTGCCGGTCTTCATCACCGAGAACGGCTGTGCACGCCGCGACAGCCCCTCCCTCGACGGCGGCGTGCATGATCCGCAACGTGCCGACTTCATCGCCCGTTACATTGACTTACTCGCCCGCGCCGCCGGCGACGGCACGCCGCTCGCTGGTTACCTGCACTGGTCGCTGCTCGATAACTTTGAATGGCAGGACGGCTACACCCAGCGCTTCGGGCTGATCTACGTCGACTTCACCACCCTGCGCCGCATCCCCAAGGACTCCGCGCGCGCATACGCCCGCCTGATCGCCGCCGCAGCGAGCCCGCACTGAGGGCGGGTCAGCGCAATCCGTAGCCGGCCACGCCGCCGGCCAGCAGTTGCAGTGATAGCCCGCCGCCGCCGGGCCGGATAAGGAGCGGTTTGGCCTTGGGGTCGTGGTAGTTGGCGAAGACCAGCACCGCCCTGGTCCCGCCCGGCAGCTTCAGGGGAATCGGCGCCACCTGCTGCCCCGGAACCCATTGCCAGGAATACACGGTGAGTAGCCCGGGGTTGTCGACTTCCCATTGCGTCCGCTGCTGAAACCACTGCGCCACCGTCGTCTGCTCGAGCAGCTTCAGCAGGCGCGCGTTGGTGACCGCAGCCACGTCGACCGCAATGGGGCTGTTCTGGTTGGCATTGGGCGCAATGCTGACCCACAGGTGCGGCCCGTGCAGCTTCTGTGGCTTGGGCGGTTTCGGCGGCCGCAGGTTGGGCTGCCGCGGCCGCAGGTTGGGTTGCGGCGGCCGCACGCTGGGCTGCGACCGCCCGCACCCCGCCAGCGCCACGCTGCCGAGCAGCGCCAGCATGAGGATAACCAGCCGGATACGCGGAGATCGAGTCATCAGCGTGTGCGCTCAGTCTACCAGACGCTCCGTGTGCGTGATACCATGACCCCAATCATGGCGCGACGACCCGGAGGCGAGCTGGCTTCGCGTCCGCTGCATTTCTTCTGGATCTGCGACTGCTCCGGATCCATGCAGGCGGACGGCAAGATCCAGTCCCTCAACAACGCCATCCGCGAAGCCATCCCGCACATGCAGCGCGCCGCCGGGGAAAACCCGAACGCCCAGGTGCTGGTGCGCGCGCTGCGCTTTGCCGACGGCGCCCACTGGCACATCGCCACGCCGACGCCGGTGTTTAACCTGCGCTGGGAGGATTTGTCCGCCCAGGGGATCACCGACATGGGGCATGCCATGGCCGCGCTGGCTGAGCAGTTGCGCATTCCCCCCATGACCGACCGGGCGCTGCCTCCGGTGCTGGTGCTGATTTCCGACGGGCAGCCGACGGACGACTTCGCCGGCGGACTGCGCACGCTCATGGAAGTCCCGTGGGCGCGGCGCGCGGTGCGCATTGCCATCGCCATCGGCGACGACGCCGACCACGGTCCGCTGCGCGCTTTCATCGGCAACGCCGAGGTGCCGGTTCTGCAGGCCAACGGCGCCGAATCGCTGGTCAACTACATCCGCTGGGCCTCGACGGCGGTGCTGCGGGCTGCCTCCGCGCCGGTTATGGCGGCAGCGGCCACGCCGCTGGCACTGCCGGTGCCCGCCCCCACAACCGGCGCCACGCCCACCGACGAGGTCTGGTGAGCTGGCAAAGCGGCGGTGCCTCGGTGCGCGGCGCGCAGCACCAGCGCCTCGGCCTGCCGGTTCAGGATGCGATCGGGTGGCGGCAACTGCCCCAAGGAGTGGCGCTCGCCGTCGCCGACGGCCACGGTAGCGCCGCCAGTTCCCGCAGCGATGTGGGCGCACGCCTGGCGGTCGACACCGCGCTCGATTTGCTCGCGTCCATCGCTTCCGATCCCGCCGCGGCTTCGCCCGACGATCTCGCCCGCGCGCTGGTCGATACCTGGCGCGCCGCCGTGCGCTCCCACGCGGCGCAGCACCCGCTGACGCCTGAGCCCGCATCCCTGTTTCCCGTCTACGGCACCACCGTACTGGCAGCACTGGCCACCGGGCAAGACCTGCTGCTGCTGCAGCTCGGCGATGGCGACCTGCTGCTGGTTTCTTCGGCAAGCCATGTGCGCCGGGCGTGGCCGCGCGACGCCCGCCTGCTGGGCGGCGAAACCACATCGCTGTGCATGCCGGAAGCCTGGCGCGAGCTGCGCATCGCTCGCCGCCCGCTTACCGTCGATCCGCCGGCGCTCATTATTCTCTGCACCGACGGCTACAGTAACTCCTTCCGCACTGAGCGTGGTTTTCTGCGCGTGGGCCGCGATATACTCTCGATGGTGCGCGCGCACGGTATCCAGCAAGTGGAACGTGATCTGGGAGTCTGGCTGGAAGAGGCCTCGCGCCTGGGCAGCGGCGACGACTCAACCGCCGGCCTGCTTTATCGCGAGGCAGAGGCGTTGACAACCGCATAATGGCCACACCCGCACAATCCGGCACGCCGCCCGCGCTCGATCCGGCCGCGCAGGCGCGCCACCATCTGGTGCATCTGGTGGCCACCTACGGCCTGGAAATGTGTGCCGATCCCTGGCGCTGCGAGGCGCTGCTGCGCGACCTGTGCGGCGGCGGCGGGCGCGAGATCTTCTGGCTGATTTCGGCCCTGCGGCAGAACCTCATTGCCGACATCCGCGCTGCGCACGGCAACACCGCCGAGCCGATCCTGCTCGCGCGCCTGAGCCAGAAGCTGGTGGACGAGCTGGGTCTGGCGGCCGAGCCGGCGCGCTGGACGGCTGCCGTCTGGATCGAAGCCGTGCGCCGCGCACCGGCCTCGTCCACGCCAGTATCTCCGCTGCCGGCGCCACCCCCGCTGCCGGCCTGGCCCGCGCCCGGTGAAGCCCTTGGCGAGGAATGGACCGCGCTGCCGCGCGGCATCGACCGCCGCTGGATGAGCTTGTGCGTGGCCAGTTTCGTGCTCAGCGCGGCCGTTCTTGCCCTGATCGCGCGCGTTGCCTTCGGAGCGGTTTCGCTGGCGCCTCATGCCTGGCTGCTCATCACCACCGCCTTGGCCGCCGGCCTTACGCTGGGTGCGCTCTGCGAATGGGCGCTGGCGCGCTCGCTCTCGCGCCAGGGTCCACGCCGCCGGCCCGCAGCCGGCCAGGCGGCCTGGGTGCTGGCGCCCGAATTGCTGTCGCTCATGGCGCAGCCGGCGGTGCTGGTATTCGGCGTCATCGTCTGGATCGCCGGCTGGATCGGCGCTGCCCGCTACTTTGGACCGGCCACCAGCTTTACCTTCGAGCTGGGCCGCGTGGTGCAGACGGTTATCCTCCTCGCCTTCTTCTATAAGTGGTCCGTCTGGATGACCCAGCTTCAAGGCCACATCGCCGCTACCCTGGTGCGGCTGCACTCATGAGGACCGTACTCGCCGTCTGCGCCGCACTGCTGCTGACGGCCGCTGGCGCCGCACAGCAACCTGTCTCCTGCCGGGCGCAGGCGTGGGCGATCGCGGCGCAAGGCGATTTTCGCACCGCCGCCAACGCGCTCGCCCTCTGTTCTGCCGCCGCCGCCGAACCGGCACAGAGCGCCGCCGATCTTCTCCTGCTGGCGCGCCTGGCGCAGACCGAGAACGCCCTGCAGCAGCGCCATTGGTGGTCTGCCGCCGCGGGCATGCAGGCGCTCGCGGCCGCCGCGCCCGCGGCCCTGCCGCCCGCACTGGAGACAACCCTGGCGCCGGCATTGATCCGCTTCGGCTCGGGCTCTCCCGCCGCCGCCGCTACACTGGCCCGTGTG
>JBOGKK010000191.1:0-17782 GCA_050745425.1 Terriglobales bacterium
GCGTGGCGCAGCCACGCGGGGTCCAGCGCCAGTCAATGGTGCTACACTACCCGCCATGAAACGCCTGTGCCCCCTGCTGCCCGCGCTTGCCGCCCTGCTGGCCATTGCCGCCTGCGCAGCCACGCCCTGCCGCGCGCCTTCGACGGCCGAGCGTGCACAAATCAACGCCTTGATACCGCAGCTCATCAACGCCCGTCACGTGCCCGGACTCGAGCTTGGCCTCGCCTGTAACGGCAAGCTCGTTTTTGATCGCGGCTTTGGCCTGCGCGACCGCGAGCACCATCTGCCCGTGGCCGCGGCTACCAGCTTTCAGATCGGCTCGATCACCAAGCAGTTCACCGCTGCCGCCATTCTCCAGCTCCGGGATGCTGGCAAGCTCTCGCTCAACGATCACGTTGCGCGATTTCTGCCGCATTTTCCCGATGCCGGCCGCATCACCATCCGCGAGCTGCTCAACCAGACCACCGGCTTGTACAACTACACCGAGGCTCCGCACTTCGTCGCCTATACGGCCCGGCATCACGGCAGCTTTGCCGCCATCACCGCGCTTCTCAGGTCACACGCACTCGCGTTCGCGCCGGGCACCAGGTGGCAGTACAGCAACACCAACTACATCGTGCTCGGACAAATCGTGGCGCTAGCCTCGGGTGAGCCTTGGACAGCCTGGGTCCGCGAACACATTTTTGCGCCGGCAGGCATGCACGCCACCGGCATCATCGGCGACGCGCTCCCCAATCGCGCGCGCGGCTACAGCTACGCCCAGGGGAACGTCGTACCCGCGCCACCGCTGCCGGAGTTATGGGCAGGCTCAGCCGGAGCGATCGTGAGTGATGTTGCCGATCTCGAGCGCTGGGACACGGCCCTGAGCGACGGCAAGCTGATCTCGCGTGCCGATTACCGGGAGATGACGGCTGCTGGCCGCCTCGCCGGCGGAAAAACCGACAGCTATGGCTTCGGCTGGATGCTCGGCACGTATGGCAATCAGCCTACGATCTGGCACAACGGCGGAACGTTTGGCTTTCTCGCGCTGAATGCGCGGCTGCCGCAAGCAGGACTCGATGTGATCGTGCTCACCAACAGCACCCAGTTGGCGCCCTGGAGCGTGGCCCACGCGGTACTGCACATCATCGCACCGCTGCCAGCTCAGGCCGCCGCTCCCCGCCCTGCTGCGGGAGAAGAGAAAGCGATCACGGCGCGTGTACTCCAGGCGGTGGGCTGGGCCATGAGCGGCCATTTCGACCGCACCCAGCTTGCGCCGCAGATGAATGCGGCACTGACGCCGGCAACCATCCGCGCTGTCGCCGCCAATCTTGCCGGCATGGGCAAGCTCCAGTCGCTCAGTTTTCGCAGGAAGGGAGCAATCCATGGCCAATCCGTTTATTGGTATCTGGCGCGGTTTGCCAATGGTGAGCTGAACGTGATCTACTCGCTGAACCCGAAGGGCAAAATCTCCGGCTTTGTGCTCAGGCCGGTGCAGTAGCGCCGGCAGTGAGCTGGCGCCAGGCCTGAAAGCCGCCTTCGAGGTCGGCAACCGCGGACTCGTTCCAGCTTTGCAGCAGGCTGGCGGCGATTGAGGATCGGTAGCCGCTCTGGCAATAGACCACCATGGGTTCCTGCTGCGGTACTTCGGCGCGGCGGGCGGAGAGATGCGCAAGCGGAATATGCAAACTGCCGGGGATGCTTCCGGCGCCACGCTCGGCGTCGCTGCGCACATCGAGCACGCGCGGCGCGCCCGGCGCCGCCAGCCGCTCGGCCAGCTCCGCGGGGGAAAGGCGCTGGCGGTCCTGCAATAAGCCATCACACCCTTCGAGCGCTTCCATGCCGGGGTACAGGTATCCGGCAATACGATCAAAGCCGATACGCCCCAGGCGCACGCCTGCCTCACGCTCACGTCCGGGGTTGGCGATGATGATAATCGCCCGATCCGGCTGCAGCAGGGTGCCGCACCAGGTGGCAAAGGCGCCGTCGAGCGGAATGTTCAGCGCGCCGCGCCAGTGCGCCCGCGCATGCTCGATCGACGTACGGGTGTCGAGCAGGATCGCGCCGCCGCGCACGGCAGCTCCGGCCTGGGCCGCGTTCAAGGGCAGTAATTGTTGTTGCAGGCTCTCGCTCAGGCTCGAATGTGCCTGCGTGTTGAGTACCGCATCATAAGTGAAATACGCGGGTGCATCGGGCTGATCGGTTAGCACCAGACGGAGAAAATCTTCCTGCGGCATCGGCTGCAGTGCATAGTTCAGCCGCCGCTGGTCCCCGATGGTCGACACCAGGTCCTTGCTGATGTTTTTGCCGCACAGCGATCCGGCGCCGTGGGCCGGGTAAACCAGCGTAGCGTCCGGCAGCAGCAGCAGCTTCTGATGCAGTGAATCGTAGAGCAGCACGCCCAGGTCATGGGCCGACCACCCCAGCGCCACGCGCAGGTCCGGCCGGCCGACGTCACCGATGAACAGCGTATCGCCGGTAAGCACCGCCTTGGGCGCGTGCGCGCCGGCCTCGAACAGCAGCAGGCTGATGGATTCCGGTGTGTGCCCCGGCGTATGCAGAATGCGTATTCGCGCGGCCCCCAGCGCCAGCTCCTCGCCATCAGCGAACCGCCGGAATGGGTACTCGGCTTTCGCCCGTGAGCCCAGGCAAATTTCCGCGCCCGTGCGTTCATGCAGTTCCAGGTGCCCGGCCAGAAAATCCGCGTGAAAGTGGGTCAGGAAAACGTAGCCAATCCTGAGCTTCCGCTCTCGCGCCTCGTCGAGGTAAATGTCGATGTCGCGTTGCGGATCGATCACCGCCGCTACGCCTGCCCCCTCATCGGCGATCAGGTAGGAAGCATGGGCCAGACAGCCCAGATAAAATTGTCGAATCTGCATGTTCCGTCTAGATTACATCCAGTGGACGAATGGAACGCCAGTGCCCGGCGGCGAGCCTGCCGAGTTCCAGCTTGCCGATACGAACGCGAATCAGTTCTTTGACCTGCGAACCCACGGCTTCGACCATGCGCCGCACCTGGCGGTTTTTGCCCTCGTGAATGGTCAGCCCGATCCAGCCGGTACCGTCCTGTGCCAGCCGGTGTACCCGTGCCGGTGAGGAGTGCTCACTGCGCCCGATGTCGACGCCGGCGCACAGCCGCGCCAGCGCGGCCTCATCGAGCGCTGGTTCCACGCGCGCATGATAGGTCTTCGATACCCCCGAGTCCGGGTTGGCCACGCGTTCGGCAAATACGCTGTCGTTGGTCAGCAGCAGCAGGCCGCTGCTGTCCTGATCGAGCCGTCCCACCGAAAAATACCAGGTACTGAGCGGCCCAACGAGATCATAAATGGTTTTGCGCCCGCGCGTATCACCATGGCTGCAGATCACCCCGATGGGCTTATGCAATGCCCAGTACGCCGGCTGCGGGCGCGTGAGCGGCTTGCCGTCAAAGCGCACCCGCTGCCGCGCCGGAGCCACCCATTGCTGCGCATCACGGCACACGCGGCCGTCCACGCTCACGCGTCCTGCGGCGATGAGCTGCGCCGCTTCCGTGCGCGAGGCCACGCCGGCGCGCGACAGCGTCCGGTCGAGCGTCATTTCAGGTTTGTCTTCTCGCGCCGGCTTGTGGGCCGGCCGGTCCGCAGGTATGAACGTGCGGATCACGCGCGCGCCGATTGCCCCGGCGTGCTGCCAAAAATGGCCGGATCGAGATCGGTGAAAAAGCGCTCGTGCAACAGCTGCATCGCGCGCGGCACGTCGTCATCGTCAATCACCATGCCGATATTGATTTCCGACGCTCCCTGCGAAATCATCCGCACGTTGATGTCGCCCAGTGCCGAAAATACGCTGCCGGCGAGCGCCGGCGTGTCGCGCAGGCTCTCGCCCACCAGGCACACAATCGCCTTGCGCCCTTCATAGCGCACGTCGGCGAACGTGCCCAGTTCGTCGGCAATGTCGGGCACGGCCGTCGCGTCCGCCACCGTCAACGAGACGCTGACCTCCGAGGTCGACACCATGTCTACCGGGCAGCGGTGCTCGGCGAACACATCCCAAATGGCTTTCAGAAAGCCGTGCGCCTGCAGCATGCGCGTCGAAACCACGTCGACGAGGGTGATGTGGCGCTTGCAGGAAATGCACTTGAACGGGCTGCGCGTGCGCGGTGCGCGTGTGGTCACCAGTGTCCCTGTGCGCTCTCCATCGGGAGGCCCTGGCTCCCAGGCGTGCGAGTTCAGCACCCACACCGGCACGCCTGTCTGCATCGCGGGTAGCAGCGTCGCCGGATGCAGCACTTTCGCGCCAAAATAGGCCAGCTCGGCTGCTTCCTGAAACGATATGACCTTGATGCGATGCACGCCGGCACACACCCGCGGATCGGCGGTCAGCATGCCGTCCACATCCGTCCAAATCTCGATGCGCCGCGCCTTCAGCAGCGCTCCCAGCAGGGAGGCCGAGTAATCCGACCCTCCCCGCCCTAATGTTGTCGTCACTCCGGCGCGGGTCGAGGCGATAAAGCCGCCCAGTACCGGTACGGCGCCTGCGGCGAGGGCCGGCTCCAGCCGTTCGGCCACTTGTCGCCGGCTTTCCTCCAGCAGCGGTAACGCTTGTGTGAATTGTTCGTCGGTCACGATCACCTGGCGAGCGTCCACCAGCGCCGTCTTCAGTCCTGCCTGCGTCAGGGCGGCGCTCGCCAGCCGCGGTGAGAGCCGCTCGCCAAACGACATAACGGCATCGCGCGTTCGCCCCGTCAACTCGCCGACGGCCGCGATGCCGCGCACCAGCGCGCTCAGTTCATCGAATGCGTGCTGGAAGGCGGCATCGGCATCGGCATCGCCGCCAAGTTCCGCCAGCGCTGCTCCATGCCGTGTGCGCAGCGCGGCGATCAGCTCATCCGCGGTGCAGAGTTGTCCCGCCAGCGCCAGGTGCGTCAGTTCGACCAGCCGGTCGGTGACTCCAGCCATGGCCGAAACCACCACCACCGGCTGCTCCGCCTTCCGGTCTGCGGTAATCGCCGCCATCCGCCGCAGCCCTTCGGCATCGGCGACCGAGGTGCCGCCGAACTTCATGATCACTGGTGCGGACGCGGAGTGCTCGGCCATGGCTTACAACCGGTGCTCGGCGTGCAGCAGTTCGGCGTTGAGCACGGCTGCGCCCGCCGCACCGCGGACCATATTGTGCGAGAGCACGGTGAACTTGTAATCCAGAACCGGGCACGGCCGCAACCGCCCCACGCTCGCCGTCATGCCGCCGCCGGCTTCGACGTCGAGCCGCGGCTGGGGCCGGTCAGGCGCGCTCATGACCTGCACCGGTCGCTCCGGAGCAGAGGGCAATCGCAGTTCCTGCGGTTTTCCCCGGAATGAGTCCAGCACCCGCGCAACGTCCTCCAGACTCGCCCGCTGCTTCAATTTCACGCTCACCGCTTCCATGTGCCCATCAATCACCGCCACGCGGTTGCAGTGCGCCGAAAGTGCAAACGCAGCGGGCTGGATGCCCGCTGCCGTCAGGCGACCCAGAATTTTCTGTGCCTCGACCTGCAGCTTTTCTTCTTCCTGGGCGATGTAGGGAATCACGTTCCCCATCGCATCCAGCGAGGCCACGCCCGGATAGCCCGCTCCCGAGACTGCCTGCATCGTGGTCACCATTACGCTGACGACCCCAAAGGCGCGTTCCAGCGGCGCCAGCGCCATCACCAGCCCCGCGGTGCAGCAGTTCGGGTTGGTGACCGCGTAGCCGCCGCTCTTGGCAAAACTGGCCTGGCGCTCAATCAGAGCCAGATGCTCCGGATTGCACTCCGGCACCACCAGCGGTACATCCGGCTCCATGCGCAGTGCGCTGGAGTTCGAGATCACGTGATGCCCGGCTGCCGCGAATGCCGGTTCCAGCTCGCGCGCCGTAACCGCGTCCACCGAGGCGAAGATCACTTTGACCGGGCAGCCTTGCGGAGTCGCCTCCGCGACTGGCAACGCCGCCACGCGTTCCGGCAACAGCGTGCGCAGGCGCCAGCGCGTGGCCTCCGCATACCGCTTGCCACGCGAGCGGTCGGAGGCTGCCAGCCATACCGGTTCAAACCACGGATGTCGGTCCAGCAGGGCCACCAGATACTGCCCCACTGCGCCGGTTGCCCCCAGCACCCCAACCGGAATTCTGTTCTGTGCCATCACGCGACTGGCTAGCCGAGACCCAGCCCGCGCGGCGCCGCCGGCGTGGGCGCCGTGGGCGAGTTGCCGGGCGAGCCCAGCCCCAGCACGCGCTCAAACGTCGCCTCGTTGACCGTGATCTTGCCCGCCTTGGTCAGGCGTGTGATCAGCGCATCGGCGTAGGCGTTGAGCACGTTGGATTGCTTTTGCGTGAGCAACTGCTGTTCAATCGCTTGTTTTTGCTGCGCGAAATCCGCATCCGTTGGCTGCTGCAGCGTAGCCAGCGCATAGACCAACTGCTTGCCGCTTACCGCAGCAACCGGCGCTACGGCTCCTGGTTTCAGGCCGAATAGCGTCGCGGCGAAGCCGGAAATCGAGCCAATATCGGGCACCGAACCAGTCCGCGTCACTGCCTTGCTGGTTTGCACTTTCAGGTGCAGTTTCGCAGCCGCGGCCTTGAGGCCTTCAGTCCTGGCGGCCGCTTCGAGCGCCTTCGCCTGGCTCGCCGCCAGCTTCTGTGCTTGCTGTTTCTTGTAGTCCGACGTCACTTGCACCGCAACCGCTGACAGCGGTTGCGGCCCCGGCGGAATGATCTTGTTCACTTTGGCGATGGCGAACCCTTGCGCCACCGCAATCGGCGCCGAGGTTGTACCGGCTTGGGTTGAAAACACCGCGCCGGCAAAATCCGGGTTCACGCCGATGCCGATCACCGGGTCGGTCTGGCTGATTGGCTGCGTCGTGAAGTATTCGAGGTGTAATTGCTTGGCCACGGAAGCGAGCGGCGCGGTGCGCCCCATCGCCGCCGCACGGTTGATCAGGTTCTGGGCTTGGTTGGCCGCCTGATCCTTCTGCAGCGTCGAAACGATCTGGTCGTGAACGGATGCCGCCGGCTGCACATAGGCCTGGTTGTGTGCTTCGACCTTGATGATGTGGAACCCGATGTCGGTCTGCACCAGACCACTGATCTGACCGGCGGGCAGACTGAAGGCGACTTTCTCAAAACTGGGTGCGGTCTGATTCCGCTGAATGAAGCCCAGCTCGCCCCCTTTCGACGCGCTGGCATCATCCTGAGAATACTTTGTCGCCAGTGCTGCAAAATCCTTCGGCTTTGCCTGCACTTGCTTCAGTACTACTTCGGCCCGCTTGCGTGTGGACGCAATTTCCGCCTGCGTCGGACTGGTGTCGGGATACTTCAACAGAATCTGCGAAACTTTGACCTCTTCCGGGTGGCTATAGGTCTGGAGATTCTGATTGTAGTACTGGTCAACCGCCGCCGGAGATATCTGAATTCCCGCCGCAATCGCCGCTTCATTCGCCAGCACGACATCGATCTGCCGCTTTTCCGGCGCATCGTAGTTGCTCTCGTTCTGTTTGTAGAACGCGGCCAGGGCCTTGGGATCCACCTTGATGCTGTTCTGCAGTTGGTCCGGATCCAGCACCACGTACTGGAACGTGGCCTTCTCGTTTTGCATCTCGAACTGATGCCGTACCGCGGCATCGCCCACCCGCACCGGATCCTGAATCAGATCTTCGACCTTGCTTACCATCAGCCCTTGCCGCAGCTCCGCCTGCAATTGCGGCAGTGTCATTTGCATGGCGGCAATCATCTGCGCCGCCTGGGCATCGCCGACATACTTGCCGCCGGGATAAAGCTCGGGAAGTTGCTGCCGCGCCGATTGCGCAATTTCAGCCGTGGTCGGCTCCAGACCCAACTGCTGCGCCTGATCGACCAGCGCCTGCGTGGTGATGAGGTTACGCAGCGCCTGCTGACCCAGCATCGGCAGCAATTGCGGCGGGATCTGCTGCCCCTGCCCGAATCGTTGCACCTGGGTGTTCAGAGCCTGGCCGGTAATCTTGGTGCCGTTCACTGTGGCGACCGTCTGGTCGTACAGTGGCAGCGAGGAATCGCCTTGCATGCCCTGCGGAATCAGGAACATGACCATGGCAATAGAGATGATGACCAGGAAACCACCCAGCACCCAGCGTGCGGTCGTATCCCGCCGTCGGAAAAAGTTCAGCATCGGAATTCCTTGTGGATGCCACGCTCCTCATCCCAGCGTGGCAAATCGCTTTATTATAGCGCCGACAGCCGTAAAGTCTCAGCGCCGGCGATGGCCCGGCCTGGATCCGGAGCCTGGCGATGGCGGATTCGTCGAGCGGTCGCACGGGCCGTGGTGGCTGTGGTGGCTGCGTACCATCTTTTCCCACCCCTGCCACTGGGTGGTCGTCATGATGCTTTGCAGTTTGCCGAGCAGTTGCTTGCGTTGCGGCGAATCCACATACGCACTCCGCTCCTGCTTGTAAACCGAACAAAACTGCTCGCTCAGCGCGCGGTATTGCGGCTCGTATTGCAGGTGGATGCTATGGCGCACCTTGCCGGCGTCGGCAAACACGCTCCTGACCTGCGCCGTCTGTTGTGGCGTTAGCTGCAGCGTCGTCTGCATGTGCTGGCTAAACGATTGGTGCTTGGGATGGAAATAACGCGCATGTACGCCCGGCCATGCCCACACCATGCCTGCGATGCCGGCCGCAAGGCCGAGCACAAAGACAACGACGAGAATCGCGGAGCTATGGAGTCGCTTCGGCATGATCGCTTAATGTCCGTGTTCCTGCAGCAAATCCGTCGGATCTTGCGACGGTTGACTGGCACTCGCCATCACTGCTGTCACTGCCGATGGCTCCGGCTGGTTGAGCACCGCCAGGGCCGCGCTGGCCGCGCGCACCGGTCGCGGCGTGCGCACCGTCATCATGCCCCCGACCAGCGCGATCAGCGCGACCACGGCTACCATATACGGCAGCAGGTAGCGGAAGCTGCGCGTCAGCGCCGAATCCCACGCTTGTTCCGACGCCCGGTGGATGGAGGCCCATACCGAACTCATCGCCGGCGCTTCCGCTTCCACCGCTCCGCTCAGCACCACGCCATGCGCCCACTGTGCCAACTGCGCATACTCACGGCATTCACCGCAGCTTGCCAGGTGATGCTGGCTTTCTTCCCCTAGTACTGCGCTTCCGGCTTCCAGCCGTTCCCGCAGATGCTCGCACTCTGGTTTGCGTCTACGAATCATGCGAAGTATCCTCCTTCGCTCCACGCGTTCGTTTCCCCTGTTTCCCGGTGTCGGCCTGCCGGTAAAGTTGCTGGTACTCGTTGAGCATACGCCGGCGTGCCCGGAAAAGTGCTACTTTTACCGCCGACATACCCATGTGCGTTACATCACCAATTTCCTCAAGACTCAGATCCTGCATTTCCTTCATGACCAGCAGCATCCGGTCGCGAGGCTTCAATTCCATCAGTAGCTTGCCTGCCAATTCCGAAGCCACCAGCTTTTGCAGCACGCTCGCCGATTGATCCGGCACCATCCACTCCTGATCTTCCCCGGTTTCAGCCGTGGTTGACACCTGTGGTGGCTGCCGTTTCCGCTTCCGCAGGTGGTCTACGCAATAATTCGTCGCTACGCGATACAGCCACGGCCGGAATGGCATCCCGGGCGTAAACCCTTCCATGGCGAAATAGACTTTAGTGAAAATCTCCTGTACGAGATCAGGCACTACCTCGCGATAGCGAACGATGTTGGCCACCAGGCGCGTGATCGGTTGCTGGTAGCGCGCATAAAGCTCTTCAAATGCCGCGCCGTCGCCGTTCTGTATGCGCTGAACGAGCGGTAGGTCCACGTCCTCATTTGGGGCGGCCCGGTACGGAAACGGCATGGTGAGCGCTTGCGCCAGCATACACATCCATCAACGCCCCGGCCGCGGCGGAGGTTACTGCCCGGCCCGGTCCGTGCGCGGAAATTGCTGGCCTCTGCTCATAATGGTATGCTGATTCAGCTTGCGACACTACCCGTTCGCGGGGCGATTTCAGGAATCGCTAGGCCGAGTAGCAAAGAATGGAACCTACGCATAGCCAGAGCGGCCTCGCCGCCGATGCCTCGCCGTTTCTGGTCCAAATTGGCCAGTTGTACGAAGGGCCCTTCGACCTTCTACTCGACTTGATCCGGCGCCAGAATATCAACATCTACGACATTCCGATCGCCGCCATCACCACCGAATATCTTACCTATGTCGAGACCTTGCGCGATCTGGACGTCGAGGTCGCGGCGGAATTCCTGGTGGTTGCCGCAACCCTCATTCAGATCAAGAGCAAGATGATGCTTCCGGCAGACCCGGTTCTGCCCGGCGAAGAGCCTGCGCCGGATCCGCGTGAGGAGTTGGTGCAGCGGTTGCTCGAATACGAGCAGTTCAAGCAGGCCGCCGCACAGTTGCACGAGCGCCAGCAATTGGAGGAAGCGAGCTGGTCGTGCCCTCAGCGCTGGGATCACCCCCCGGATGAGGACCCCGCACAGTTGAGCGTCGGGCTGCACGATCTGGTCACCACGTTCCGGGAGGTGCTCGAGCGGCTGCGCGAACGCCCGCAGCTCATGCTCGCACCCGAGGAGGTCAGCGTACGCAGCATGATCGAGCATATCCACCACCTGCTGATGCTCACCGAGGAGCCCGTCCCGCTGCGTCCGTTGTTGCAGCAGGCGTTGGGCAAACCGGCGCTGCTGGCCTCATTCCTCGCGATTCTCGAGCTGGTGCGCCTGCAGGTTGCCATGCTGCGTCAGGATCGCCCGTTTGGCGATATTCTGCTAAAGCGCCATCGCCGTTTTCATCAGGCGTGGCTGGAGTTCGTGGCGTTGTCGCCTGGGGAGAGTGAGTGAGCGAGATTGTCTCTGCCGTTGAGGCCATTGTCTATGCCGCCGGAGAACCGGCTACGGTGGCGCAAGTGGCTGCCGCTCTCGGCATCGAGGCCGCTGCGGTGCAGGCCGCGCTCGAGCAATTGCGCGCGCGCTATGCGCCCGATGAGTTCGGCGTGGAGCTGCGCCTCGTTGCCGGCGGCTATCGCATGGCGACCAAGCCGCAGCATCACGACTCCGTGCGGCAATTTATCAAAAACCTCAAACCGCGGGTCCGGCTATCCCTGGCGGCGTTGGAAACCCTGGCGGTCATCGCCTACAAACAGCCGGTAACGCTGCCGGAAATCCGCGACCTTCGCGGGGTTGATCCGGCGGGAGTGATCAACACGCTGCTTGAAAAAAAGCTGGTGACCACCGCCGGGCGCAAAGAAGTAGTGGGCAAACCCATTCTTTACCGCACCACGCGTGACTTCCTCGTCCAGTTCGGCCTCAGTAGTGTTCGTGACCTGCCGACGCTGAAGGAATTTGAAGAAATGGCCCAGGCCGGACTCGAAGGCATCGAAATCGAGCCCGCAAGCTGAAAGCTCAAAGCTGAAGCCTACTTCCCGTAGATCCCCGGCGGCAGCCGTTCCGTCCACGGCAAATCGAGCCCATACTTGCGCCGTTTCTCCAGGAGCGTTTTGGCGCTGATTCCCAACGCCGCCGCCGCTGCTTGCTTGCGGCCATGGCAACGCTGCAGGACCGCGGCAATATGCTCCTTCTCCACTTCCTCCAGCGTTTTTTCCACCGGCGCTCCCACGGCCGCCGTTTGCACGTAGTCCGGAAAATCTTCCGCCAGCAGTTCTTTCCGCTCACTCCAGATCAGGGCCCGATTCACTAGATTGCGCAACTCGCGTACGTTTCCAGGATAGGCATACGCCAGCAGCGCCTGCCGCGCCGAGGCGTGCAGTTGCCTCCGGACGTCGTGGCCCAACTCGCGCAAAAAATGGTCTACCAGCGGCAAAATGTCGCTCCGGCGTTCACGCAAGGGCGGAATGGACAGCGGCAGCACGAAAAGCCGGTAATACAGGTCTTCTCGGAACTCGCGCCGCTCGACTGCTTTTGCCAGCTCAATGTTCGCCAGCGCCACCAGCCGGGCTTCGATGCGGATGGCGTGATGCCCGCCCAACCGCTCGAACGTTTTCTCCTCGATGACGCGCAGCAATTTGGCTTGCAGCGGCAGGCTCAGCGAGGCAATCTCATCGAGCACCAGCGTGCCCTGCTCGGCCATTTCCAATCGCCCCGGCTTGGCCTGGTATGCCCCTGTAAACGCACCTTTTTCATAGCCGAACAATTCGCTTTCCAGCAAATCGGCGGGTAAGCTGGCGCAGTCGATTTTCACCAGCGGCTTATGCCGCCGCGACCCCAGAAAATGCAGAAGCTGGGCCAATTGGTCCTTGCCTGTCCCGCTTTCGCCCGCGATCAGCACAGTGGCCGCCAGATCGGCAGCCTTGCGCACCCGCTCCAACAGTGCATGCGAAGCGGCATCTTCGGCAATCCAGACGGGCAGGGAGTGGATTGTGCGTTCCGCGTTTTCTTCTGGACTCACGCTGCCATTCTACGCCGCCATCGAGCCGCTCAACGGCGCCGCGGTGTGAGCGGCACCTGCGGCGCTCCCGACCACAGCCGCTCGAGATCGTAAAAACGCCGCGCGCGCGGGGAAAAAACGTGAACCATGAAGTCCATGTAGTCGAGCGCCACCCATTCCGCCTGCCGTTTTCCTTCACGCTGCGCTGGGCGGAATCCGTCTCGTTCGAGCTGTTGCTCAACCGCCTCGGAGATGGCCTCAATCTGGTGCGGATTGCTGCCGTGGCAAATCAGGAAGTAATCACAGAAATCCGCCTGCTTGCGCAAGTCCAGCAGCACCGGATCGAGCGCCTTTTTGCTGAGGGCCGCCTCGGCGGCCGCCCGCAACACCCGGCGTAATTTGGCATCGGAAGTTTTAACCATGAATCTGGTACAGTCCTGCGCGTCCGGCGTAGCGCGCCACCGCGGCCGCAACCGGCGCTTTGCCGCGCCCGGCCAGCCGCTCGCGCACGGCGCTCGCGCTTGCCGGTTGCTCAAAATGCGCCAACCAATGAATTCTCGTCCCACTGCGCAGCACCAACTCATCGCGCGTGGCAGCCGCCTTCATGTGCGCCGGTACCACATCCGGAAGATGCCGGGCCGCTGCCCGCCCCAGCACAATCCAGTGGCATTGTCCCAGAAGTTCGCGCCAGCGCCGCCAGCTCGGCAGTGTGGCAAAGCTATCCGCGCCCAGAATGAAATACAACGGCTCACCGTAGCCATGCTTGCGCATCCAGGCGAGCTGGTCAATGGTGTAGGTGGGCCGCCCCGTGCTGTCCGGTACGGCCAGCGGCATCCAGTGCGGTCGTCCGTTGAGGGCCAGCGCCAGCATGGCAAACCGGTCTGCGTAGCTTGCGGTCGGTGGCTTGCCGCGATGCCAGGGCGCCGCAGCGGGTACAAAGTAAATTCGTGACAGCTGGCATGCGCGCTCGGCCGCCCGCGCCATATGCAAATGGCCTGCATGGACAGGATCAAACGTCCCGCCGAGAACGCCCACGCGCTGCACCCCGGAACCCATCAGGAAGCGGCAGCCTCGGGCGGCGTGGCCCGGATCTCGCGCAGTCGCTGCGCCAGTGCATATTTCAGCGCCCGCACGCCCGTCCCGCTCACCGCTGAAATTTCATAAAAGGGCAGCTTGCGCCGCACTGCGAAAGCGCGCAGCGCCTCCAGCTTGCCGCCATCCGCGACGTCAATCTTGCTGGCGACCAGCAGCATGGGCTTGTCGTGCAGACCGGCGCCAAACGCGCGCAACTCGCCCGCAATGATTTCGAAATCGTGCACCGGGTCGCGTCCGCTGAAATCCGACACGTCCACCAGGTGCGCCAGCACTCGTGTGCGTTCGATATGGCGCAAAAAGCGCGTTCCCAATCCGGCGCCCGTGTGCGCGCCTTCAATCAGTCCGGGTATATCGGCGATGACAAAACTATCTTCGTCCTCATCGTCCCCCTCGATGCGCACCACGCCCAGGTTGGGCGTGAGCGTGGTGAACGGATAGTCGGCGATTTTGGGCCGCGCCGCCGACAGCACCGAGATGAGCGTGCTCTTGCCCACGTTGGGAAAGCCCACCAGCCCCACTTCCGCAAGCAGCTTCAACTCCAGCTTCAGCTTCCGGAATTCGCCCGGCTGTCCGGGTTCGAC
Source organism: Terriglobales bacterium (assembly GCA_050745425.1). GTDB lineage: Bacteria > Acidobacteriota > Terriglobia > Terriglobales > SCQP01 > SCQP01. The sequence continues at coordinate 14,009 of JBOGKK010000191.1, forward strand.
GCGACGCGGCGCCTGATTGGTCGAGGTGGCAAAGCGTGCGTTGCCGCGCCCGCCGTGTCCTCCATGCGCCACGATCTGGCGCTGCTCCGGCTGGGCAAAATCGGCCAGTTGTTCGCCGCTCAGCGCATCGCTGACGACCGTGCCCACCGGAACCCGCAACACCACATTGTGGCCTCGTTTGCCATGGCAATTGCTGCCCTCGCCGTGGCCGCCGCGGCCCGCCTTGTGCTCCGGGTTAAAGCGGAAATGCACCAGCGTGTTATGGCGCTCGGAGCTTTCCAGAATCACGTCGCCGCCGTCGCCGCCATCGCCGCCGCTGGGTCCGCCGCGGGGCACAAACTTCTCCCGCCGGAAGGCGAGACAGCCGTTGCCCCCTCCACCTGCCTGTATCCGGATCTCAACCTCGTCGACAAACATGACTGGTGTGGAACCGGTTCGCGGCGCCTACGCGCTCACGCGCACGTTAACGAATTTACCGCGCTCGCCACGGTCCACAAACTCCACCACGCCCTCAGCGCGCGCGTAGAGCGTGTCGTCTTTGCCCCGGCCCACGTTCTGTCCCGGCTTTACCGGCGTGCCCCGCTGGCGGATCAGAATGGTGCCGCCGAGCACGTGTTCGCCGCCGTAGCGCTTGACGCCCAGCCGCTGCGCGTTCGAGTCACGTCCGTTTCGGGAACTGCCTAGTCCTTTTTTGTGTGCCATGGATGGTTCCGCCTAAAGCTGAATGTCGTTGATGCGCACGCGGGTGATCGCCTGCCGGTGTCCCTGCAGTTTCTTGTACTGCTTTTTGCGCTTGTAATGGAATACCAGGATCTTGCGGTCGCGCTCGTGCGCTTGCACCGTCGCGTTCACCCGCGCGCCCTTGCCCGGCCGCAGGCCCGCTTCCCCTTCGCTCACCGCCAGCACATCGGCGAACTCGACTGCCTCGCCCTCCGCCTGGGGGAGCTTTTCCATCGCCAGCACATCACCCGGGCTCACCCGGTACTGCTTGCCACCGCTGCGTATCACTGCGTACATGTAGAGATCTCCGTGCGCAGCAGCCTGTAAAACCAGGTGCACAGCGCAGTCCCCTATTGTAGCAGAGATACCGTGAACCGCCCGGTGGCGGCCGCTTGCATGCGCTGGCTCAGGCAGCGCGGTCCAGATCGCCTCCGGCGGTTGGCGCCGGCGAGGGCAGCGCGGCCAGCGTGCTGGCCGCGCTCGGCGCCTCAATCACATCTTCCCACGTGTGCGCATACGCCGCCATACAGCGCGAGCAGCGCAGACCGTAGCTGCCGTCATCCCAACGTGCCCGCACCCAACGGTGATTACACGATATCTGTTGCCACTGCCGCAAAAAGCCTTCGACCAGTTTCATTTACGTCCTCCCGATCGCCCCGGGCGCCTGCCGCCGCGAGGTTGCCTTTGTGAGTACCTGACTATTGGATGAAGGGATAAAAAAATAGGATGCGCGTCGTGCGCATCCTATTTTCAGTTCGCGGGAGGCCTTTACCTCCCACTGGGTGGTGCACTACTTCTTCTTTTTGGTGGCGGGCTTCTTTTTCGCAGCCTTCTTCGCCGGTTTCTTTGCAGCCATAGTGTTTCCTCCTTTGGTCTGACCACAACCCCATCATCTAGGGTTGTGGAAATCACAACCCAAGATATATGGCCTCCACTACCACAAGTCAAGCAAAATCGTATTTTTATGAAAATTTTTTCTTGACACCGGTCTCACCCCTTTGGCAGGGCCGTGCTCGCCCTCAGGACCTCGCCTGCAGCTTGCGCGATTTTTCTTCAACTTTGCGGATCAGCTCTTGCTTGTAGTCCACCAGTTTTTTCGCCAGTCCCGCATCCGCCAGCGCCAGTATCTGAGCCGCAAGTACGGCCGCATTTGTCGCCCCTCCGGCACCGACAGCCATGGCCGCCACCGGCACGCCGGCGGGCAGCATCGCCGTAGACAACAACGCATCGAAGCCAGACAAGGGCGAGGTCGCCAGTGGTACGCCAATCACCGGTAGTGTGGTCTCTGCCGCCAGCGCTCCGCCCAGGGCGGCCGACGCCCCCGCCCCGGCGATGATCACTTTCAGGCCGCGCTCGATGGCGGTGCGCGCAAACTCGGCCGTTCGCGCCGGTGAGCGATGTGCCGAAATCACATCCATGGTGTAGGGAATGCCGAACTTGGCGAGTTGATCGGCGGTATGCTGCATCACCGAAAGGTCGGTGTCGCTGCCCATGAGGATGGCGACGAGAGGGGTAGAAGCATTAGGCATCGAGCGAATCTCCTTGAGTTGATTGACCAATATCGCGGCGCACCTGCATGCCGCGAAAAAAAATAGTACCAAGCGCGCCGTAGCAGCGCTGCAGCGCTGCCGCCTTCGTCTCGCTACTGGCGGCCACCGCCAGCACGCGTCCGCCGTTCGTTTCCCATTGCGATCCGTTCCGCTGGGTGCCGGCGTGAAACACCTGCACCCCCGGACTCTGGCCAGCCGCGTCCAGTCCGCGGATCGCGTCCCCGCGCTGGGGCGCCGATGGATAGCCATCTGCCGCGGCGACCACGCATGCACCCCAGGGGCCATGCGCCCTCGCCGTCGCCTCCGGCAACGTTTCTCCGCTCGCGGCGGCATGCAGCAGCGCCGCAATATCGCCCTGCCAGCACGGCAGAATCGCCTGCGCTTCCGGATCCCCGAAGCGCACGTTGTACTCCAGAACCTTCGGCCCCTGCGCGGTGAGCATCAGGCCGCAGTAGAGCACCCCTTGAAAGGGCGTGCCCATGGCGTTCATGCCCGCCAGCGTGGGCTCGATGATTTTCTTGCTCACCTCGTCCTGCACCGCCGCCGTCAGCAGGGAGGCACTGCAAATCGCGCCCATTCCCCCTGTATTCGGACCCTGATCCCCATCGCTCAGGCGCTTGTGATCGCGTGCCGGCAGCAGCGTCAGGTATTGCTGCCCATTGCTGACGGCCAGCACGCTCAGCTCCGCGCCCTGCAATCGCTGCTCAATCACCAGGCGCCCGTATTGCGCCAGCATGGCTTCCGCGGCCGCTTCGGCTTCGGCTGCGGTTGCCGGTACCACCACGCCCTTGCCCGCCGCCAGTCCGTCCGCTTTGAGCACTGCGACGCCGCCCATCACCTGCAACGCCCGCCGTGCCGCCCCCATCGTCTCCACCGTCGCAAACCGCGCCGTCGGAATTTCGTTCCGGGCCATGAATTCCTTGGCGAAAATCTTGCTGCTTTCCAGCCGTGCCGCCGCCCGCGAGGGGCCAAATACGCGCTTGCCGTGCGCCCGCAGCGCATCGGTGATGCCTGCCGCCAGCGGCGCTTCCGGCCCCACCACGGTCAAAGCGATCGCATGGGCCTCGATCGCCGCCAGCACCGCCGCGGCTTGGCTGGCATCCCCGGCAAGGCAGACCACCCCCGCGGCTGCCATGCCGTCATTGCCCGGTAGCGCCAGTACTTGCTCCACCCGCGGTGACTGTGCCAGCTTCCAGACCAGCGCATGCTCGCGCCCGCCTCCACCCAACACCAGAATTTTCATGCCTGCTCTCCTGCGGGTTCATCAACGGCCAACGCGCCGGTGAGGCTGCGTACCGCTTCCACTCCGTGCTGCCCGCAGAACTTTTTCAGCTCCTTCAGGACGTTTTCCGTGGCTTTCGGATCCCAGAAGTTCATCGTACCAATCTCGACCGCGCTCGCACCCGCCAGCATGAATTCAACTACATCGCGCCCGCTCGCGATACCGCCCACGCCGATCAGCGGCAGCGCGACCGCCTGGTGCGCCTCCCACACCATGCGCAGC
>JBOGKK010000192.1:0-5381 GCA_050745425.1 Terriglobales bacterium
TCCCAATACGCCGCCGCGTCTTTGAAAACTCGCCGCAGCGATTGTTTCTCAACAACGCGGCCAGCGTAGACGTCAAAAATCGGAGCGCCGCCGGCGTAGACTAGATCCCGGGGCTGGGGAAACGGCAGCGGCGCCAGCACGAGTGAGTAGGCGGGGCCAAATAGCGCAAGCACTGCACCGATTCCGAATGCCAGCAGCAGCACCGAGGCCAGGCCGCCCCAACCCGTGCGACGCAGGGCCAGCGAGATCGTCATCTGCGGTTACCCCCGCGAGTGAGGAGTTTTCGCAGCTCGACCAGCGGGACCCCGAACCCGCGCGGAGGCACCCTGCCCTGCCAGCCCCAGAGAAGTTTGCCCGGCGCCGCAAAGACCATCGTCGTCGGTGTAACCGAAAGGCGATAGTGTTTCGCAAACTCCATGCCAACCAGTACCTCTTCCTTCGCATTAGAGGGAATCATCGTGGCAGGAGGGACTGCGTCTCCCGGGTAGGGCGGAATCACGAATACTGGGCAGTGCAGGGCCCCCACCGCAGCGGCAAATCTGCCCCAAGGGCTCGTGCTGGCATCGCTGCAGTACTCGCAATTTGACATTTCGTAGCGGACCACCCAGCAGCCCCCAGGGCTCGGCACTGCGAACCGCTTACCCCCAACCGCATATCCTTCGGGAGGCGTCACCAGACCGGGATCCCGCAGCGGAATTGAAGTCGGTGGCAAGCTCGCCTGCGCGGCGCGCACCACCCCGATAAAACTGCCCACATCGGCGACCGCAAGCACGACGGCTGCGGCCTGAAATAGTTTAGTCAATCTTGGCGACATCGGCCTCGATCCGCGCGGCGACTCTCGCTGCGGTTGTGCTTACGCCCCGCCAGGCCGGGCTCGACAGTGTCGCTGCGTCCGGCCCGAGCAGGAGAAAATCACCATGGCCGTTCGCGTTTAAGATCGCCTGCAGGCTGTTTTCGGCGGCAAATTCAATCACTGGAAATCGGAGGAATCCCCTGGCACGCAAGGCCCGACTGCAGGATAAGCCGCCGGAATAGCCGTAGAAGGCAACGGAGGCTCCGTCACGCTCTTGGACCAGCGAGGCAACTTCGGCCCAAAACGACACATCCGCTGCAATTGATCTTCGCTGGAGCAGGAACACGATGTAGCATTTTACACGCGGGTTCGTCGGATACTGCTGCCTCCCCCAGATGTCAACCCCACCAACCGCTCGAATTGCAATCCGCTCGTTGAGCTTTGCCCGGTATTGGTTCAGCTTGTCGGCGGAAGCCAACCGCGCACCATCGCGGCGTGTCGCGTTCAGGCCAACCGCGAGCGCCCCGATGATGGCCAGCCAGATCAACGCATTCGCCTTGCCGTGCATCACCAAAAACGTTGTCGAGGAATCACCGGGCTAGATTGCTGGAGTGTGGGTGCACCAGTAATTACTGCCGCCGCTGATACAGTTGCAGGTACCGTCACCTGCGGAGCCGCAATCGTACTCAATCCTGTGGCCGGGCAAGGATACAACCTTGCAGATTGAGTCGGGGCACCCCGGCGAGAGCGGGCTGGCCGCCCGCGCCGCAAGAGCTGGCAAACACGAAAGGATTACCGCAGCAGCCACGGAGCAGATCAACATGAGCATTCGATTTGTCGTCATGATTTTCTCCCTTAGTGAACGCGGCGCGGCTTCATTGCCGGACCGCTGGTTCAGCCTACCCCCCCCAGAGTTTGTCAAGCCATTCTGATTTTTCTTGCGCTGATCGCTAACGGCTGAACTTTAGCGGGGAAAGGGGGCTTGGAGTCGACGCCGCACGCGTCGCGCAGAAGATGACCACGCGATTCTCGGCCCAGTAGACGCCTTCGCCGGAACGGCGCGAGTTGATGAAGGCGCAGTGCCCGCCGTGAGGCAAGGGCAGGAACTGAATCGCCGGGTTCGCCGCCATCAGGGATCGCGAGGCTGGTGTGATCACAATGAACGGGTCATCTTCGGCGTGCAACACCAGCGTGGGTACACCGATGGAGGCGAGCACGCGGGCGGCGCTGGCGTGTTCGTAGTAATCGGCAGCGTCACGGTAGCCGGTGAAGGGACCGGTGAACACATCGTCGAAGGCGCGGACGGTGCGGAGGTCGTCGAGTTTTTCGAGAGGATAGCGGCCGGGGAAACGCGCGGCGTGGCGGCGGATGCGATGCTTGAGGTTGACGAGGAAACGCTGCTCGTAGACGTAGTTGGGCTTGCGGTGCAGCGCCGTGGCGCAGGCGTCGAGATCGAGGCAGGGTGAGACCGCCACGACCGCCAGCAGGGCCGCCGGCGGCTGGGCGCCGCATTCACCCGCGTATTTGAGCACGAGATTGCCGCCCATCGAGAAGCCGCCCAGCGCCACCCCGCTCACCAGCGGGCGGTTCATGACCCATGCCAGCGCCAGCTTGACATCGCCGCTCATGCCGGAGTTGTAGAGGGTGGCACAGCGGGCTTCCGCCTCGCCGCAGCCACGGACGTTCATGCGGATGACGTGCATGCCGCGCGCCAGGGCGAGCGCAGCAGTGGTCAGCATGTAGCCAGCTTCGCTCGACCCCTCGAGACCGTGTACGAGCAACAGCGCGGGTGCGGCGAACGGCTGCCAATGGCTACGCAGCAGCAGATCCACGCCGTCGCTGACGGGCAGCCAGTCCGAGTGTGCCGGCGGCAAATGCACGCGCCGCGGACGCAAAAACGAATAGATCGTATTCGTGTGGCCGCTGCGCAGCCACCAGGGAGGATCGAACTCAGGAATGGAACTCAATCTTCAGTATGCGCGAGGAAGCCATGCGCGATGGCAGTGACGCGCGCGGCCTGATGCCGCACCTGCGCGGGCGCGGTGCCCCCGACGAGGTTGCGGCGGGCGAGGACGGACTGAGGCGTCAGAGCGCGGATGGCGGCGTGATCGAAGCGGATGCCGGGCACGATGGCGGCCAGGGCGGCGGCGGAAAAGTCGCGGAAGTCGCGCGCCTGCTCCTGCGCGGCGGCCATGATGCGCCCGACGGCGTGGTGGGCGTGGTGAAAAGGGGTTCCGGCGGCGACCAGCAAATCGGCAAGATCGGTGGCGAGCAGAGCCGGATCCTGGACGGCGGCAGCGGCGGCGGTGGGATTGACGGCGGTGGTGCTGACCACGCCGGTGGCGATGGTAAGCACCGCGAGGGCGGTGTCGACGGCATCGAAGACCGGCTCTTTGTCTTCCTGCAAGTCGCGATTGTAGGCGAGGGGCAGCGATTTCATCAGGATCAACAACTGCTGCAGGTGAGCGAGCGGGCGGGACGCTTTGCCGCGAATGAGCTCGAGGGCGTCGGGGTTTTTCTTTTGCGGCATGAGGCTGCTGCCGGTGGTGTAGGCGTCGCCCAGGCGAAGCCAGCCGAACTCGGCGCTGGCGTAGAGGAGCCAGTCTTCGGCCCAACGCGAAAGATGGACGGCGAGGAGGGCAAGAGCGAAGACGATTTCGACGGCAAAGTCACGGTCGGCGACGGCGTCGAGACTGTTCTGGCTGGGGCCGGCAAAGCCGAGCTCGCGCGCCTGGGCTTCGCGATCGCAGGCGTAGGGAGTGCCGGCGAGCGCGCCACTGCCGAGGGGGCAGGCGGCGTCGAGACGGGTGAAGGCGGCGGCGAGCCGGGCGTGATCGCGCAAGAGCATTTCGGCGTAGGCAAGGGTATGGTGGCCAAGCGAGACAGGCTGGGCGCGCTGGAGATGGGTGTAGCCGGGGATGGCCACCTCGGCGTGAGCGGCGGCGAAGGCGGCAAGCGCGTCCACAAGGCGTGCCAGGGCGCGCTCGAGCGCGGGGCGCTGGGAACGGAGCCAGAGGCGAAGATCGAGTGCGACCTGCTCGTTGCGGCTGCGGCCGGTCTGGAGTTTGGCGGCAGCATCGGGCGCGACATCGGCTACGGCAAGAGCAAGGCGCTCAGCGATGTAAGTATGGACGTCTTCGACGCCGCCGCCATCGCCGGGAGGCGCAACGGAAAACTCGGCGGCGAGCTGGTCGCAGGCGGCCGTGAGGGCGGCGGCTTCATCGGCAGCGAGCACGCCGGCGCGCTCGAGACCGCGCACGTGGGCGCGCGTGCCCACGGCCTCGGCCCAGGCGAGGCGGCGATCCACCGGGAACGAGGCGGAGAAGCGCTCGAACTCGGGCGCGGTGGGTTCGCGGAAGCGGCCGCCCCATAGCTTCATTTGTTCCCTGCCAGCAGGGCCGCCATTTTCAGCGGCAGGCCGATGAGGTTGATAAAGCCGGCGGCATCTTTTTGGTCGTAGAGCTCGCCCATGGTGAAGGAAGCGAGGGCGTTCGAGTAGAGCGAGTGGGGCGAGGTGCGTCCGGCGACGAGGGCATGGCCCTTGTGCAGCTTGAGGCGGATTTCGCCGGTGGTCTGCGCCAGGGCGCGGTTCATGAAGGCATCGAGCGCATCGCGCAGGGGTGTGAACCAGAGTCCGTTGTAGACCAAGCGCGCGTATTCGAGGCCAAGCTGATGTTTGCTCTGGGCCAGCGAGCGGTCGAGAGTCAGGGCTTCGAGCTCGCGCAAAGCGGTGACCAGGAGGGTGCCGCCGGGGGTTTCATAGACGCCGCGCGATTTCATGCCCACAAAACGATTTTCCACCAAATCGATGCGGCCGATGCCGTGGCGTCCGGCGATTTCGTTCAGTTGCGTGAGCAGCGGCACCGCATCCAGCGCCATGCCGTTCACCGATACGGGCACGCCGGCGGTGAAGGCGATGGAGACGTATTCGGGCTGATCCGGCGTTTCGGCCAGCGAGCGGGTCAGCAGCCAGACATCTTCGGGAGCTTCCAGCGAAGGATCCTCGAGGGCGCCCCCTTCATGGCTGATGTGCCAGATGTTCTGGTCGCGGCTGTAAATCTTTTTTTCACTCTGATCGACGGGGACATGATGAGCGCGGGCGTAGGCGAGGGCGTCCTCGCGCGAATGGATGTCCCACTCGCGCCAGGGAGCAATGACGTGCAGGTGCGGCGCCAGCGCCTTGTAGGTCAGCTCAAAGCGCACCTGATCGTTGCCTTTGCCGGTGCAGCCGTGGGCGAGGGCATTGCAGCCGGTCGCCAGGGCCACCTCGACCTGCTTTTGGGCAATCAGGGGCCGCGCCATGGAGGTGCCGAGCAGGTATTTGTGGTCGTAGATGCAGCCGGCCTTGAGGGTGGGCCAGACGTAACCGGTGAGGAATTCTTCCGCCACGTGCGCCACGACAACCTCGTCGGCGCCAGTTTGGACGGCCTTGGCGCGGAGCTGATCGAAATCATCGCCCTGGCCGACATCGGCGATCACGGCCACGACCGGCACGGCGTAATGTTCCTTGAGCCAGGGAATGATGATGGACGTGTCGAGTCCGCCGGAATAGGCGAGGGCGATTTTGGTGAGGGAGGATGTAATGCCG
>JBOGKK010000193.1:0-9019 GCA_050745425.1 Terriglobales bacterium
CCACTGGCTCGTTCGCCCACTGCGTGAATTTCGCTGCCTTCCGCGCCGACTTGACCCACCGTGCCAACAGCGCGGCTCCCGCGTTTGGCGGCGGCCTTGGCTACAGCGAACTGCTGCCTGAAACCGATCTCATGATTGTTTCCGAGGGTGTCCGCATTCCCGTGCTGCGGCTGGCCCGGTATATCCAACTCAAAGAGGCGCTGGGCGGAGAGAAAGACCGCGCGGCGCTGCCCATACTACGACAGGCGCTGATCGAGAGTAGGCGCAAAGAGCGCGGCTAGAGCAAAAACAGCTCTGCTGTAGCATCGCCGACCGTACCGCCTGCGGCTTTGCCCCCAGGAAAAGCCGCACGCAATCGCCCGAAGCTTGCTACACCGACGCTGTTTTTGCTCTAGTCTAATGACCGCCCAGTTGGACGGGTTGGCTGAGAGTGATGGTGATGGGCGTACCGGAGGGAAGGTCAAGAGCGCCGTTGTGGCCGGCCAGAACCACACCCAAGCCCGCGCCCACCAGTCCGCCGATGCCTGCGCCTTTGCCGCCGCCCGCGATGGCGCCCAGCAACGCACCCACCGCGCCGCCAGCAGCGGCGGTGCCGACGGTGCGGCGGGTTTTCGATTGCGTCACGCCGCCCTCGTTGGTAGTGGACGGCGTGCCGGTGATGGCTGTGCCCACTCCCTGACCCTTCTGGTTGATGTTGCTCAGCTCGGCCTTCAATGGATAGCTTTGCCCGTGGGGGAGGCGAAGCTGATCAAAGGCGAGTTGTATGCGCGCTGTACCGGAGATGCTGCCGCTACGGACGACGGACTGCACCTGACCCTCGACGGTGCTGCCAACCGGAATCACAATGGTCCGCCCGTCGGGACCGGCAACGGGCTGGGTGACGGTCGCAGTAAAGGAGTCGCCCGGGTTGCTGCTGCGAGTGCTCAGGGTGTTGTTCAATTTCAACTGCAGGGCGGTACCGGCAGGCAGAGTGGATTGAGATGAAGCCGCGGCGTTCTGTGCGGGATTAGCAGCCGCGACGTGAGCCGAGGGTTCGGAACTGTAGGAACGCTGGCGCTGGGCACCATTGTCACTGGTGCGGCCGTAGTAGCCGTCGTCGTAGCCACGCTCGAACCCACTTTGGAAGTTGATCTTATAGTCCTGCTCGGCGATGCCGGAGTTGGCCGAATAGCCGAGCGTACCGGTGTTATACACAGGTTGGGATTGGAAGCTGTACGGGGCGTGACTGCGATAGTCGGTGACGCCGGCGTGGAAGCCGGCGTTGTAGCCCTGTTCGCGGATCTGCTGCAACTGCTGGTTTTGAGTCTGGCTTTGTGCGGGTTGGACGATATTGCCGCCTTGCGCCAGCAGTCCGGCAGGAACACAGAGCGCGAGCGCGAGAACACTCAAGAGTGGAATTCGCATGAATCACCCCCAAGCAGAATTCAGATGCGGGGCGAGCGGTAAGGGTTGAGGCAGTGTGGACACAGGCACACGCGGGCAACTAAAATAGGAGACAAATGCGGCAAAAAGGGCGACCGGGCTGGCTGACGATCACGCTGATTGTGATTGGATTAATTATCCTGACCGCCCTGGGCCAGATCTACGGACGCTGAGGGAGCGCGAATTGAAACGCTGGATTGAGCACGGTAGCCTGCGCGATAAGCCGTATGGCCATAGTATCGCTTCGGCCCGTGAAGACATTGACTGGCGCGGGACCCCGCGTGGCTGCGCCCCGCGACCCGCGAAGCGGATTTGGTATTTGTGGTTCGGTGAGAGGACAAAGCCGGTGGTGTATTCAGCGGCACTGATTTCGCTCTAGCCGCAGCGAAACAGGTCGGCGGGCGATGATCGGGCGGCACGGCGGGCGGGAATCAGGGACGATAACAAGGCGACGGCGAGCAGCACGGCAGGAGCGATGGCGTAGGCGCGCCAATCCGAAGTTTGAATGCCGACCAGTACGGAGCCGAGATAGCGTGCAAGGCAGGCTGCGGCGAGAGTGCCGGCTGCGGCGCCGATCGGGGCGAGGGCGAGCGCACTGCGGACGATGCCACGGGCTAACTCGGCGGGGCGAGCGCCCAGCGCCATGCGGGTGCCGAACTCGAGGCGGCGCCGCGCGACCCCGCCTGCCAGGAGTGCGTAAAGGCCGAGCGCGGAGAGCAGGACTGCAAGCATGCCGAAGAGGGCGAGCACGCCCGCGTCGAGGCGGTAGGGGCCGATGGTCTGGTTGACCAGGGACTGCATGGTTTTGGGCTGTGAAATGCCGGCAACGGCAGTGGCCGCGTACGCTGCCTTCGTGAGCGATTGCGCAATTTGGAAGTTGGAGCGATAGGTTCGGGCAACCAGGTAGGGAGGGGCGAGGCCAAACAGAAGGTGCATCACCGGGGCCGGCATTTGGGCGAGCGGTATGTAGAAGGCGTAATCGGGCGTGAGGCTAGCTGGGCCACCCTGCTTGATGTTGTCCACGATGCCGACAATGGCGCGGGGCTGCCGCTCGGCCAGGCCGGGCAGGCCCTTGCCGACCCAGATATACTTGCCGAGCGCACTGCGGTCAGTCCAGATGGTCTGAGCCAGCCTGGCACTGAGGATTGCAACCGGCTGAGCGGCAGCACTGTCGCTCGCGCGGAAGCCTCGTCCGCGCAGCACGCGTATGTTGAACGTTTGAAAGTAGCGCGGCGACACGGCATTGAACCATGCGCCGATCAGCCCCAGGCCGGGCTGCGAGGGAACCGCAAAGTCGAGCGAAGGAGCCGGAGTTGCGGGGACGTTCGCCGCCGCGGCGGCGGCGGCCACTCCCGGCAGTGACGAGATGCTTTGCAGCACCGGGCCGAGGCGCTGTGAAAGCGCGGCCGCAGTGGGGATTTCGGAGGGCGGAAACGAGATCTGAGCTGTGGTCACGTCCCTGGGCGAGAAGCCGAGGGGGGATCTGGAAAGGCGAAGCGCGGCTTCGGCCGACAGAACGACCCCGGCAACCAGAAGGCATGCGAGAGCGACTTCGACGGCCACGGGCACGCCGCTCCGCCATCCCTTGCGCCGTACCGAGCTCGAGCCGGGTACGCTCTGGCGCAGCGCCCCCATGGGGCCACATCGTGCGACGCGCCAAGCAGGGATCGCCGCCGCGAGCACGGCGGCGACGATTGCCAATACGATGCCGGCTGCGAGCAATCGCAGGTCAAAAGCGGGCCGGGTTACGCCCAGGCCCAAGGAGGGCACGAGCGCAGTCAGCAGATGTGCGACCAGGAGCGCGACACCGATGGCTGCGATGGCGCCACAGAATGCGAGCCAAAGACACTCGGCTACGATGGCGCGCGCGAGGCGGCCGGGGCTCGCTCCAAGCGCCGCGCGGATGCCGTTCGCAGCCGTGCGTTCTTCCTCGCGTGCAAGCAGAAGGCCGGTGGCGTTGAGGCAACAAATCAGGAACAGGAACAAGGCGGCGAGCTGGAGTGGGGCGAGGATCTGACGCGTTTTTGAGGTCCAGAATTTCTGCAGCTCCTCGACTGTTATTTGTTCTGAAACTCCGATAGAGGAGATAAGCGCGGCGCTACCGGCGGTAAGTGATTGGGTGGTTGCGGTCGCCGTACGGCCGGGAAGCAGGCGGCCAATGATCTCAATGACGTTGGTGGCAACGCTGTGGGCGACGGGGGAGGTGGCGTAGTTCGTGGCAAGCCAAGCGTCGGCTGCCGGCCAGAAATTGAATGAAGCTGGTGCAACGCCGACGATGGTGAACGCCTGCCCGTCCCAATTGAATTGCGCCCCGACGGCCGAAGAGCTTCCGTTGAACCAACGCTGCCAGGCGGCGTTGCTGATGATCATCTCGGGGTGTCCGGACCGCGGCGCGGCGCTGAAGCGGCGGCCCAAGGCTGGCTGCACGCCCAAGGTGCGAAAGAACGAAGCTGAAACGCTCAGCACCGAGAGATGCCGGGGCTGATGCCGGATTTCGAACTGAACTGGCGTCGGTAGTGGATTGAAGGCCGCGACCGACGCAAGAGGACTATTGGCGCTCTGCCATTGTAAAAAGTAGGGAATTGGGAACGCCGTAAGGGGGCGGCCATTGATGGATCGCTCGATCTGGACCAGCCGGCTGGGCTCGCCATAAGGCAGCTTGCGCAGAACCTGAGCATCGAGAAACGCGAAGACGGCCACGGTCGCGCCGATGCCGACAGCGAGGATAACGATCACGGCGATCGAGGTGAAGCGGCTACGCCAGGCCGAGCGCGGTCCGCCAGCAAGTTCCCTGGTTAACGCCAGAAGGCTCACATTGATTGGATCCAATGCGGCAGCATACCGAAGCGATCAAGCAACGGCCGAATGGTGTATCGGGCCGGATCGCTCGCGCTTAGCCGATGTGCAGGCCGCCAACCTTCATATCCTTGGTTTGGATCGTCCAAACCAGAATCACGGGCGCGGTCGAACGCGAGAACTTGCATTTGACCAATTCATTGAGGTAGCCTGCTGCGGGTTTTTTCTCACCAAAGCTGGTGAACGACTTCAGATTTCCATACGCGCCCTCTAAGCGGTGCCAAAGGAGGCCGATCGCGCTCGGATTCATAGCCTTTTTCATTGCGGCGTTGAAATGCGCGTAGACCAGCTTGTCCTGGCCGTGCTGCAGTTCGGTCGTGAGCTTGAGAGCTAGTTTTGACGGGCTGCCTGGCACCGCAGCAGCCCTCGGTGCGACGGCATACGCGCACGTCCCGGCAGCGACGATCAGTGTCATGGCCAGCCTCAACCCGCCTGAGCGGAGCACTTTCACCAGTTCCATAGTCATCTCCCTGGCCCAAATAGGTCACGCGTGACGTGTCACCGTAAAACAGCCGCCTCCAGGGGCGACGCTCCAGATCCCACGCTAGCGAAACCAGCATGGGATCTGGAGCGACCGGCTGTCAAGGGAAAACGCCAGTAAGGGGTGCAAATGGCGGCAAGAGGGGCGCCCCGCAGCGGCCCACGACGCAGTGCGTCGTGGACCGTTGCGGAACAGGTCGGGGGCGCGTTCGGCCTCCTCGTAGGGCGCGGGAGGAATCTGGACGGCTTCGAGGGCAGCCATCTCTTCTTCCTGCTCGCCGATGAGGCGGACGTTGCGATAGTGATCGAGGCCGGTACCGGCGGGGATCAGGCGGCCCATTTTGTTGGCGCGGGCCCCAGTGCGGCTTTGCCGCGCGCCCCGCTTCTGCTCGCGCCTGCATTGTTTCCCGGGGGCGGGCCGCCGTCCCGAATTTCGCAGCCCTTCGCACCGATTTTGCCCGCGGTGCAAAGCGGCGCGCCCGCCGCGAGATGACGTTCTCCTTGAGGCCGCGCAGGTAGTCGATCTTGCCCTGAATCGAAGCCTCGGTGAGCACGCGCGGGGTCGACTGGGCAAACGCCGCCGTGCGGCGTTTGCGGCGGCGGAGATGAAGCTGTCGGTTGACAAGCTGGCCTTGGTGATGCCGAGCAGCGGACGGCCGGTGGCCGGACGCTGGCCGAGGGCGATGACTGGCCGGAATCTGGCGGTCAGTTTAGCGCGGCAGCGCGCGGACGTGCGCGATGGTGAGGGAGTGATCGGCGGCGTCGATCTGGCCGGAAAGCCGCACGTGATCGCCGATTTCCGCCTTCACGCGGGCGGGGTTGGTGATGGTCAGGACGGCATGAGAGCCATCGGCCACGAACACCAGTTGTGCACCTGCGGCCAGGCATTTTTGCGTGCAGGCGCGGGCCGCCGCCGAGGCGCCCTTCACGCCACATTTGCTGTCAGTGATCCAGCCCGTCCAGGAATTGGACGGGGCGGGCATGGTCAGCGCGGGCGCGGCCAGCGCGGGCATGGCCGCAATGAATGCGATCAGCAGTCCCAACGGTAGAATCAGTTTCTTGACGAGGTTCATGGTGGCAATCTCCTGAAGCGCGGTTGCGCTCGAAGGAAGTACGTTGTAAAAGCCGAACTGGATGTGGCGAATTCAGCGCGGGAGGCGGGCCATGAGCACAATGGGGCCGGTGGGCTGGGGGCGGCCTCCGGCAGGTTCGACGCTCACGGCGAGGGCGGCAGCGACTATGGTTGCGCCGTGAAACACATGCTGCACCGTGCCGCCCGGTGAGGCCGTAAAGGTGCCTGCGGGGATGGGCTTGCCATGGGCGGGCAGCAGCCACATCTCGTAGGTATGCGAGGGCGGCAGGGGAGGAAGGCGCCAGCCTACCAGCAGGACGCCACGGCGGCTATAGAAAGCGCGGGCGGCGGGTGGGGCAGGTGCGGCGCTCAGCTTCACCACGCGCGTGTCCGGCGCCGCTACGATGGCCAGCGCCGCCTGTAGGGCGGCCGTGCCGCGCTGGGTTGACAGGATTTGTTGTTGCAATTGATTGCGCTCGCGGCGCAAGGCGGCGTTGAGCGTTTCCATCTGCCGGGTGCGCCAGGAGAACCAGCCGGCCGCCAGAGCCAGGATGATGACCGCGGCCGCCATCAGGCCGATGCGGGCGGGGGCGCGCCGCGGCCGGACGTGTGCGAATAAGCGCGCGCGGACGGCGGGCGAGGGCGCAAGCGGGCTGACTGCGGCACCGATGGCGTTCACCGTCAACTGCGCCCGTTGCAGCTCGGCCGTGCAGACAGGGCAGCCCGATTGCAGATGGCGCTCCATCTCCTCGCGAGCCTCCGGCTCCAGAACGCCGAGCGCGTACAGATCGAACTGTTCACCGGGTTGAGGATGAGTGTTCATGGTTCACCCGCATTGCGGGCAGATTCGGTACTGGCGCCGGCGGGCTCGAACTGCAGGCGCAGGCGCGCCAAGCCGCTGCGCACCCAACTCTTCACTGTACCCAAGGGTTCGCCCAGGCGGAGGCTGATTTCGCTCTGGGTCAAGCCCTCAAAGTATGCCAGCTCGAGGCAGGTGCGCTCGCGCTCGGAAAGACTGGCCATGGCCGCCCGCGCCCGCGCCGCGTCCACCGCGCGCCAAGGCTCGGAGGGCGCGCCGGCGGCGGGCGCCAACCACTCTTCGCCGGCCACCTCATGGCTGCGAAGCGCCGAGCGCAAGCGATCCAAGGCGCGATTCCTTGCCACCACCAATAACCACGGCAGCGCCGATGGGGCACGCACATCAAAGCGCGCCGCCTCGCGCCAGAGGACGAGGAAGGTCTCCTGCAATACGTCCTCAGCTGCGCTGCGCTCGCGCAGCATGCGTACCAGCATGCCCAGGACGCGAGGTGAATGGCGGGAGTAGAGAAGCTGAAACGCCTGCTCGTCGCCGCTGGCGATTTTATCCATCAGGGGGCCATCTGCCGGGCCGTCCGCCGGTTGCGCGCCCAAGGTGACGCACCCCAACGCGGAAGCCAGCGCCAGAAGTAGTACGCCCGCGGGATGCATCTGGATGCCATGGTAGCAGAAGCGGCAGGTGCGGATGCCAGCCCGGCAGACGATTTATTTTTCTGCGATTGCTCATCCAGGCGCAGGGCTGCGCCGTACTTGTCACAGCATGGGAGAACCTATGAAACCATTCGCTTCCGGAATATGGCCCGGTCTGGGCGCCACCATGAACCGCCGCCGGGCGCTGAGCACAGCGCTGGGACTGGGCACCGCGGGTGTTGCGGGCATGGCGCTGGCGGGCTGCGGCGGTACGGCGCTGCTGCCCGCCATCGTCAACGCCGAGATCATCCCCAAAAAGGATGAGGCCAGTAAGGACACGCCGCAGCAAATCTTCACCGCCGCCCTGATCGCCGAGGATTTGGCCACGGCGTTTTACTACAACGGCCTGATTGGCGGGGTGATTCAGGATCCCAATTTGGCTGGGGTCGGGGGTACGGCGACGAACGTGTCGGCCACGGGCAACGTACCCAATGTGGGCTATTTGCGCGGCGCCTTGAGTGAGGAAATCACTCACGCGAACCTGCTGCGCAGTCTGATCGGGGGCACTGCGGCGGCGAACGATCCGGTGCAGACGTTCTATTTCCCGGTGGGCTCGTTCGATATGCTCGGGCCTTTTCTGACACTGCTGGACGCGCTGGAAAGTGCATTTATCGGGGCCTATCTTACGGCCACGCAGGAGTTTGCACAAATGGCTGCGGACACCAAGTCCGGAGCGGCCACGCAGGTGGATCAGAACGGCAAGGCGTACACTTCGGTGCAACTCGAGTATTTCGCCAAGGTAGCGGCGTCGATCCTCGGCATCGAGAGCGAGCATCGGGCGCTGGGGCGGGCCATCAACCCCAGTCCGAAAGCGATCCCCGCCAACAACCTGAATTACGAACAGACCGACGGACTGACCGCGGTTTACAACGGCTCTGGCTCAGCGGCGGCAGCACTGGGGCCATTCCTGGCGTCAGGATCGAACTTGAGTGCCTATTCCCTTTCCACCGCGCTGGCGAATGCGGCTTCGGTCTCACTCGCCACCACGGGCAATCCGCCACAGGCATAGCGCGATGAAGAACCTTCGCGCTTTGCTTATTATCCTGGCGGCCACTGCGATGTGCTGGGCTACTCCCCCCAAGCCCTGGCATTTCGGGGTGGCCTTCGCGCATGATTTCTATCGCGGGCAAGGGCTGAGCGGCGCCAACTTCAGCTTCGGACGCGACTTGTCGGGACATTTCGCGATTGAGGGCAACCTGGCCGACACGGCGACGGACAAGCTCACGTTTGCCTACATTGGCAGCGCCAACCAGGTCGTATTCTCTCCCGGCAGTCTGGACCGGCTGCGGGCCAACGTGCTGGGCGCCTTCTTCACCACGCTCGGCCCCATGCGGCTCACCGCGGAAGCGGGGCCGGAATTCGATCGCTTCGGCTATCAAGGCGTGTCGAGCAGGAACCTGGGCGCGTTCTATTACGGACTGGGACTGTCGGCCTATCGAGGCGATTGGGGCGTGCGTGTGCACGGAGGCGAATCCCTGTTCACGCCGGTGGCGGGCGGCGGCCACGCACATATCTGGGAAGTGACGATTGGGCCGACCTTCCGGTGGTAAACGCCGGGGGCGGGGTAGAGACGTAGAGACGGATTACGGCGCTACGTTGTTGGCGCGGGCCCCAGCGCGGCTGCGCCGCGCGTCCCGCTTATGCTCGCAGCGGCTCGGGGGCCCCCGGGCCCCAAGCCGCTGC
>JBOGKK010000194.1:0-13103 GCA_050745425.1 Terriglobales bacterium
GAGGTGACGAACGGCTTTTCAGGATCGAAGGGGATGCCGTTCTTGTTGCAAGTGATCGCCGCACGCACCAGGGCCTTTTCCGAGACGTTGCCCTTCAAACCCTTCGGCCTGAGATCGACCAGCATCAGATGGTTGTCCGTGCCGCCCGACACGATATCGAAACCGTGGGCGCGCAGCGCCTCCGCCAGTGCCTTTGCATTCTCGACCACGTTCCTGGCGTAGAGTTTGAAATCCGGGCGCAATGCTTCGGCGAACGCCACTGCTTTCGCCGCGATCACATGCATCAATGGACCGCCCTGCAACCCAGGGAAGATCGCCGAGTTCAGCTTCTTGGCCAGCGCTTCGTCGTTGCACAGGATCAGGCCGCCGCGCGGACCGCGCAGCGATTTATGCGTTGTCGTGGTGGTGACGTGGGCATGCGGCACCGGCGAGGCATGCACGCCACCGGCGACGAGGCCGGCAAAATGCGCCATGTCGACCAGATATAACGCGCCCACTTCGTCGGCAATGGCGCGCATCCTCGCAAAGTCGATGAAGCGCGGGTAGGCGCTGCCGCCGCCCACGATCAGCTGGGGTCGCGCCACGCGAGCCGCCTGCGCCAGCTCGTCGTAGTCGATGGTTTCGGTTTCCGGATTTACGCCGTAGGCGGCGATCTTGTAGGTCTTTCCGGAAAAGCTGAGCGGGTGGCCGTGGGTCAAATGCCCGCCGTGCGCCAGATTCAACCCCATCAGTGTATCGCCCGGCGCCATCACGGCAGCGTAGGCCTCCTGATTCGCCTGCGAGCCCGAGTGCGGCTGTACGTTGGCATATTCGGCGCCAAACAGGGCGCACGCACGCTGGCGCGCCAGATCCTCGACGCGATCGGCGTTTTCGCAACCACCGTAGTAGCGCTTGCCCGGATACCCCTCGGCGTATTTGTTCGTAAATACCGATCCGGTGGCTTCCAGCACCGCTTCACTGACGAAATTCTCCGATGCGATCAGCTCCAGGTGGTCGTGCTGGCGCCGGGTTTCGGCAGCGATGGCCGCGGCAACGTCGGCATCGACGCCGCCGATGGATGCATGAAAATTTGCTGGCAGTGGCATAGCTCCATTGTAGCGAGCACAAAAAAAGCCGGAAGGCTGGCAAGCCTTCCGGCGGAGGTCGTTACCCCGCGTTGCGGGGCACGGTCAAGTGTGTGGATGAGTTAAGTCTACTGCAAACAAATTCAAAAATCAGAAATATTTTGCGCTTGGTTTCCAAAATTGATAATCCACTACGATTTACACGCCAGTCCGAGCTGGGGCTCCGGGTCCCCAGCCCGGCTTGGCGTAAGTGGGTCGCGTGGCGCAGCCACGCGGGATCCCGCGCCAGTCAATGGTCCGCCGCCAGCTTTTCTCGCTCCAGAATGTGCGCCTCAGTGCCGTCGAAATTGCAAAGCTTGTGGCTGCTGTCGCAAAAAGGCTTGTTCTTGGAGGCTCCGCAACGGCAAAACGAGTAGGCGGTTTTGCCTTCTTTGAGCGGAGGTAGTGGAATTTCTACCCCATCGGAGCCTATCAGGCTAAACGGCCCGTCGATTTTCAGTGATCCATTGCGTCGTACCGTAATGGTGACTTCAGGCATCTAAATTCTCCTTCTTCCGATCCATCGCTGCATATCGCTTGCGGGCTCGTTGCAGCAGCTCATCAAGGCGAGCGGTATGCTCGCGCGAGCGGTCCAGTTCAAATCGCAACTCCGGTACACGCCGCAACAGCAGCCGGTGGCCGAGCTCGGTGCGCAGGAACCCGCGGGCGGCGAGCAAGCCTTCCATGGTGCGCACCTGCTCGTTCTCATTGCCGGACACGGCAAAGTAGACGTGCGCAATGCGCATCTGCGGTTCCAGCTTGACCTCACTGACGGTGGCCAGGCCAATGCGTGGGTCGGCGAGTTCGCCTTCGATCAGCTCGGTCAGCTCATCGCGGATCATTTCAGCAAGTCGTTCAGGACGGTGAGGCATGGCAGCAATCGGCTCCGGCTGTGTGTAGCAAGGTTCAAGCGATAATTTCGGCAGTGCCGCAGACCACGTCCTGGCCGGCGAGGAACGATTCGGTTGCGGCCGAGGCCTGTTGCAGTTGACCGAGAATATAGCCCTCGTCGGCCCCGATGGCGGCGATGCCAATCGTGGCGCGCTGCCACAGATCCCGCCTCGGGTCCAGTTCCGCCACCGAAACGTTGAAATTGTGCCGCAGCTTGTCTTTGAGGCCGCGCACCAGTTGGCGGCGGTCCTTGAGCGAGTGCGCCTCGGGCAGAACGATTTCGATTTGGACCACACCAACCGGCACGCCTGCAACCTCAGGAAAGGATGGGCGCGACTTTCTCAACCGTAAAGGCTTCGAGCACGTCACCCTGCTTGATATCGTTGAAGTTCGCAACCGATGCGCCGCATTCCATCCCCGCCCGCACTTCGCTGGCGTCATCCTTGAACCGCCTGAGCGAGTTGAGTTTGCCGGTGAACACCACCGCACCGTCGCGCACCACGCGCACTTGCCCATCGCGCACCAGCTTGCCGTCTTTGACCAGGCAGCCGGCGATGGTGCCGGCTTTGGGAATGCGGAAGGTCTGCTGCACCTCGGCGCGGCCCACGCTGACCTCTTTGAGTGTAGGTTCGAGCAGCCCGTGCATGGCGCGTTTGATTTCGTCGGTCAGCTCGTAAATGATGGTGTGCAGGCGAATATCGACATTCTCCTGCTCCGCCAGATCCACGCCCTTGCGTTCGGGCCGCACGTTGAAGCCGATGATCACGGCGTGCGAGGCCGAGGCCAGCAGCACGTCAGACTCGGTGATCGCGCCCACGCCGGAGTGAATGACGCGCACCTTCACCTTGTCGGTGGAGAGCTTGTTGACCGACTCCACCAGCACTTCTTCGGAGCCTTGCACGTCGGCCTTGATGATAAGGTTCAACTCCTTTACGTCGCCGCGTGCGAGCTGCTGGCTCAGGGCCTCGAGGTTGAGCCGCGACGAACGGGCCATGGAGGCCTCGCGCGTTTTGTCCTCGCGGAACATCACAATCTGCCGCGCTTTGTTGCGGTCGTTGACGACGAGCCAGTTTTCACCGGCGGCGGGCAGGCCATCGAGTCCCAGCACCTCGACCGGCGTGGATGGGCCGGCCTTGCTGATCGCGCGTCCGCGATCGTCGAACATAGCTCGCACCCGGCCCATGACGGCGCCCGCAATCAGCGTATCGCCGCCGTGCAGCGTGCCATTTTGCACCAGCACGCGGGCCACCGCGCCCCGCCCGCGGTCCAATTGCGTCTCCAGCACCACGCCTTGCCCCGGCCGCTCCGGGTCGGCTTTGGGTTCCTGCATGTCGCTGACCAGTAGAATCATCTCCAGCAGCAGGTTCAAGTTGGTTTTGGCCTTGGCGCTGACCGGCACCGTGACCGTGCTGCCGCCCCAGTCTTCCGCCAGCAGGCCACGCTCGCCCAGTTGCTTTTTCACGCGGTCAGGCTGGGCGTCCGGCTTGTCGATCTTGTTCACCGCGACCACGATGGGTACGTTGGCGGCGCGGGCATGGTCGATGGCTTCGATGGTTTGGGGCATCACGCCATCGTCGGCTGCGACCACGAGGACAACAATGTCGGTGACTTTGGCGCCGCGGGCACGCATGCGGGTAAACGCGGCGTGGCCTGGTGTATCGATGAAAACCACCTGGCGCCCAAAGGCGGGCGAACCCGGATCGGTCACTTCGACCTGATACGCTCCGATGTGCTGGGTAATGCCGCCGGCTTCTCCGGTCGCGACGCTGGTTTGGCGAATGGCGTCGAGCAGCGACGTCTTGCCATGATCCACGTGGCCCATGATCGTGACCACCGGCGCGCGCCGCACCAGGGTTGCCGAGGCGGCGCCGTCACCTTCGGCAGCCTCGACCGGCTCGATCGTGCCCAGCGCTTCCTGCTCGAAGCTGACTGTATCCGCGGTGGCGCCAAAATCCTTGGCGATCTGGGTGGCGATTTCGGTGTCGAGCGACTGGTTGACGGTGACCAGCAAGCCGCGATCAAGGAGCTTGCGGATCACATCCTTGGCGCGCAGGCCCAGCCGTTCTGACAGCTCTTTTACGGTCAGCCCTTCGCTGATGGTGATGTTGGCAACCGCGGCTACGGGCACGGCGGCACGCGCCGCCGGCTGAAACCGCTGCGAGCCTTCTTTTTGGCGCTCGCGCCGCCCATGCTGGCCGCCTCGCGGCGGCAGAGCGCGCCCTTGACCGGGGCGCACGGGGTGCATCGGCCGCCGGCCCTCGGGAACCACCCCCGGGCGGGGAGCGGCGGCGGGCGTGCGTTGATAGATAGGCCGGCCGGGCGAGGGCACAATCGGCCGGCCCGGCGTGGGCCGGCTTCCGGGCCGCGCCACCGGTCGTTCGGGTGCGGTGTAGATGGGCCGCTGCGGCGCCACCGGCACAATCACGCGCCGTGTACCCGGACTGGCCTGCCCGGCGCCGGTGGGCATCGTGGGCGTACGCGAAATGTTCAACTGCGGGCGCCGTACCGTCGGCGCCGCCGGCGCGCGTGGGGTGCTTTCCGGATGCGGTCCGGCTGGTGTTCTGGCGGCGGAAGCGGTGGCGCCGCCCGCCACAAAAGGCTTGAATGCGGCTGGCCGCCGCGGCGCCGCCGGAGCGCTGGGAGCGGCGACCAGATCCGGCTGCCGGGCTTCCGGTTTTAGAGGCGCAGCCGGTGCTTGCGCCGCCGGCGTTGCGGCCGGTGCCGGAGCGTGATACACGGGCCGTTCCGGCGCCATCGGCATCTTCGGCCGGGCCGGTTTGGCGGGAGCGGCCGCGGCCGCAGCCGGTGCTTTGCGCAGGCTGGGTACACGAGGCGCGGGCGTAGGCGCGGTTTCGGCCGCGGGCGCAGCTTCGGTCGCGGCTTCGGCGCCAGTGGCGCTCGCTGCGTCCAGTGCGTCCGGCGCGTTCGTTGCTGCCGGCGCTGCCGGCGCAGTTGCAGTTTTGGGCTCGGGTCGCGGCTTCGGCGTGGCGGCTGCGGGTGCGATCGTTTCCCCGCGCATATGCCGGCGCACATCCTCGGCGACTTCATCGTCGATGGCGCTGGAGTGGGTTTTCTTCTCGCGGAAACCGATGGCGGTCAGCGCGTCCAGAATGACACGCGACTTCACCTCCAGCTCGCGCGCGAGATCGTTAATGCGGGTTTTGGCCATGCGTGGGTCTGCTTCGCTCCTACAGTGTTTTCCTCGGCGCTTTGCTCGGGCGCGCTGCGCTCGCTTCAGGCTCGCTCGCCTCGGGCAGCGTCGCGGGCTGCTGTTCAGCTTCCGCTTCCGCGCTCTGCGCCGGCGCCGACTCGGCGGCTGGTTCCAGCCCATCGCGTGCAGGCAGCGAGGCTTCGTCGGCAAGCGGCGCATCCAGCACACCGCGTTGCTCCTCGGCTTCGAGTTCCTGCCCCGTGGCGTCGAGTTCGCCACCCTCGGTCAACGTCAGTTCCGGCTCGGCTTCGCCCTCCGGTGCAACTTCGATTTCCGCGCCGGGAGTCTCCAGCACGCCAAAGAACTGATTGACGGAAACAAAAATCTTGGCAATCGCCTTGGGGCCGATGCCGGGAATTTCCTGCAACTGCTCCGGTGTCTTGCTGCCCAGTTGTTCAATGGTGGTGATGCCGGTCTCGATGAGCCGCACAATGATGGGTTCGCTCAGGCCCGGCAGTTGTGCCAGCGGTGTCTCGCTTACCACGCCATCCCCCACCAGCGCCGACATCTGCTCTTCCACTTCGCGGCGCTTCTCTTCCTCGCTTTTGATGTCAATTTTCCAGCCCAGGAGTTTGGCCGCCAGCCGGACGTTCTGCCCCTTCTTCCCGATGGCCAGCGAAAGCTGGCCGTCATCCACCACAACCTCCAGTTGATGGCCTTCCGCATCCAGTATGGTCACGTGGCTGATCTTCGCCGGGCTCAGCGCGTTCGCTGCATACTGCACCGGATCTTCGCTGTATTCAATGATGTCGATCTTTTCGCCCCGCAACTCGCGGATGATGCTCTGCACCCGCATGCCCTTCATGCCCACACAGGCGCCCACGCAATCCACATCCTTGTCGCGCGAGCTGACCGCGATTTTGGTGCGCTCGCCGGCTTCGCGCGCCACCCCTTTGATGGCCACCGTGCCGTCGTAAATTTCCGGTACTTCAGCTTCGAACAGCTTCTGCACCAAAGCTGGATCGGCGCGCGAAACCACCACCTGCGGGCCCTTCGCCGCTTTTTCCACGCCCCGGATTACCACCCGGATGCGTTCGTTGTTGGCAAACGATTCCAGCCGTGACTGGTCGCGCTTGCCCAGCCGCGCCTCGGTGTGGCCCAGCTCGACGATCACATCCATGCCTTCGGTCCGCTTCACCGTTACGTTCACGATTTCGCCGACCCGCCCGATGTACTCGTTGTACACGGTATCGCGCTCGGCTTCCCGGACTTTTTGAAAGATGATCTGCTTGGCCATTTGCGCCGCAATGCGCCCCAGGCCCTCGGTATCTTTTTTGATGCGAACCTGGGCGCCAACTTCGGCGGCCGCGTCGAGCTTGCGCGCTTCCTCCAGAGAAATCTCCAGCGCGGGGTCGCTGACCGGCTCGGCCACGGTCTTCAACGCGAAGACGGCAATCTCGCCGGTGTCCTTGTTCAGCACCGACTGCAGTTCCTCCAGCGTCTTGAGTTGCTTGCGCGTTGCCGCCAGATAGGCGTCCTCAACCGCGCTCACCACAATGGCGGGATCGATGCCCTTATCCCGGCTCAATTGCTCGACTTGTTGGTACAGTAAGCTCGCCATAAAATGTCATCCTGGCCCGTCTTCCGGGCCGGGGTTGCTCAGTTGCGGCGCTTCGCTCGCGCCTCGGGCCACTGCGGCGCCAGGCGCGCCTGCGCCAGGTTGCTCCACGCTATATCCACCGCTTTCGCACCGGCGCGCTCCGGCGCCAGCCGGATGCCCGCCGCTCCGCTCGCTTCCAGCACCGTGTGAAACGTTTTGCGGCCCTCCACTGCGGCGTGGGTGCGCACCCGCACCCGCTGTCCTGCAAAACGCTCAAAATCCGCCGGCTTCAGCAGCGGCCGTTCCAGACCCGGCGAGCAGACTTCCAGCGTGTAATGACCATCGAGCAGCGGCTGCCCGCTGGCTTCCTGTGCGTCCAGCACAGCGCTCAGCGCCAGGCTCATGCGTTCGCAATCGTCCAGCCCAACCCCGCTGGGTTGATCCACCGCCACGCGCAGTAGCCGTCCCGTCCCCTGGCTTTTCCATTCCACTTGCACAATTTCAAGCCCCGCCGCCGCCGCCACTCCGGCGGCAACCTGCTCTAACCGTTCGATTTGGACTGTGGTTTGCATCGCCAACAAAAAGTGGGCTTGCGCCCACCGTGGATCTCCACCGCTTGCTCCCGACTATCATAACGCATCGGCTGGGCTCTGGCAAAACGGGCGCCCGCAACTATAATGATCGCAATGGACTTGTCACCGATGGCTGTGCCCTGCGCTGCCTGCGGCCTCTGGCAATCCCAGGGCCGGCGCTACCTCGAACCCCCGCATCCCTACCGCAGCGTGTTCCAGCGCGACCGCGATCGCGTGATCCACTCGCGGGCATTCCGCCGCCTGGAAAACAAAACGCAGGTATTTTCCCGCCGGTTTTCTGATCATTTTCGTACCCGCCTGACCCATACCCTCGAAGTTGCTCAGATTTCCCGCACCGTCGCCCGTGCCGTCGGTTTGAATACCGACTTAGTGGAAACTCTGGCACTTGCACATGATCTCGGCCATCCCCCGTTTGGCCACGCTGGCGAGCATGCTCTGGACGAACTGATGCGGCCGCTGGGCCAGAGCTTCGATCACAACCTGCAGGCTTTGCGCATTGTCGAGCAGTTCGAGCTCCGCTATGCTGCCTTCCCGGGCCTGAACCTGACCTTCGAGGTGCGCGAGGGCTTGGTCAAGCACTCCCACGATTACACCGCCGCCACGCATCCCGAGCTGGCCGAGTACGAACTGGATTTACGTCCCCCGCTCGAAGCCCAAATCATCGACCTGACGGACGAAATTGCCTACGGCGGCGCCGATCTTGACGACGGCTTCGAGGCCCATCTGCTCAGCCTCGAGCAAATGGAAGCGGTGCCCCTGCTGGCACGGCTGCTGCGGGAAGCCCGCTCCCGTCTGGGCCCGCAGCCGTCCAAGCTGTTGTTCAACGAAGTCCTGCGGCGTCTGGTCGACTATTTCGCAACCGATCTGATCGATAGCCTGCTGCGCCTGCTGCCCTCGCTGCCCTCGGTCGCGGCCGTACGCCAGCATCCCGTGCGTCTGGTGGCGTTTTCTCCCGGCGTCGAACAGGATCGGCGCGCCCTGAAAACCTTCCTGTACGACAATCTCTATCACCATCCCGAATTGCGCGCCGAAAACCGCCGCGCCGCGCAAATCGTCCGCTCCGTTTTCACTCGCTATCGTGATGACCCCGCGCTGCTGCCCCCGCTCTACCGTGCCCGCATGAAAGTCGACAACCCCGCCCGCGTCATTTGCGACTATCTGGCCGGCATGACCGATACGTTCATTACGAAGCAGTTCCGCGGCCGTTCCGGAGCCGCTGTCCAGTGAGCCTTGTATACTGGTAGTCAGTTATGCCCGAGCACGATCACGAGCACGACGAGCCGGTTTTGAGAGTCTCCGACCGTCGCCATTTCACCGAAGCCGGCGACCGCCGCAGCGGTGTTGAGACGGTAGCGTTTGAAGAAGGGCCGCCACAACCGGCTGCGTCAAAGCCAGCGGCAGCATCACCCCCGGCTCCCGGCAAGGCGCCCGAGCCCAAGCCTGTAACTCCGGCAGTGCCGCCATCGCCGGCGCGGGAACGGCTGGCCAGCCGCGAAATCAGCTTCATCGGCCTGATTCAGGATCTGTACGCCACCGGCCTGATGCAGATGGGCGCCCAGTTGCAACCCGGCCAGGCGCCCAGCGTGGATCTCGAGGGTGCGCGCGAAACCATCGATCTGCTGGGCATGCTGGAGCAGAAAACGCGCGGCAACCTGGATGCCCAGGAGCAGCGGCTGCTGGCCATGGCGCTCGATGAGATGCGCCTTGCCTACGTGGACGTGAAGCAAGCGGGCAACCGCGTGCAGCCGGCGGTGATGGCGCCACCGCCGCCGCCGCCGGGCCGGCGCCG
Source organism: Terriglobales bacterium (assembly GCA_050745425.1). Lineage (GTDB taxonomy): Bacteria > Acidobacteriota > Terriglobia > Terriglobales > SCQP01 > SCQP01. The sequence continues at coordinate 9,128 of JBOGKK010000194.1, forward strand.
TTAGGCGCAATGCGCGGCACGCTTACCGTCCTGGGTTCAGGCACCTCGACCGGGGTCCCGACGCTGGGCTGCACCTGCCCGGTCTGCTCCTCACCCGATGCCCGCGATCAGCGCCTGCGCCCCAGCATCTGGCTGAGCTACGGCGGCCATCAAATCGTCATCGACACCACGCCGGATTTTCGCCAGCAGGCCCTGCGCGCCGGCATCCCCGCGCTGGATGCGGTGCTGTTCACCCACAGCCACGCCGACCACATCATGGGCATGGACGATATCCGCCCGTACAATTTCGGACGGCCCCATCCGCTCCCTATCTTTGCCAATGCCGCAACCCTGGCCGACCTGCGCCGCGTCTTCCAGTATGTGTTTGCCGCGCAGTACACCGCCAGCGCCATTCCGCGCGTCGACGCGCACGAAATCACCGGCCCCGTCGATTTGTTCGGCGCCCGCTTCGAGCCCATTCCGGTCTTGCACGGGACGTTGCCAATCCTCGGCTACCGCTTTGGCGCCAATGCCTATCTCACCGACGTGAGCGCCATCCCGGCGCCGAGCCTCGATCGATTGCAGGGGCTCGATGTGCTCGTTCTCGACGCCCTGCGCCGCCGTCCCCACCCCACCCACTTTCATCTCGACTCCGCACTGGCGATTGTGGAACGGCTGCATCCGCAGCGTACCTATTTCACCCACATCGCTCACGAGCTGCCGCATGCGGCGACCGAGGCGGCGCTGCCCGCGGGCGTTCATCTTGCCTACGACGGCCTCACGCTGGAGGTCACGCTGTAGCCATGCGGGTGCTGACGCAACTGCCCGCTTCGCCGCAGCCCTGCGTCGCCGCCGTAGGCAACTTCGACGGCGTGCACCGCGGCCACCGCGAGCTGCTCCGGGCGGCAGTGGCCGACGCTCACGCGCGCGGCCTGGAAGCCATCGCCATCAGCTTTGAACCCCATCCGTCACGTATTCTGACGCCCCAGGCCGCGCCCCGGTTGATCACACCGCGTGAGGAAAAAACCCGGCGCCTGGCCGACTGCGGCCTCGATGCGCTGCTGCTGCTGCCGTTTTCGCGCGATCTGTCCCTGTGGTCGCCGCTGGAGTTCGTCGAACGCATTCTCGTCCGTGGCCTGCGCGTAGCGGCGGTCTATGAGGGCGAGAATTTCCGCTTTGGCCATCGCGGCCAGGGCAGCGGGGAACTGCTGCGCCAGTTGGGCGCGGAATTTGGTTTTGCGGTTCATATTGAGCCCCGTCTGGAAGTCGACGGCGCCCCCGTGTCGAGCTCGCGCCTGCGCGAGCAGATCGGCGCCGGCCGCGTCGCCGAAGCCGCGCGCCTGCTCGGGCGTCCCTTTGCCGTAGCCGGCCTCATTGCCCCCGGACGCGGCGTCGGGCGCCAGCGCACCGTTCCGACCCTGAACCTGCAGCATTACGAAGAGTTGCTGCCCGCCATCGGCGTCTATCTCACCCGCGCCAACTGCCTGCCGGCACTTACCAACGTAGGCGTGCGCCCCACCTTTGGCCCCGGCGGACCGCTTACCGTCGAGTCGCACCTGCTCCACCCCCCCGCCGCTGGCCTGAGCGTGGGTCTCGGCGAACGCCTCGAAATCGCCTTCCTCGACCGCCTTCGTGATGAGCGCAAATTCGACTCGCCCGAAGCCCTGCGCACCCAGATTCAGCAGGACATCGCCACCGCCACGCGATTTTTCGCCGCGCCCGGGCAAAATGACGCCTGCTCCGGCGCCAGCCTGTAAACGCAGCTTCAGCACGCGAGGTCCCGCGCCCGTCAACCAGTCAACAGGACTGCGCGGTCGTATGTTTGCTAGCATGAGCATAGTGTCACCAAGTCCACACACAGGAGCATTCGCCATGAAACTCACCGCTCGTCCCCTTGCCGTCGCTGTCGCCCTCGGCGCGTGCGTACTGATGGCTGCCGCGCAATCGTCCAATCCGGTAGCCAGCGCCGTGCGCAGTTCGATGAAGCACTCCACGGCCGTCATGGTCGCGGCGGCCAATGAAATGCCCGCCAGCAAGTATGATTACCGGCCCACCGCCGGGTCGATGACCTTCGGGCGGCTGGTGCTGCACATCGCCCAGTCGAACGCATTTACCTGCCACAACATCTCCGGCGGCGCGCCCATGGCGCCGACCACGCTCACGCCGGGTTCGCCCAAAGACGAGATGGTGGCCTACCTGCAAAAGGCGTTTGACTATTGCAACCAGGTCCTCGCTCACCTGACCGATGCGCATTTGGGCGCGATGAAGCCTTCCTACGGCCATCGCAAGGTGACGCAGGCTCAACTGCTGCTGGAGCTGACCAGCGATATGGCAGACCACTACAGTCAGCAGGCGGCCTACTTGCGTAAGAATGGCCTTTTGCCGCCCTCCGCCCACGGCCGCGGCAAGCCGTAGGCCGTCCGTAACACGCCCGCCGGGTACGTACCGCGAGCCCCGCGCGGATTACGGGCCGCCTACACCGCTGGTGCGCCGTCCGACCACCGGTGCGTGGCGACGATGACAACAGTGATCGGAATCGGAGCCAGGGGAAGCTGTCCGGCTACGTCGATGGGTGAGCCCGGCAGTCCCGCCCCCATCTCCCGCTGCGTGACCGACGGGACATAGAACATCACGTGCGCCAGGTTGCCGCCGGAGTCGGTGAGATAGGAGTGCTTCGACAGCATGAACGAGGCTGCGTTGGTTTCGAGCCGCGGCAGCCGGTGCGCGGCCAGCGCGGCTTTCAGCCCCGCCACCATTCCGGCCTGCGAGCGCCGGGTCAGCGCCAGTCGCGTGCGCAGCCGGAAGAGCGGCAGTACCGACCGCGCCGCGGGCGGATTGAGGCAATTCGCGCCGCGGATAAGAGGGTTCCAGAATTGTGCCGCGTGCAATGGGCTATCCCACGAGCGCTCGACAAAGCAGACGAAGCCGTTGCTGCCCTGAGCGGCGGTCACGTAGCCGTGCTGCGTCAGCACCAGCACCGTCGCGTGAGCGGAAACGGAGGGCGGAGCGGCGCTGCGTGCGAGCGCCATTTCGGCCGCGCGGGGCATGAGGTAACGCGCCACTGGCGCCATGTGCGGGTAGGATCCCGGCTTCGCCTGAGCGGGAAGGCGGACGGCGAGAAACAGGAGTGCGGCAAGGGCTGCCGCGGCGTACGATTTGGGGTTCATCAGGGGCCTCACCAACCATGACGTGCCAGGGCGCGGCTTTTCGACCGCAGATGATCGCGGACAGCCGAATCTTTGCTGAGCCCGATAGCGAGCTCGTAGGCGGTCTGGGCCTCCTGGGGTCGCTCCAGTTGCCCGAGCAGATGGCCGCGAACCGCCCAATAGGGTTGATAGCGTGCCACGGTTTTCGGGTCCATAGCGTCCAGACGGGCAAGGCCGGCGGCGGGACCGGACGCTTCGGCCGTTGCCGCGGCATGGGCGATGCGGGCGCCCACGGACGGGCTCAGGCGCACAAGCTGCTCATAGAAGGTGACAATGGCGGCCCATTCCGTGCGGCCGGTGCGGGCGCGCTCGGCATGCACCGACTGGATTGCCGCCTCCAGTTGGAACCGCCCCGGGCGGCGAAACCCAACGCGCGGTCCCGCGCCAGTCAATGCCGCGCGGGCCAGCAGGGACTCAGCTTCGGCAATCAGCGGCTGATCCCACAGGCGCGTCTCCTGCTCGCCGAGCGGGACGTAGTCGCCGGCCGGGGTGCGGCGCGCGCCGCGGCGGGCATGGCAGTGCAGCAGCAGCGCCAGCAGTCCGACTGCTTCCGGCTCGCTGGGCAGCAGGCACTGCACGTCGCGGGCGATCCAGAGGGCCTCTTCCGCCAGCATAGGTGCCGGGCGGGCGGCGCCGGGAACCCTGACGACAGCGTCCCACCCCAGTCCGAAGGCGGCATAGACCGCTTCCAGCACCGCGTCCAGGCGCGCGGGCAGGTCCTCGGGCGCGGGTGTATCGAAGTGCAGTCCTGCGTCGCGGATACGCGCCTTGGCGCGCACCAGGCGCTGGCT
>JBOGKK010000195.1:0-2211 GCA_050745425.1 Terriglobales bacterium
GGTGCATATCGAACACGTGGCCATGGTGAACCTGATTGCGGGACGTAGGCTAGCGCCGGAGTTGATTCAGAACGAATTCACCCGCGAGGCAGTGGTGGGGTGGGCGGAACGGCTGCTGGAGGATGGAGGGGAACGGCAGGCGCAGCTTGACGGGCTAAGGCAGGTGCAAGCGGCGCTGGGGGGAGCGGGGGCGATTGCACGCGCCGCCGATGCCGCGGCCGAGGCGGTGGGGCTGGCGCGGGCGCGTACCTAAGCAGGGGCCTGGGAACGTCTATACTGAGGGTAATCGTATGCACCGCCGCAACTTGAGAGGCATTCTGCTTGCCGTCGTGGTGGCCCTGGCTTTGGTGGCTATCAGCGATGCGCAGGGTACGCAGGCGATACCTCCGCCGCCTGTGATCCAGCACACACCGCCGCCGCCGGCGGCCAAAACGCAAGCGGCGGCGCCGTTGCCGACCACCCCGCCGCCGCCGTTTGCAGTCAGTCATTACGATTTAAACCTAAGCTTTAACTTTGCCGCGCATACACTGGACGCCACGGCCAAGTTGACGATTGTGCCCAACGCCGAGTTGGCTACAGCGACGCTGCAACTAAACCAGGCGCTGCGCGTCAAAAGCGTGACCAGTGCGAGCGGCAATGCCATGGGGCACGGGCGCACGGGCGACAAAGTGCTGCTGGCGTTTACGCCGCCGCTCGAGGCCAATACGCCCAGCACCATCACGATGGAGTACACGGGGGCGCTGCCCAATGCGGGCCAGAGCCCAATCAGCGGCATTCGCACGGCTTACGTGGGACCGGACGGGGCGTTTCTGCTGTATCCGGGGGAATGGTTCCCGATGGCGGGCTACGACAGGTCGCGATTCAGCGCGGACATAACGGCAACGCTACCGGCGGGGATGAGCATGGTGGCCAGCGGCACGGAAACGACGAGCGCCGGTGCGAATGGCGGGACCAGCTATCATTTTCAGCAGGCGCACGCCAGCTTTCCCGGTACGGTGATTGTGACGCCGCTGCAGGCACAGAGCTTCAACCAGAACGGGGTGGGGACAAAGTTTTATTTCAGCTCGGATATACCGGCGGCGTTGACGGCCGATTACGCCAAGACGGCTGCCGACGTTTATACGTTTTTAACCAATACGTTTGGGACGCCACCGCTCAACACGGCGATGGAGCCACTGCAGTTTGTCGAGCTGCCACAAGATGCACTGCCGTCGTTTGCCTCGCCCGGGCTGATCGTGCTGTCGCGCACCTCGATCGGGGACAGCGTGAACGCCAATCTGATGGTGGATGAGCTGGCGCAGCAGTGGTTTGGGCTGATGGTGAGCCCGGCCTCGGCCAACGACGCGTGGCTGCAGTACGGGGCGGCGCGGTACGCGGAGGCGCTCTATGTCGAGCAGAAGCAGGGGAAGGCGGCATGGAAGGCGCTGGTAGAGCAACTGGAGGTAGGCGCGCTCAGCTATCCGCAGACGGCGCTGAGCGATTCGAACTCGCTGTACGTGTTCTCGCCACAGTTTCAGGACATGAACTACGACAAGGGGGCCATGCTGTTCCATATGCTGAGCTGGCAGCTGGGGGCGGAGCCGTTCAATAATGCGCTGCGCGGCATCGTGAATGCGTATGCGTGGAAGCCGCTGTCGACGAACGAATTCATGGAGGCAGTGGAAAAGGACACGCAAACGGATCTGCGCAGCTTTTTCAGCCAGTGGTATCAGGGCACGGCGATACCGACGTTTGCCGATCAGTACACGGTGTACCGGCTGCAGAAGGGCGGCTACCGGGTGACGGGGACGGTGCAGCAGAATCTCGACCTGTTCAACATGCCGGTGGAGGTGGCGGTGGAAACCGACGGGGCGACGGCAAGCCGGACGATTCCGGTGACGGGGAACCAGAGCAGCTTCAGCATGGACATGCAGGATCGTCCGCTGAAGGTGTCGGTTGACCCCAACAACTGGATTCTCAAGGCCAGCCCGGATCTGGATTTGAAAGTGGCGCTGTCGCGCGGGGACAACGAGGTTGCGGCGGGGAATTATCCGGGGGCGGTGCAGCAGTACGGGAAGGCGCTGAAGATCAGCCCCATCAGCTCGCTGGCATACTACCGGCTGGCGGAGGCGTACTACCAGGAGGAGAACTGGCAGAACGCGGCCGATGCCTATCGGCAGGCCATCAACGGCGATCTCAACCCGGCGTGGGTTGCGGTGTGGAGTCATATTC
>JBOGKK010000196.1:0-4833 GCA_050745425.1 Terriglobales bacterium
GCCTACAGCACGCCGGTTCCGGGCGTGTATCTCTGCTCGGCATCGACCCCGCCCGGTGGCGGCGTACACGGATTGTGCGGGGTGCAGGCAGTGAGGAGAGCGCTTGCGGAATTACTCTAAGGCGATCGGATCGCTGCTGGCCCTGGCGCTGCTGGCCGTGGCTGCGCCGCCGTTTCAGATCCTCACCACGCACTTGCCGCAGCCGCGCCAGGGCGAGAACTACACGGCCCGCTTGCGGGCCATTGGCGGCACGACTCCCTATACCTGGCGGATCGCGCACGGCGCCTTGCCCGCCGGCCTGCACTTGAATGCGCACACCGGCGAAATCTCGGGACTGCCGCGCAGCAATCAGCCTTTTCAGGTGTTGATTGCGGTGACCGACTCCGGCCAGCCCCCACTCGAGGAAACCCGCCTGCTGCCGTCGGGCGCCGCCGCCCCCCTCGCGCTGCAATGGACGCAGGCGCCCGCGGTGAGCGGAGAAACGCTGACCGGCGCCGTCGCGGTACGCAACAACAGCGGACAGACAGCGCAGCTCACGGTGATCGTGGTCGCCGTTGCCGAGTCGAATCACAAAGCGTTTACGCTGCGCTACGCCCATCCCACGCTGACCGGCACGCAATCGACCGGGGCCCTTCCGTTTTCGGTCTTTCTGCCACCCGGCACCTACACCGTGCACGTCGATGCCGTCGCCGAAATCAGCCAGGGCGTGATCTACCGTCAGCGCCTGGAAGTGCCCGGATTGAAAGTTCCGGGTTCCTAGCCGGCCGGCTCGACTTCGATTTTGTGATGCTCGGCGTCGAGGCGGGTGATGCGGAATTTGCGCACTTCACCGTTTTTGAGAATCACGCCCTTAGGCGCTTCCGGCTTCGGCGCAGCTTGCGCCGGCTTCCAGACGGCGGCCAGTTTGGCCGCCAGCGTCCCTTCCTCGATTACGCGCACGGGCGCCGCCGCCGCCGGGCAGGCGGCCTCAATGCCTTCGTCAATCTGCACCCGCCCGGGGTAGGCCTTCACCACGCGTCCGCTGAGCTCCTCGCCTACGCTATGGACATTCACGAATTCCTCGAACGGCGTGGGGATGAGCTGCTTCATGCCCAGGCGCAGGCGGTGCTGCGCGAGATCGAGTTCGAGCACCTGCGCGCGCACCACGTCACCCAGCTTGAGCACAGCATTGGGATGCTGCAGGCGTTCGTTGCTGATATCGCCGATGTGGACCATGCCATCCACGCCTTCGGTGATTTCCAGGAAGGCGCCGAACTGCTGCAGGTTGCGCACCTTGCCTTCAACCACGGTGCCGGGCTTGTATTTGGTTTCCGCATCGGCCCAGGGATCGCCGAGCACCTGCTTCAGGCCGAGCGAAATTCGGCGCTCTTTGCGGTGTACCCCGAGCACTACGGTCTCGACCGTCTCGCCCAACTGCACCACATCGGTAGGCTTGTGGACGCGGTGCGCCCACGACATTTCGCTGATGTGCACCAGCCCCTCGATGCCGGGCTCCAGCTCGACGAAGGCTCCAAAATCGGTGGTGCGCTTGACCACGCCGTGCACCCGCGCGCCCTCCGGATAGCGTTCGGGCACGCCCGCCCAGGGGTCGGGGGTGAGTTGCTTCAGGCCGACGGAAACCCGCTTTTTCTCACGGTCGACCTTCAGAACTTTGACCGTCAGCGTCTGGCTCAGGCTGAGGGCCTGAGCGGGATCGCCCATGCGCGTCCAGCTCATGTCGGAGACGTGCAGCAGCGCATCGATGCCGCCCACGTCCACGAAGGCGCCATAGGTGGCGAGGCTGGAGACGGTGCCGCTCAGCTCATCGCCCGGCTGGATGCGTTCCAGCGTAGCCTGCTGCGCCACCGCCTGCTGCTCCTCGAGCAGACTGCGGCGGTCGAGCACCAGGCGCTTTTCCTCCGGCTCGCGCGCGATGCGGCAAAACACTTCCTGGCCGACGAGTTTGTGCGTGTCGTCGGCATTGCGCACGCCGCTTTTCGATTGCGGAATAAAACCGTGCAGGCCAACGTCGACCGTCAGGCCGCCCTTGACCACGCCGGTGACCTTGCCGCGCAGCACGCGCCCTTCCGCATAGGCCACGCGCGCGTCGGCGAGCGAGCGCGGGCGATCCGGGGAAAACGGGCTGAGCTTGAAGCTGCCTTCCGGGTCGCGGCCCTCGACCACCACCTCGATGGCTTCGCCCGGGGTCAGATCGCCGCCAGGCCCTTGCTCGCGCCACAACGCCAGCGGAAGCACGCCCTCAGCCTTGGCGCCAATATCGACGAGCGCGACATCCTCGCGCAGATTCACGACATGGCCGGTGCGGCGCTCGCCGATGGCCGGTCCGGCGGATTCGTTCTCTCTGTCGAACTGGGCCAGCAGTTGGGCGAACGAGGCGCTGTCAGTAGCGACGGCGGGGCTATCAGGTTGGGAAAAAGCGGAATCCGGCATGAAAGGGCGATCCTTGGGGCAGAGCTAGCGCCCATTTTACCGCGATTTGGCGTGGATCAACAGACGATCGGCGATACGCGCGGCTGCAACCGTAGGACCAACGTCATGCACGCGCAACATGTGCGCACCGGCCAGTGCGGCCGCGGTGGCCGCCGCCAGGCTGGCAGGAAGTCGCTGCTCCGGCCCAGCGTCCGGATCCACGGAGCCATGGCGCAGAAACGACTTGCGCGATAGGCCCGCCAGCAGCGGGCGCCCCAGGGCATGCAGGCGATCGAGACCGGCGAGAACCGGAATGTTTTCATCCAGGTTCTTGCCAAAACCAAAACCCGGATCGAGCATCACGCGCTCGGCCGCAACCCCCGCCTCGCGTACACGTTCGACAATGGCCCCCAACCCCGCTTGCACCGCTGCCAGCGGGTCACTGAGCGGCGGCAGATGCTGCATCGTCATGAACTCGCCGCGGTGATGCATCAGCACCACGCCGCATCGAGCGCGCGCCAGCACAGGCAGCATCGCGGGGTCTCCGCCACCGGTTACATCGTTGATGATGTCGGCGCCCGCCGCGAGCGCCGCCGCCGCGGTTGCGGCGTGCCGTGTATCGGCGGAAACGAGCGCGTCCGGAAAAGCGCGGCGCACCGCCGCAAGCGCTGGCAGCAGGCGCGCCTGTTCGGATGCGGCAGGCAGCGGCGCCGCGCCGGGGCGCGTGGATTCGGCACCCAAATCGACTACATCGGCGCCCGCGTTCAGGGCTTCCGCGCAGTGCTCGACGACGGCCCCGACATCGCCGGGCGGCTGCCGGCTGGCAGCGTAAAACGAATCCGGGGTGAGATTGACGATCGCCATCACCCAGGTGCGGGTGCCCAGCGCATAAATCCGTTCGCCGCAGCGCCACGCCCGAGTCGGCCTAATATAGTTCACAGCTTCGATTATCCATGCTGGCGGGCGAAACCATGGCCCGCGGCGCGGCGTCGAATGATCCAGGAGGTACTCGCGTGCGGAAACGCATCTATCAGGCTCTATTTCCTGTGCTCGCACTGGCGCTGCTGGCGGGCATCACCACCACCCTTGCTGCCCAGAGCAGCGGGAGCGCTGCCCAGAGCAGTGGAAGCATTGACCCCGCCTACGCGGCGGGCTACAACGCCGCCTATGAACTGGGTGCGCAGGACAAGACCGCCGGCGTCGGTGCCGACGCACGCAAATACACCGCGTATCAGGACGGCCTCGACGGCTACACCGAGGCCTATGGCTCAAAGCAGACCTATCGAACCCGGTTCCAGAACGGGTTTGCCGACGGCTATTACGACGGCTACAACGGCCGCCAGCGGGCTTTGATTCGTCCCCCGCAGCCCACCCCCGAAACTCAGGATGCGCCGCCGCCGACCGCGGCAGAATCTTCTCCATCGCTTGCCACCACCGCCACCGCCAACGGCTACCGCGAGGGCTACAACATTGGCCAATCCGACGCCAACTCCAGCGCCGTGTACAACGCCACCGCCAGCGACGATTACAAGCAGGCGCTGGGCGGCTACAACGAATCGCTGGGCGATAGCGGGGCCTACCAGGCGGCGTTCCGCCAGGGCTTTACCCAGGGCTACAACGATGGCTACTATCACCGCTTGTACAATGCCGCAGTCGGCGCCCGGCCCTCGAGCGCGCCGCCGGCCGCAGCCGGTGCGAACGACTTGCCGCTGAGTGCGGCCGACGCCGCCACCCGTCCCAGCGGCGTTTACGACAACGGCATTCTGGTGGCCCGAGGCACGGTCATTCAGGCGCAGCTCGACAAGCCGCTCGACACGAAAGATTCGTATGCGGGCGAAGCGTTCTCACTGACGACTACCGTCCCGGTCTGGGTCGGTGCGGTGGCGGCGATTCCCGCAGGCTCCAAAATTTCCGGCATCGTGCAGGCCGTCCAACGCGGCGGCAAACTCAGCGGCCACGCCCAGTTGCAGCTGCAATACAACACGCTGATCATCCCGGGTGCGGCTCCGATTTCGCTCGCCGCGACCACCAACGGCGTGGGCAACAGCAGCCAGAGCGTGAACAGCCAGGAGGGCACCGTGAACGGCCAGGGCGCCGGCGAAGCGAAAAAAGCGGGCACCGGCGCCGCCATCGGCGCCGTGCTGGGCGGTATTTTCGGCGGCTACGGCGGCCTGGCGCGCGGCGCCATCGCCGGCGCCGCAGTGGGCACCGCCGGGGTCCTCATCTCCCACAAGAAGGACATCACCCTGCGCGCCGGCGAAACCATCGCCGTCCGCCTCGATCAACCGCTGGAACTCCCCAAGCCCGCCGCGATACAGTAGCGGAGCCGGGGCGGAGAGCCCCCGGCGCAGCGGGCTGACGGGCGGAGAGAGCGGGCCGCGCGGCGGACGAGCCCCGGCGGTTAAACCGCCGGGGCCGGGAGCC
>JBOGKK010000197.1:0-8388 GCA_050745425.1 Terriglobales bacterium
GCCAGGACCATGAGCACGCCGGCGGCAATGCCCGCCGCCAGGCGCCAGACGAAATACCAGACAAATCCCCACGGCAGCGCGCACGCCGCCAAACTGCCCGCGGCCACCAGCATCGCCGCCCGCAGCCACGGTCCCGGCATTCGGTGTGCCAGAAAATGGCCAGCAATCACCGCTCCGATCAGGTAGCCAAGCAGGTTGACCGACGCCAAAAAGTCTGCCACCGCGGGCCGGAACCACCCCGCGCTCACCAACGCCGGAATTAATGGAGAGTAGCCAAAGCGGGCTAGCCCGAGCCCCACAAACAGAGCCACCGCCCCCACCAGTGCAGCTCTCCAGCCCGGCTCCTCTCCACCGCCAGCCGTACCTTTCTCCGTCCGCGAAAACGAGCGACCCCGCAAGGGGTGGCGAAGCACCATGCCGTGACATTTTCTCATGTACGGGGGAGAGGTTTTGCAGTACAGTGGCGGCTGAGGGCACTCCTATGCGCCGTTATCTCGGCTTTCTCCTTCTCGGTTTGCTGGCGGTTATCTCCTGTTCCTCAGCCGGTTCCAAGCCCGCCCAACCCGATCCGCGGCTGGCCGGCGCCTACATGAAGCCCGCGCAGGACGGCTGGTATTTGGTTCATTTGCAGGGCACGCCCAGCGATATCGGCTTCCAGAATGGGTATCTGCTGGCGCCGCGCGTCGAGGATTTCCTCGACGTGGTGAAGCTCGAGCAGACGCACAACGCCCATCGCCCCTGGAGTTTCTTCCGCACCGAAGCTCAGAAAGTGATGTGGCCCTACATCGAGCCCGAGTATCGCCAGGAACTGCAGGGCATCGCCGACGGCGTGGACGCGCACGGCGGTCATGTGGACGTGTGGGATATCACCGCCATGAACGCTTTCGAGGAGTGGGGCTACTTCATGGGGCAGTGGGACAAAGACCACCCCAGCGAAAAAGTCGCCAAGGCGTACTATCCCGACCTCGGCACCCATTGCAGCGCCTTTGTGGCCACCGGCAGCTATACCGCGGACGGCAAAATCGTGCTCGCGCACAACAATTGGTCGCCCTACATGCAGGGCTCGCGCTGGAACATCATCTACGATATCGTGCCCACCCATGGCTACCATTTCGACATGGACGGCCTGCCCGGCGTGATCCACAGCGCCGACGATTTCGGCATCAATGCCGCTGGCATCGTCATCACCGAAACCACCATCAGCGACTTCCACGGCTACGCTTTCAATAAAATCCCCGAGTTCGTGCGCGCCCGCAAAGCCATGCAATACGCCGCCTCTATCCAGCAATTCGCCCGGATCATGGAAGACGGCAACAACGGCGGCTACGCCAACAATTGGCTCGTCGGCGACATCAAAAACAACGAAATCGCCGACCTCGAGCTGGGCCTGAAAGTCGTCACCCTGTATACCACTCATAACGGCTTTTTCGTAGGCTCGAATTTTCCGGTCAACCCCAAACTGGCCAGGGAAGAAACCAGCTTTAACTTGCACAATCGCAAGAGCAGCGAAAACGCAAGGCATACTCGCTGGCTGCAGTTGATGAAGCAGTACAAGGGCAAAATCAACGTGGCCGCGGCCGAACGATTCGAAAGCGATCACTATGACGTGATCCTGCACAAGATCCATCCCGACTACCGCACCCTCTGCGGGCATGGCGAGACCATGCGCCCCTACCTTGACATGGGAGCGGTCGAGGGCAAGGCGACCGATGCGGCGCTGGCCGCCCGCCTCTCGTTTTGGGCGGTGCAGGGGCATCCCTGCGGCCAGAGCTTCAATGCGGCCGCCTACCTCAAGAAACACCACAACCGCCGCTGGGAAGCCCCGGAGCTGCGCAACCTGCCCGGCCACACCTGGACCGAAATCCAGGTCGGCTCACAATAACGCTCGCGGCGCGACCGGCTTTGCATTATAGTGGCGGCTGAGGTCACCCATGCGCCGTTATCTTGCCTTTTTGCTGCTGGGTTTGGTTGCGCTCGTAGCCTGCTCCTCCTCTGGCTCGAAAGCCGCCAAGCCCGATCCGCGCCTTGCCGGCGCATACCTGAAGCCCGCCCACGACGGCTGGTACCTGGTCCACCTCCAGGGCACGCCCGGCGACATCGGCTTTCAGAACGGTTACCTGCTTGCCCCTCGGATTGAGGATTTCCTCCAGGTCGTCGAGCTCGAACAGACCCATGACGGCCATCGCCCCTGGAGCTTTTTCCGCACCCAGGCCAAAAACGAAATGTGGCCCCACATCGACACCGAATATCAGCAGGAACTGCAAGGTATCGCCGACGGCGTCGACGCGCACGGCGGACACGTCGATGTGTGGGATATCACCGCCATGAACGCCTTCGAGGAATGGAGCTACTTCCTGGAACAGTGGGACAAAGATCATCCGCAGCAGCAGACCGCCAAGGCTGACTATCCCGATGCGGGCGAGCATTGCAGCGCTTTTGTCGCCACTGGAGCCTATACCCAGGACGGCAAAATCGTGCTATCCCACAACAATTGGTCGCCTTACATGGAGGGCTCACGCTGGAACATCATCTACGACATCGTACCCGCTCATGGCTACCACTTCACCATGGACGGCGTGCCCGGCGTGATCCACAGCGCCGATGATTTCGGTATCAACTCCACCGGTATCATCATCACCGAAACCACCATCAGCGACTTCCACGGCTACGCATTCAATAAAATCCCCGAGTTCGTGCGCGCTCGCAAAGCCATGCAGTACGCCTCCTCCATCCAGCAATTCGCCCAAATCATGGAAGACGGCAATAACGGCGGCTATGCCAACAACTGGCTGGTTGGCGACATTAAGAACAATGAGATCGCCGATCTCGAGCTGGGGCTGAAAGTTGTCACCTTGCAGACGTCCAAAAACGGCTTCTTCGTCGGCTCCAACTTCCCCGTCAACCCTAAGCTCGCCAAAGAAGAAACCACCTTCAATCTCAACGACAAAGCCAGCGCCGACAACGCGCGCCATACCCGCTGGCTGCAGTTGATGAAGCAGTACAAGGGCAAAATCACCGTCGCCGATGCGCAAAAGTTTGAAGGCGACCACTATGACGTGATCCTGCACAAGATCCATCCCGACTTCCGCACCCTTTGCGGGCATGGTGATGCACTGCCCGCCGGCAAAGGATTCCCGGCAAATTTGGGAGCGGTCGAAGGCAAGGCCACCGATGCGGCGCTGGCCGCCAATCTCTCCTTCTGGGCCATCCAGGGGCGCCCCTGCGGCGAGGGCTTTAACGCCGCAGCCTTCCTCAAAACACACCCGCAGTACGCATGGGAAGCGCCCGAACTGCGCAACATGCCCGGCCACACCTGGGCCGAATTCACCCTCGGCTCAAAATAACCGGCATCACTCACCTTACTCGGCCCGCAGAGCAATATTCGGGTTCGTTCGCGTGGCGCGGTGCGCCGGCAATAAACACGCCACCACCGCCGCCGCAATCACCGCCGCCGCAACCCCCGCCAGCACCGGCGGGCTTGCCGGGCTCACGTTGAATAGAAACGCCCTCAGCAGCCGTCCCGCCACCGCGGCTACGACCAGCCCCACCACCACGCCCACAATCACCGGCGCCAGCGCCTGCCGTACCACCAGAGACCAGATATCGCGATCCCCCGCTCCCATGGTGATGCGAATCGCCAGTTCCTTGCTGCGCCGCGCCACGCTGTGCGACACCAGCGCATATACGCCGATCGCCGCCAGAACCAGCGCCACCATCGCAAACAGCAACAGCAGCGAAAACTGATAGCGCTGTGGCGCGACCGCTGCGCTCGCGAGCGCTGCGAGCGAACGCAGTTTCGGCACCGGCGCCAGCGGCGTCACGCTCGCGATGGCACGCCGCAGCGCCGTATCGATCGCCACCTGCGGCAACGTCGTGCGCACCACCAACTCGACATGACCTAGCGGATAGCCGCCCACGATCGGTCCGTAGATCACCGACGGCGGCTGCGTCTTGAACGACGTGCGCACGTCACCCACCAAGCCCAGAATCTGTGCCGGACGGCCGTTGAAGGTGATCGCACGCCCCACCACCGTCTCCGGATCGCGCGCCACCTCGGGCCACAGCGCAATCGCAGCCGCCCGCGACAGAATCACCGGCTGCACCTTGAGCTTCGGGTTACTGTCGGCCTGCGTCAGGTCGCGCCCGCGCAGCAGCGGAATGCCCGCAGCGGCAAAATATCCGGGGCTGATAAACCGCACATTCACCGACGGCTGCGCGCCTGGAGCGTAAGTCTTACCCGGCACTGCCACGCTGTCGATCCACGTCGTCCCGCTGAGCGGCAAGTGCGACGTCTCGGCGGCAGCCGCTACGCCGGGAATCGCTGCGGCGGCGCTGGGAAGACGTTGGAAAATCTGCTCGCGTTGTGGCGCGCTATAGGCGGCAAGCACCACATCCGCGGCCACGGCGTGTGTGGTGTTGAATCCCGTCGGCTGATGAATCAACTTGTAGAAGCTCACTCCCAGCAGCCCCGCCGCCGCCAGCAGAATCGTCGACAATCCCGCTTGCACCGCGATCAGCGATTGCCGCGAGCGCAGGCTCGACTTGTCCGCCGTCGTGGCCGCACCGCTCGCTTTCAGGTAGCTCTGCGGATCCGCGCTGCTCAGCCGCAGCGCCGGCACCAGCCCGGTCACCACCCCGGCCACGATCGCGAGCGCAAAGCCAAAGGCCAGCACGCGCCAGTCCATCCGCACTTCGTACAGTCGCGGAATTCCAGCCGGCGCCGATGCCACCAGAAACCGCAGCGATGCGGCCGCACAGATTATCCCCAATATGCCGCCTATGATGGCCAGCACCACGCTCTCGCCCAGCACCTGCCGCACCAGACGGCCCGGCGCCGCTCCCAGCGCAATCCGGATAGACCAATCCCGCCGCCGGTCGGCAATGCGCGTCACCCATAACCCGCCCAGATTCACGCACACCACCAGCAACACCGCCAGCACCCCGCCCATGAGCAGCCACAGCTCCGATTGCGCCTCCGCCACCGTGTGGTCGCGTACCGTACTCACCACCGCCGCCAGCGTCATTCCCTGGTGCGCCGCCCGCGCTAGATTGGTTTCGATTCCCTGCAATTGCGCCTGCCCCAGCGCCGCCGTGACGCCCGGCTTCAGCCGTCCGATGACGGTGTAGTTGAAATCGCTGAATAAATCGGTCGATTGATGCTTCGGATCGAGCTGAAACGCCACGAAATATTGCGTCGGCTCACCCTCCAGCATCGGCCCCAGCGAGCGCCCGCTGAGTTTAAAGCTGGCCGGCAATACGCCCACGATGCTGGCCTCATGCCCAGGCGCACCCACCGTCCGCCCGATGATGTTCGGGTCGGCGCCAAACTGGCTGCGCCACATGCGGTCGGTGATGATCATGGGCTCCATCGCCTGAGTGGCGTCGTCCGCTGTAAACGCCCGCCCCAGACGCGGATGCACTTCGAGCACAGAAAAGAAATCCGGAGTCACGTGGGCGCCGTGCAGAAGCTGCGGCTGCCCCGCTCCGGTAAGCGTGAACGAATCGCTCTGCAGTGCAGCCAGGCCGCTGAAGTCCGTCGCCTGGCGCGTCCACGCCCGAAACTCCGGCGGATTGACAAACCAGGTAAAATCAGTCGGCGACGGGTGCCCGGGCACGCTTTGCCCCAACAGCAACAACTGACCGGGGTGGGGCAAACTCAAAGGCTGGAGCAGCACCCCGTTGATCACCGAAAACATGGCCGTGGTGGCGCCAATCCCCACTGCCATAAGCAGAATCATCGTCCAGGCAAGGCTCGATCCAAAGCTGCTGCGTCGTATCCGCATAGATGTTATTACCGGTCGAAGACGAAAAGGTTCCTAATAATTCTGGTGACGGCTGTGCTCGCCAATTTCACGCAACAGATCCCCGGCGCGAACCTTCATGGTGACCATCTGCACCTGATCGTCATCGCCATCTCGATTCAAGATCAACATTCGAAATGACCGCCCGTGATCGAGAACCCGAACGTAGATGCGAGTCTCATCTCCGTCCTGCCGGTCGCGCGTGCGCACGACCCGGCGCCATTGCGGGCCCAGCGTCCGCGCCGCCGTCTCCAGCGGGCGCTCGACCTCGGTGCTGAACACGGCCACGCGCACGGGCGTGAAAAACGTGAAAAAGCCGATCAGATGCGGATGCACCGGACGCGCGCCTAGAGCACCCGCCATGCGGGCACGCAACGTTCCGAAACTCTGTGCACCTGCTCCCATCGCCAACGCCAGGCACACGCTCAGCAGCACCGCGCGCCTCACAGCCCGCCGCCCTTGCCCACCTGCAGCTTGGGGATGCCAAGATTGCCGCCCAGTTTTGAGACCTCGGCGGGCGTGATCGAGCCAATAATGTTGACTACGTTCACCTCGTCCGGCTCGCGGTCGAGAATCGCCATGCCCAGGATGCTGCCATTCTGTGCCGTACAGACATAGATCGCGGCATTGTCGTGGTCGCTATCGTGTCCGCTGGTATGCACCCGGACAATGCGCGACCACCCCGCACCGCGCAATTGCCGGCGGAGAGCCGCCAGCGCCGGATCCGTCAGCCGCGGCGCGTGATCAAACTCGAAGCTCTTAACGTAAATCCCTTTCAGCTTCGACAGCATGTCGCGGTCCTGCGATGTCAAGCCGCTGTCGTCATTGAGAAACGCCATGCCCAGCCGCAGCACCGTTCCATCCAGCGTCACCTCGCTGACCTGATTGGCGCGCGTGGCCAGCGCCGGCAAGTGCATGTCAAGCCGCGGCTGCTGCGCCGCCAGCGGCAGTATGAATACCGGAATAAGGAAACACCAGAGTAGCTTTCGCATGTTTACCGTCCTGTTAACTCAATACGCGCCGGCGCTCACGGCGTGCGCACCACCTGTGCGCGCACGCTGTTCAATTCATTCGACGCGAGATGGAGCGCTGCCACCAACTGCTGCGCCGCCGCCCGCCCCCGCTGTTGCTGCTGCGTGTGTTCCCGCCACTGCAGTACACCCAGTCCGGCAACGATCACCACCAGCGCGATCGCCAGCCGCAACCTTCCCGCCCTCAGCCCCCAGTCCCTGCCCCGCTGCGGCAGCCGCAGCCGCGCCAGCACTTTGGGCGCGAGATCTTCCCGCGGCTCCTGGCGCTGCAACGCCGATTTCAGTTCCTCGTCCAGGTTCATAGCGTCACCGCCCCCTCCGCCGGCGCCGCCGGCTGCTCGCCCAGTTGCCCGCGCAGCCGCCGCAATGCCCGCTGCAATTGGCTCTTCACGGTGAACAGCGGCCGATGCAGCACCCGCGCGATCTCAACCGGCTCCAAATCTTCCTGGTAGCGCAGCACGACCACCGCCCGCTGTCGTGCCGGCAGGCTCGCCACCGCCGCTCGCAGCGCCCGGCCACGCCACGGATCAGAAACATGCGGCAGCGTGACCGGCTCGGGCGCATCCTCCAGCCCCACCCGCGGCCGCAGCTTCCGCCGTCGATAGCGGTCCAGCGCCTGCCGGGTGGTTACCTGCCGCAGCCAAAACAACACATGCCGGTCCGATTCCATCTCCCCACCGTGCTGAAACAGTTTGCAGAACACTTCTTGCGCCACCTCCTCGGCGTCGGCCTCATCCCCCAGAATGCGCCGAGCCAGACTGAACACCATGGCCTGGTGCTCCCGCACCACGCCAGCAAACCGCTCCGGATCGCTCGTCAGGTCCAAGATAAATCTTCCCTGCTGTATCTATACGCTCCCGCCGCCCCAGCGAGCGCCCGATTCCGAGCTAAACTTGCGCATGAGGAAACTGCTGGCACTCGTCGCGCTGTTGTCGGCGTTCGGCATGATCTCGGCCGCGCTGGCGCAGAAAAAACCCTTGAGTCCGCCCGAACAGGCAAGCATCACGCTGCAGGGCAAAACCATCTCCATCCATTACTCCGCTCCCTCGGTGCGTGGGCGCAAGATCTTCGGCCCCGCCGGCCTGCTCTCCCACGATGCCACCTATCCGGTGTGGCGCGCCGGCGCCAACGCCGCCACCTCCCTGCACACCGGCGCCAACCTCACACTGGGCACCTTGCACGTTCCCGCCGGCAACTACACGCTTTTTGTACTGGTCAAAGATCCCAATCACTGGCAACTCATTGTCAATAAGCAAACCGGCCAGTGGGGCCTGACCTATCACCAGAATCAGGATCTCGGTCGCGTTCCCATGCACATGAGCATTCCGCCCCACCCCATCGAACGCCTGCGCTACCTCCTCAGCCCCACCCAACTCACACTCGAGTGGGACAACCTCATTGCATCAGTGCCGCTGACGGTTCGCTAAAGCAGGCTCGCGGCTCACCGCAATCGCCACCCCAACGCAGAACAGCACCGCCAGCACGCTGTTGATTCGAACAAGCAGCGGCGCCGGGCGGAGCTGCGGCACATGCCCAGCCCCACTGCACCGCTGGGC
>JBOGKK010000198.1:0-12197 GCA_050745425.1 Terriglobales bacterium
AGAGAACGGCCATGCCCTCGTCGATGGCAGCGTTCATTTCCGCCATGTCGGGCAGCGCGTGGCTGGGATCAAACTCTAAAAAGCGCCGCAGCGCCATGGCGGCGAGTTCCTCGCGCAGGATGGCGAGGGCGCGGTGGTCCTGCTGGCGGCGTAAGCGACCGTGGCGGACAGCGGCATCCCAGCTAATTTCGTCTATGGGCTGGCCCGGTTGGCGGATGCGCTGGACGACGGCCTCGAGTATCGGGCTGAGAACATCAATGCGTCCCTCGCGCTCGAGCGAAACTTTGGAATCGAGCTCGTCAGTTTCCGCCCGCTGGTACCAGATTTTCAGGAGGTCCTGACGCCAGCCGTCGGCCATAGTCGCCAACGACATAAACGGCTGCGGGTGGCGCCGGGCGGCATAGGCACGCGCAAGGCTTCGAGGCTGTGGGTGTCGTCTGCAGCGATACAAAGACACCCATGGCGGCAAGCGGAAGAGAAAAAATGGCTCCTCAGGTAGGACTCGAACCTACAACCATCCGGTTAACAGCCGGATGCTCTGCCATTGAGCTACTGAGGAGTGCCCGGGCCGGTATGCCAGCCCGTCTTTCGTTTATAGCATAGAACCCGGCCGCCTGCGTTAACGCACCAGGCGCTCGAGCACCGCATGCGCGGTCAGCAGCGTGGTGGGCTGCAACATCGCCCACAGCACCACTCCCACGATGGCGTAACCCAGCCAGGGCTGCTGCCGCCGTGGCGGCCGCGGTGCGCGCTCGAAGGCAAGCAGGCGGGCCACACGTTCAGAAAGCTCACTCCCCCACCCACGCTCCAGCGCCGAGGCCAACGCCAGCACCGGTGTACAAGCGGATTGCGTGCTCAACCGCGCCAGCGTCACCAGCGTCTCTGCCAGTGCGAGCGAGCGCGGGGCATCGCCGGCGACGGCGCGGTCATCGGCCGCCCATTCCGCCAGTCGCGCCCAGGTTTCCTCCAGAGCGCGTGCCGCTGCGCCCGCCAGCGGCGTTGTCAGAATCAGGAGCCGCTTCAAGTTGTCGCGGGCGGTGACGTGGGCGCCCTCGTGCGCAATGCCGACGCTCAGTTGCTCGGGGCTGAGTTGGAGGTGGGCCGTCTGCGACACCGTTAACACCGGATGCCAAACCCCGGATACTGCCATCGAGGGCACCGCTCCCGTCAGCACGCGCACGCGCCGCCCTTGAATCTCGCAGCTTTGCCCGCTGGCCTGCGCGCGCCTGCGGAAGCGCTGGCCGGCAACCGCCGCCCGCGCCGCGCGCAGCGCCATCCAGCCGAGCCCGGCAACGCCCGCCAGCGCCAGGCCCAGGCAGATTGGGCTCATGTACTCGGCGTGCCCGCGGCGCGGCTCCAGCCACATGTAGCTGGGCAGGCACAGCACCACGCTTGCCAGCGCCGCCGCAATCAGCGGCGACAGCCGCAGCGTCAGCGCGATGCCGCCGGCGCGCTCGGGCGCCCCATCCTGCCAAGTCTGCATGCGCCGCACCACCAGCGGCGCGGCGGCGCTGGCGAGTACCGCCCCGGCCACATAGGCAACTGCGCCGGTCGCCAGCAGCATGCACAGCAGGCGCGTCCAATACGGCAGCAGCACGCCCAGCGTCAGGTTCATTGCGCTTCACCGTTGCCGTACCCGGCGCCCATTTGCCGCTGCTTGTCGCGGATTTGGCGGCTCAGATCTTCCACCAGTTCGGCATCGTACTGTTCCACCGCCTCCAGCAGACACGACAACAGCGCGGTGCGTTCCGGCGGCTCGCCGCCGAAAAAGCTTGCCACAAACTCGCCCGCGCGCCGCCGCAGCCACTGCACGTGGCTAACGCGCGCGGCATATAGAAAGGCCCGCTGGCTCTTGCGCCGCTCCAGCAGTCCCTTCTTATAAAGCCGGTCGAGCGTCGTCATGACCGTCGTATAGGCCAGCGTTTGCGGCAGCCGCTCAACCATCTGGCGCACATTGCACTCACCGTGCCGCCACACCAGCGTCATGACCTCGCTCTCCAGCGGACCCAGCGCATTCGGAAGCAGTTTCACTGCACTCATCTTGCGCTCATTCTACAACGTTCGTCCACTGGCCGCCGGGGTTTCGCTGCTGTGCACATGACTGCCGTACCATGCCCGCAACGCTTCATAGTGTGGCACCGGAATATGCATCGCCGGCCATCGCGCCACCCCCCGTGCCGACAGACTGGCGCCAAACAACAGCAGCAGCGCGCCCACATACCCCCAGATCAGCAGCGTCACCGCCAGCGTCAGACTCGCATACACACGCTGAAAGTCAAACCACGGCAGCACCAGCGGAAACGCGAAGCGCAGCACCTCGGCCAGCACACCCGTGTACAGCGCTGCCGGAAACACCTGCGCGGCCGCCACCTTGCCGTTCGGCAGCTTCCAATAAATCAGGAAAAATACCAGCACGGCCGCCGGAATCGAGAACACCGCGAGAAAGACCTGCGTAAAGAATCCAGTGACGCCCGTCCATGTCGCCGGCAGAATGAATTGCACCAACGCCGTGCCCACACTGGCCAGCACGATCGAGGCATAGGCGATAATACCGCACGCCACCACCAGAAAAAACGCAAGTGCCATATTGCCGAGATATCCGCGGTTGCGCTTGAACCCCCAGATGCTGTTCAGCGCCACTTCCAGCGGTAAAAACACCCCGCTGCTGCTGATCGCCAGCATCACCAGCGAAAAAACCTGCACGCTTCCCCGGTTGGCGAGATGCACCGCATCGGCGAACAGCCGCTGCTGTCCGGCGGGCAGGGAAGTGGCCAGCAACCCTGCAATCACCGCCTGTTGCGTTGTCAGGCTGGGAAGAAAATGCCTCGCCGTCCACAGCATTAAAAACAGAAACGGCAGCGACGCCAGCAGGCAATTCGCCGCCACCGAATACGCATAGGTATGGGCCTCGGTCGTGGTCAGAAGCCGCGCGCTGGGCCCGATCACCCGTGCCGTTTCGCGCAGCAGTTGCCAGTGCTCGCGCACGCGGCGCCAGCCTGTGCTCATGCGATTCGCTCCCACACGTAGGCGTCAAATTCGTTCAGATCCACGAACCCCACGCTGCGGTACAGCGCCAGCGCGCCCTGGTTCTCGCCCGTCACGGTCAGCGTCACCGCCCGCAGCCGCTGCCGCCGCAGGCTGGCCAGCGCCCGATCCAGCAGCGCCCGTCCCAGCCCTTGCCCTTGCCGCTCCGGCAGCACGCAAATCTGGGTGACATGCGCGACGTCCGGCTTCACCCGCGAGGTCAGGATCATGCCCTCCAGCGCCCCATGCCGTACCGACCGCGCGATATACGAGGACGAGGCATCGAAAGTTCCGCAGCCGGGGTAGTGCGCGATGTTGTGCATAAAGCGGATTGCTCCCGCAAAGCTCCGGTACTGATCGTTGATCCGGCTATCCACATGATCGCGGTAGGCGTGTTGAATCAGCCGCGCCGCTTCTTCATAACTCGCCCCACCCCACGGTTCCAGCCGCAAATCCTGCAAGTGGGTGGTCCCTTCCGCCGCCGGGCCTGGCGCCGCGCCCAGCCCCAACTCGAGAAACACTCGCCGGAAGCCGGCAAAATGATGATCGGAAAAGCACCGCGCCAGCGACTGCGGCGGAAACGCCATCAGTTGCGCCTCAATCCGCTCCATACCCGGCGTGGCCGTCAGCGTTGCAATCATCTGCTCCAGCAGTTGCTGCTCCCCTTCGAGCGTGCCGTTGCGGTAGGCGGGCGCAACAAATAGGTTGCCAATCATCCCCTTGCGCCCCTCGTGTACAAAAAATCCGTACCCGCGCGGCGTAACGTGCCCCCGTGTGCGCTCCACCAGTACGTAGCCCGGCAGAATGCGCGCATCGACATATTGCCGGATCAAATCCACGGAAGGCCGGTAATCCCAGTCGAGCATCCGATCCCATTCCGTCGATTCCAGCGCCAGCAATCCATCGAGCTGGGTGCCGCGGAACTGGCGCAAATCCAGAATGTCGATATCCCCGCCTGGCGCTTCGCTGGCCATGCCCCATGGTAGCCTGATTGCATCATGCGCCTGGCAACCCGTGCCGTACATTCTGGCGAACCCGATCCGGTAGCAGGTGCGCACCCTGTGAGCGTGCCGATTCACCCCAGTGCAAGCTTCTACTACGAATCGGCGGCTGAGCTCGATGCCGTCGCCGGCGGAGCCGAAGGCTACATGTATGGCCGTTACCGCAACCCCACCAACGTCGCGCTGGAACAAGCTGTCGCCGCACTCGAAGGCGCCGATGGCGCCCTGAGTTTCGGCTCCGGCATGGCCGCCCTCCACGCGGCCATTCTTGCCAGTGGCGTCGCTCCCGGCGATGTCATCGTCTGCTCCCAGGAAATTTACGGCGGCACCATCGGTCTCCTGCTCAACGTCTTCGCGCCCCTCGGCATTGACATCCGTTTTGCCGATCTCAATCAACCTGAAGCACAGGATCAGGCTCTTTCAGGCCCCGGCGTTCGCCTGGTTGTGGTCGAGTCGCTGTCGAATCCCCTGCTGCGCGTCGTCGACCTTGCCGCCTTGGCCGAAAAAACCCACTCCGCCGGAGCCCGGCTCCTGGTCGATGCCACCTTCACCAGCCCGGCACTGATGCAGGCACTCACGCTGGGCGCCGATTACTCCGTCCATAGCGCCACCAAGTTCCTGTCCGGCCATGGCGATGCCATGGGCGGTCTCGTCGCTGCCCACGCCAGTGCTCTCGCCCCCCTCGACAGCATCCGCAAGCTGGTGGGCGGTATCCTCGGCCCCTTTGCCGCCTGGACCATTCTGCGCGGCATCAAAACCCTCCCCTTGCGCCTCGAACGCCAGTGCGCCAATGCCGTCCGCGTCGCTTCGTTCCTGCGCGCGCATCCTGCCATCGAGCGCGTCAACTACCCGGGCTTCGACGATCACCCCGACCACGCCGTCGCCTCCCGCCAGTTCGGCGACCGCTTCGGCGCCCTGGTCTCGTTTGAAGTCAAAGGCGCCGGCCGTGCCGGAATCCTGCGCCTGATGGATCGTTTCAAGCTCTGTCTGCCGTGTACGAGCCTCGGGGATGTGCAGACCCTCGTGCTCTATCCCGTGCTCTCCTCGCATCGCGACATGGCTCCCGCGCAGCGCGAGCGCGTCGGCATTCGTGAGAATCTCCTCCGCCTCAGCGTCGGCATTGAAGATGCTGACGACATCATGGAAGATTTGGATCAGGCCCTCTCATCGTGAAACCAGCGTTCGCAGCCGCAATCTTGCTGTGCGGTGTACCTGCTTGCGCGCAACGACCGAAAACGCCCGTCTTTCGCAGCAGCACCTCGCTGGTGCAAATCACCGTCCTGGTGAAGAGCCACAACAAGCCAGTCACAGGACTCGAAGCCGGCAACTTCACCATCGAAGAAAACGGCCACCAGCGCCCCATCAAGGTCTTCTCCATCAACGACAACCGCCCCCCGGCCAAAACTGCGGTTGCCGCCGCTCCCGCCGCCACCCCAACCGCAACTCCTTACACCAACCAGGGCAAGCGCCAACCGGGCATGGTTGTCGTGTTATTCGACGCGGTCGATTCCCCGGGCGGCATGCAGTATGCCTCTGGCCAGCCCGTCTTTAACTCGACGCTCTCGTTTACCTGGGCCAAGAGCCGCGCTCTCGCCTACCTGCGCAAGTTGCCCGCCAACGAAACCGTCGAACTTTACGGGCTGGATCGTAGTCTCCATCTTTTGGCATCGTTCACCAGCGACCGCCAGCGCCTTGTGGCAGCATTAAAGGCCTACAGCCCCAGCGTTCTCGAACATGCCAGCGTCGGCGCCGGACCGAAGACCGGAGTGCCCGGAGACTTCGACAAGAGAAACGCCGAGGCCGGTGCCATGGCCGTAGAGCTTCAGCGCCGCACCTATGCGGAGACCGCCGTCCAGGCGTTGAGCGAAATTGCGGCCCAAGTCGCCGGCCTTCCTGGCCGCATCAGCCTCATCTGGCTGCTCTCACGGCCTCCGCTCTCGGGCGCTCTGGTCGAAGCCGCCCTGGGACACAACAACCGCATTGCCGTATATCCCGTAGACGTACGCGGCCTCCTCGCGCGCGAGGCGATCGAGCCGGTCAACGGTAACGACAATCCGGACGACGGCCTCAGCCCGGCCGCCGCTGTTGCCCGGCTTAACGTCCAGCCCATCGGCCAGGGCGCGATGTTTGACATTGCGCAAGCCACTGGAGGCCGTGCGTTCGTCAACACCAACGACATTGGCGGAGCCATTGCCGCCGCCGCCTCCGATTCCGACTACAGCTACACGCTCGGCTTCTATCTGCCGGCCAAGGATGTGGACAATCGTTTTCACAAGTTGCGCATCAGGGTGCACGGCGTGAAGCACGCCCAGTTGCGCTATCCGCACGGTTTCTGGGCAGAGCCCAACTCTGCCTGGTATGGCGCCGCGCCCTTGCTGGCGGCGCTGCGCAATCCGCTGGAGCAGTTCGCAATTGCCCTGAAGGCGAACCTGTCGCCGGCCGGCAATTCCAGTGAGCTGCATCTGTCGGCAACGCTCGACATCCATAGCGTTGCCTTCGTTCATGAAGACGGCTATCACAACGGCGCGGTCGAAATGGTCACAGTGGAGCAGACGCTCACCGGGAAGGTGGTGGGCAGCAGTCAGGATCGGCTGCACCTGCACATTCGCGATGCCGATTTTGCCAGTGTGATGAGAAAAGGCCTCCGGTTTTCTCAGGCTGTGCCCCGCATTTCCGGGGCCACCACCCTCCGCCTGATGGCCGAAGACACTACGACCGGAGCCACCGGCAGCCTCATCATTCCCATGCTGCCGGACGGGAGCGGCAAGATCAAAAAGTGACTACGCGACTGGCTGGAACCCAACGGCTGTGAAATGATAATCAAAGGCGAAGGCGCGCGCGATGCCTCGCGCCCGCATCAGCACGAAGCTGCTTGCGTCCACCAGGCTCAACCCTTGCAGCCTGGTTTGCTCCAACTCTCGCCAGGCGGCCGCCAAATCTCGTGCCGTGCAGGTTATGATGGCCAGCCGCCGCACCGTGGCCACGCTTTGCCGCCAGCGCAGGGCATCATCGCGTGAAGCGTTGCGGTCTAAAAACGTGAACGTCTCAATCATCACCGGCACTGAAGTCACCAGCCTCGCCGACGAAGCCTGCAGCACCTGCCATCCGGACTCTGCCTGGGCGTGGTAGGGGTCGCCAGCAACGGCCAGAGCGATCCAGGCCCCCGAGTCTACGAAGACGCGCTCTCCCAAACGCATCGCTTAGAGCCTGTCGAAGGCAGAATCGTGCTCGCTGGAGCTGTGCTGCAAGGGCCCCTGGATGACGCCCACCGGACCGTTGCCGCCGCCATCGTGCAGCCATATCCTCCGCACGGCCTCCCGCACCAGGTCGGCGACCCCGCGATGCCGCTGCGCGGCAATCCGGTGCAGTGCCGCCAAATCCTCCGTCGGCAGGTATACCTGCGTCTTGATCATTTTCATGGGTGTCATTATACCGCTGTGGATGACACCCATCGGCGGCAGCCTGGAGCAGGCCCGAGCGTCAGCGGGCGGGCCCTGTCGGCAATCGTTGTTCGGAGATGGCGTGCAGCCGCGTGCGCTTCCCGGTGCGCAAGTTGACACGGGCCCTCACATTTCGCAATGCGATGCCCGCTCCCGAGGTACAATAGGGGTCTGCGCGAGGGCGATTAGCTCAGTTGGTTAGAGCGTCTGCCTTACAAGCAGAAGGTCCACGGTTCGAGCCCGTGATCGCCCACCAGCGATGCCCGGCTCAGCGCGGATCGCCGCCCGCCAGAAGCGGGGACGTAGTTCAGTTGGTTAGAACGCCGGCCTGTCACGTCGGAGGTCGCGGGTTCGAGCCCCGTCGTCCCCGCCATTCCTTCACAAGCAGCGAGTTTTCCAGCCGGGAAAATGCCGAAGCGTGTACGATCGCGCATATTATGCCATTCCCCAAGTGCGTCGGCGTGACGGCGATGATGCTGGCGTGGACCGTGCTCGGCATGGCGCAAAGCGCACGAGACACAGGTGCTCCGCAGTACTGACTGGCAGCGCGCTACCACAGCACGCACGTGCTGATGGTGTTTGGCGAGACCGACGGTGTCAATCCTCCCGCTCTGGCGGTGCCACTGCCGGCGGATGCAGCGCTGGGCATGCTCGGTAACATGGTCTACGTGCCCACCGGCGCTGCGGGGCCTTACCTTGTGAAGCTGCACCTGACTGTCCCGGTCAAGCTCGACCGCTATATTGCCTGGACATTTTCTGGCGAGGGGATGCGCTTTTTCGGTGCCGAAGCGACGGTTCTTTCGCACCGATTTGATCCCTTTCCCGCGCTTTCTTTTCCCGCGGATCTTTTGCTGGCTGAACCACGTCATGCCGCAGAAGAGTCCGCTCACCGCTCACCGCCGCAGCCGCGGCTTGCCGCTGCGCCTCCGCCGCTGACGACTATCGAGTCCATCGCCGGCGCGTTTGCTGCCGGCATCCCTTCGATGCCGCCTGCACCGTGCAGAGGCTGCCTTGATCGCTATGCCGTCTGGATATGGATTGAGGCTCACGCCCGCCAAATAAGTCCTCAGATTCAGACGCTGCTTCTGCCAGACGGTTCGCCACGCTATTTCGTCCGGGCACAGTGGGATCTGCCCTCGACACTCATCCCGACCTGGCACTATACGTATTTCAGCATTACCGGCTGGGTGTCGCCCGAGCCACCATTGAAGTGGATCGCTACAGCGACAGCGGCACCATCCCCGTCCTCATCCGATGGGGCACCAGTAACTAGCTGACAGGTGACGCCACCGCGAATACAACGGCCGCTACGACGCACATGGCGCAGGAACTTCGGCAACGAACTGGTCACTGGTACCAGAAGTTGAACCGCGCCCCGCGAAGGCACGTTACTGACGCTGTCGGCCGACTTCTACGTCAACTTCGCACGCCTTCGCTGGATCTGCACTGCGCAATAAGGCAGTGGGGGTTGCCCCTTCCAACGCTGCCTGTACTGGGGTACAACAACATCGATCGGTTTTAGGCGGTTTGAGGTGGACGGCGGGGTCTCAGGCCGGCGGCGGCGGCGCTGGGGTCAGGCCGTGGCGGCGCATGAGATCCGCCAAGGCGGCATGATCCGGCTCCTGGCCGCCCGCGGCGGCTATCAGCGCCGCCACTTCGCGGAAGTACTCAGGGCCGATCGCTGCCGGCGTGATCACGCATAGCGCCGTCACATCCCCGGTTCCGTGGTTATCAAAGCGGTGCACCGCGCCGCGCGGAATGCACAACGCCTGCCCCGGCCCGACCTCGATCGCCCGGCCGTCGACAGTCCAGGTCGACACGCCGTGAATGCCGTAAATCGTCTCCTCGTAGTGATCGTGGCTGTGCGCCGGCGCCCGCAGCCGCTCCCCGCCTGGGATGAACAGTTCAAACACGGCGGTGCTGCGGCTCGACTGGGCGGCGGTCACCAGGAAGCGCACCATTAGCGGTCCCAGGCGGATGATTTCTTCCGCGGGATTGACCTGAAGCTGTGCAGACTCGCTCATATAGCCCCCTTGATAAACGTAGTTTACCGTGGCATAGGTAAAATGACGCCGCCGAAGCCGCGTCATGCTAAATTCGAAGCTGCGTGTCTCCCGATGCCACTGCTGATCCGGCCTTTGCGCTGGCGCCGCCGGCGGTGGCGGAGATTCTCGAGCGGCGGATCTGCGACCTGGGGCTAAAACTGGAGGGCTCGCCGCTGGCGGCGCCGGTGGCGCGGCTGTATCGCGAGTTGGAGCGCAAGGGGTTGGGCGAATTCCGACCGCCGTGTTACCTCAGCGATGAATGGGGCTGTCCGTCGGGCGAGCCGGTGATCGGCATTCCGTTTTATCTGGCGGACGAACGGCTGGCGTGGCTGGAGCGGGAGAGCAACGATCTGGAGACGCCGCGCGAGGTCATGATGTATCTGCGGCACGAGGCCGGACACGCCTTCAACTACGCCTATCGGCTGTATCGCGCGCCGGCATGGCGGGAGCTGTTCGGGCCCTACCGCCGTCCCTATCGGGAGCAATACGCGCCGGAGGCGTTCTCGCGCGATTACGTGCGCCACATCGCGGGCTGGTACGCGCAGAAGCACCCGGATGAAGATTTTGCCGAGACCTTCGCGGTGTGGCTGACGCCCGCTTCGCGCTGGCGGCGGCAGTACCGCGCATGGGGGGCGCTGCGCAAGCTGCGCTACGTGGACCGCACCGCACGCAGCTTGCAGAGGGTGGCGCCGCTGCGCCGCCGCGGCCGCACCGACATCACTGCTAGCGAAATGACGCAGACCGTGGCCGAGTTCTACCGCCAGGTGGGTGCGGAGGAGGAGACGGATCAGCGGCAAATTACGGCCGAATGGAGCCGGGTGCTGGCGGCCGGGGAGGGTGCGCCGGCGGGCGCCCTCACGCTGGATGCGGATTTGGCCGATATCTTCAACGTGCACCCCCGTCGACGCAACGGGCTGCGCCCGGCGGCAGCGCTGCTGGGTGAGCATCGCAAGGTGATTACCGACAAGGTGGCGTACTGGACCGGGGTGCCGCGTCCGCAGGTGAGAAAGCTCATGAAGGCAATGGAAATCCGGCTGCAGGGGCTGGGGCTGCAGGCCGACGGCGCGCGCACCCAGGAACACCTGGCCGAGGTCGCCACCTATGCGACCGCCATGGCGATGAATTTTCGTTCCCGGCGGCGGGCGCGCCGCCGCAAGGAGAAGCCGCCGGCGCAGGGCTAGGATGAACAGTCAGCTCAAGATCGCGGTCGTTTACGACACCTGGGAGGACGACGAGCCGCCAGCCGAGACGGCGCCGACCCCGCGCCGGGGGCCCGTGCGCAAACGACAGCGCAAGCGCGACAAGCCCGACCGGGAGGAAATCTTCGAGGCATTGGCGAAGCTGGGGCACGAGCCGAGCTACTACGTGCTGGACGGGCGCGACGCCACACTGCTGGCCCTGGCAAAATCGGACGCCGATCTGTTTTTCAACCTCACCGAATCGTACGCCGGCGACGACACCCGCGACATGCACTTGGCCGCGTACTTCGACCTGCTGGGCCGCTGCTACACCGGCGCCGGACCGCACGCGCTCTATCTGGCGCAGGACAAGGCCCTGGCCAAGAAGCTGTTTGCCTTTCACGGCATTCGCACGCCGCGCTTTGCGGTCTGCTATCGCGGCAGACTGGAGCATGCCCACGACATTGGCTTTCCGCTGATTGTCAAACCCGCGAGCGAGGATGGCTCGGTGGGGATCGAGGCCGGCTCGGTGGTGGAGAACATCAGGGATTTGATGCAGCGCATCGACTACGTCCACGAAACCTTTGATTCTCCGGCGCTGATCGAGGAGTTTATCGAGGGGCGGGAGATCTACGCCGCCATTCTAGGCAACGGCGCGCCGGAAGTGCTGCCGCTGGTCGAGCTGGATCTGTCGAAACTGCCGGAAGGGACACCCAGAATTGCCAGCGCCGAGGTGAAATGGGAGCGGGGAAGTGAGGCCTACCGAGTCACCAAGTCAGCGCCGGTGGAAGACCTGCCGGAAGCCGTAACCCAGGATCTCAACGACGCCGCCCTGGCTGCTTACCGCGCCCTCAAGCTACGGGACTACGGCCGCGTTGACCTGCGCCTGACGCCTAAAAACGAGGTGTACGTGATCGAGGTGAATCCCAACCCATGGCTGTCGAGCGGGGCGGAGTTTGCCATGGCAGCCAAGAAAGCCGGCCGCTCCTATGTGCAACTGGTCGGCGAGATCATCGCCCTCGCCCGACAACGCACGATGGCCGTCTGAGCCGGGCAAAGCTGCTCCCGCGACATCTCCAGGCTGACGGGCCGGGGTGATCCCATGACGCCGCCTGAGCGCGGCCACCAGTCTCAGCGGCCGGCCGCGGCCTCGGGCGCCAAATACTTCCCGAACCATTCGAGCGAGCGCCGCAGGATGTCGACCTGGTCCTTCGGGTTGGCAATGGCGTGGCCCTGGTTGGCGTACACGACCAGCGTCGTCGGCACATGCATTGCGCGCAGGGCGTGCCAGTATTCAAACGACTGTGGCGCCGGGCATTCCTCGTCGCGCTGACCGACCACAATCAGGGCCGGAGTATGGTCGTGCGTGATGTAGTTGATGGCCGAGCTTTTGGCGTACGCCGCCGGGTCGACGTACACCGAGGCGCCAAAGTAGGGGACCATCCACTTGTCGTTCTGGTTTTCACCGTAATAGCTGTCCCAATCCGACAAGCCGGCGCCGGCGACCAC
>JBOGKK010000199.1:0-34668 GCA_050745425.1 Terriglobales bacterium
AGCGTCGGTGTAGCAAGCTTCGGGCGATTGCGTGCGGCTTTTCCTGGGGTCAAAGCCGCAGGCGGTACGGTCGGCGATGCTACAGCAGAGCTGTTTTTGCTCTAATGGCCAGAAGATTGTCCCCGCTGGAGTATCCCCATGAAAATCATCGTGATTGGCGCGACCGGCACCATCGGCACAGCCGTCGTACAAGCCCTGGCCGCGCGCCGGCATGAGGTCGTCGGCACCAGCCGCCACGCCGCCATCCCCGTCACGCTGGAAGACGCAGCCTCGATCCAGCGTCTGTTCGACGCCATCGCCGAAGTTGACGCCGTCGTCTGCTGCGCCGGCAACGCCGCGTTCGGACCGCTCGCGTCCCTGACCGGCGCCGACTATGAGCTCGGCCTCCACAGCAAGCTCATGGGCCAGGTGATGCTGGCGCAGATCGCCAAGGACCGGCTCCGCGAAGCCGGCTCGGTCACGCTCACCTCCGGCATCCTGGCCACGCAGCCCATGCCGGGCAGCGCCTCAGTCTCGATGATCAACGCCGGGCTCGACGGCTTCGTGCGCGCCGCCGCTTTGGAAATGCCTCGCCGCCTGCGCATCAACGTGGTCAGCCCGCCCTGGGTGAAGGAGACCATGGTCAAGCTCGGCATGGACCCCAGCTCCGGACTCGCCGCCGCCGATGTCGCCCAAGCCTACGTGGCCAGCGTCGAGGGCGACGCTCAAGGCGCGGTGCTCGACCCGCAGCATCTCCCGCCACGCTAACCCGTCCTCGTCGGCACGGCCACTTTTTGCTGTCGCACCCTCCCGATGAATGGCGTTCGCCGCCGCCGCGGGCAGGCAACACTCGGCCAGTTCGGCACCGCCTTGACCTGCCGTTACAGCCACCGGCCGCTGGAGCGTGCCGGTTGCGGAAGCGCCCAGCGCGGCCTAAGTCTTTGTGTACTATTTAGGTTAGCTGGGCCCGCCCGGGTGGCGAAATTGGTAGACGCACGGGACTTAAAATCCCGAGTCGCGCAAGCGACGTGCCGGTTCGAGTCCGGCCCCGGGCACCACGAACGTCACCGGGCATAAAGCGCACCCTCGTCCCGCTGTGTGCTATGCTACCTTGACGCTGAATATCACACGGTACGTGTGGTGTGGTGCCCTCTGCCTTTGCTCGCTGCCTCGGTTCAGGTTTTCCCGCCTTCATTAAGTTTCCGTTTGGCTCCGCGTACATCTGCTCGCTTCGGATCCTGATGGATTCCGGGAAAGTTCTGTTCTCTTCATGTCTCAGTTCACCGATCTGGCCCTCGCGCCAGCCCTCCTCGAGCGCCTCGCTGCGGCTCAATTTACCACCCCCACGCCGGTGCAGGCGGCGACTATCCCCGCCGCTCTCGGCGGACGCAACATCCTGGCCACCGCCCAGACTGGCACCGGCAAAACCCTCGCCTTCCTGCTTCCCGTTCTGGAACGCCTGCTGCGCCAGCCTGCCGCTCAGCGCACTAGCTTGGCAGCGCTGATCCTCACCCCCACGCGCGAGCTGGCGATGCAGATCGCGGATCAGTATCAGCAAATTCGCCCGCGTTCGCTCGCCGCCGTCGCGCTGCTGGTCGGCGGGGTAAGCGAGCGCCCACAGCTCGAGATGCTGCGCCGCGGTGCGCCGCTCGTCGTCGCCACCCCCGGACGCCTCGAAGATTTCCTCAAGCGCAAGCTCGTCTCCCTCGCTTCCGTTCAGATTTTGGTGCTGGACGAAGCCGATCGTATGCTCGACATCGGCTTTCTTCCGGCCATCCGCCGCATTCTCGCGGTTCTGCCTCGCGACCGGCAGACGCTGTGCTTCTCCGCCACGCTGCCGCCGGAAGTGGCCAAACTCACGCGCGAGTGCATGTCCAACCCACAGCGTATCGCCGTCGGCACGGGCGACAAGCCCGCTCCCGACATCGAGCTGCGCGCCTATGAAGTAGGAGACGGCGAAAAACTACCCCTGCTGCAGTCCCTGCTCGGCCAGGAGAGCGGACGCTGCCTGGTTTTTGCCCGCACCAAGCGCGGCACCGAGCGTCTGGCAAAAACTTTGGCCCGTGGCGGCTTCAGCGCCGCCATGATCCACGGCAATCGCAGCCAGTCGCAGCGCACCAAAGCCCTCGCCGGCTTCCAGGGCGGACAATTCCAGGTCCTGGTCGCGACCGATGTCGCCGCTCGCGGCATTCACGTCGACGACATCGCCCACGTCATCAATTTCGATCTCCCCGACGTCGCCGATGATTTTGTCCACCGCGTCGGCCGCACCGGCCGCGCCGGCGCCCGGGGCGTCGCCACTACCTTTATTAACCGCTCCCAGCGAAACGACCTGCTGCGCATGGAAAAGCAGCTGGGCATTCGCATCAGCCGCCTCAGCACCGGCCGTCCTCCGCTCGCACCACCCCTCGCCGCCGCCGCTGCGCCGGCGTCTCGCTAGAGCAAAAACAGCGTCGGTGTAGCAAGGTTCGGGCGATTGCGTGCGGCTTTTCCTGGGGGCAAAGCCGCAGGCGGTACGGTCGGCGATGCTACAGCAGAGCTGTTTTTGCTCTAGCGTCACTCCCTCGTACCGTCTCCGTCACCTTTGCCGGGGGCCATTCTGGCCCTCGCGGTGCCCGTACCGAAGCGGCCCATGTTCATTGGCTCTCTAGCCGGCGGTGGAAAGTGGCATGCAACAGCCAGCACACCACCGCCATCTCACGGTCTGTGTCACGCGGGTTAGTCATCATCGGCTCACATCGCTATCGGACGCAAAGGCTCGAAGCTCAAGACTGTGTACAGGAGAAACTTCCAATGACAAAACTCATCTCTCGTTTCTGGCGAGACGATCGCGGACAGGATATGGCCGAATACGCGATTGTTCTCGGCGTGATTGCAGCCGTAACCGCGGTTGCGTTTACCGCACTCGGTACCGACATCAAAACCGTTCTCGGCAACATATCGACGGCCATCACCGGCCCCGCCGCCGGTTAGGCGCCGCCCATGTGGCCAGAGTTGGTGGTCTGGCTGGCCTGCCTCGCGGCGGTGTGGGATTTGGCCTGGCGCAGCATACCGCGCTGGTTGACCGTCGCAGGCGGCCTGCTGGGATTGGCTCACGCTATCCTGGCGGGCTCCTGGCTCTCCTCTCTCTCTGCGGCCGCAGCCGGTCTCGCCTTCGGCGTCCTGCTCTGGCAGTTGGATGCCGTGGGCGGCGGCGATGCCAAGTGGCTCGCTGCGCTGGGCGCGCTGCTGGGCTTCCGCGGCCTCTGTTTCGCCGTGTGCCTGGCTCTGATCATCGCGGGTATCACGGCGCTGGTGCAGTTGGCGCGGCAGCATCGCCTGCGGGATCTCGGCGGGCGCGTGGCGGGAATCATTCTGGGTTGGCGCGTCTACGGGTTGCAGCCGAACCCGGAGATCCGGCTCGGCGCTCCTGATGCGGTGGCGGCGCCCTTCGCTCCCGCATTAGCCATTGGCATTTTCTGCGCGCTCTGGCTGCTCTAGAGCAACCGCGCGCCCATGGAATGGCGGCCGCCGCTCGGCAGGACCAGGGCCCGGGGCCCGGTGGGCCGCGCCACGCACTTCCGGTAGCCGCCTGGCAGAGCCCTGAGCGCCAGGTGGCAGACCCTGGCAGAAAACCAAACCCACGGCGCGCTCCGTGCGACCGCAAGGCGCGCGCGGGACAGAAGACGAGCCACGCACATGGAGGCATTCCTATGAAACGCACACGATGGTTGGGGTTAGCATTGATTGCTCTGGCGCTGGCCGGCATTGCCGGCCTCGTGGCCGCAAGCG
Source organism: Terriglobales bacterium (assembly GCA_050745425.1). Classification (GTDB taxonomy): domain Bacteria; phylum Acidobacteriota; class Terriglobia; order Terriglobales; family SCQP01; genus SCQP01. The sequence goes on from JBOGKK010000199.1 coordinate 3,751, forward strand.
AGATGGGACACCGCAAGGCGCCCACCCGCACCACGGCGGTGGTGGTGGCCGCGCGCCGCTTGCGCCCCGGCGTGCCGCTGCAGCCGGGTGATCTGACGACGGTTGCCCTGCCTCCGAATTCATTGCCCGCGCACGTTTTCCAACGCCCGCAACAGCTTGACGGGCGCGTGCTCACCACCGCCGCCGTGCCCCACCAGGTCGTGTTGGCAGAAATGCTGGCCCCGCCCGGCTCCGGCGCCGGCCTCCCGCCGTTGATTCCCGCCGGCATGCGCGCGGTCTCGGTCAAAGTCAACGATGTGGTCGCAGTCGCCGGCTATGTCCTGCCGGGTACTCACGTCGATGTCCTTCTCACCGGAAACCCCAACGGCGCCGGCAGCCCGCGCGGCGTCGCCACCATCACGTTGCTCACAAACGTTCGGGTACTGACTGCCGGCGAGCAGTTGGAAAAGACTGGCAACGGCCGGCCGCAGAAAGTCACTGTCATCACTTTGCTGGTTTCGCCCGAGGGCGCCGAAAAGCTGGCCCTCGGCGAACGCTACGGCTATATCCAACTGGCCCTGCGCAACCCGCTTGACCAGCAGCGGCCCACCGTCGCCCCCGTGCTCAACGCCGCGCTCTTCCGTGGCATCGCACCCCGGCCCGCGCGCGTCCGCCTTGACCGGCCGCGGCGGCCCGCGCCACCTCCGCCGGCTCCGCCTGCGCCTCAGCCCGCAGTTGAAATGCTGCTCGGCTCCAAGCGCCATACCTTCACCTTCCCTGCGCCCGGCGCCGTCTCAACCGCCTCTGGCGCCCGGCATCACCGCTGATGGCTTCGTTGACTGGAGATTGTTTATGACGCATCGTTATATGTCCTCCTCGCCCTGGTTGCTGCAAGGAACCTTATTTGGCCTGGGCGTGCTGTTGCTGGCACCCTCAGCGGGCTTAACACCCGTCGCCGCGGCCGGGTTCCACGCACCGCCTGCCCCGCCGCCACAAGTCTGGCAGCCGATCGCACCACCTCTGCTCGACCCGCTGCCGGGCCATGCACACCTGCTGTTCACGACTGTCCGGTTGCCCCCACCGCCCCCGGCAGTGCCCGCAGCCGCGCCGCCGGCCGGGCCCAGGTGGTGGCCGCTTAGAGAACCCCTGAGCACCAGCGGTCGGACCCTGCCAGGAATCGAAGCTCGCACTCGGAGCGGCGAACGGGAACGACAAGGGCAAGTTGTGGGGAGCCCCCTCGACCCACTGCCCGCAGGCAACCTGCACGTGGACTTTAGCTTGAACTTCCTGCACCCAGGCCCGACTCTGGCCTCGCCTCAGCCGTATCCATATCCGTATCCGTATCCGGCCGAACGCGCCTCACAACTGAATTTTCAGGCACTGGACTCCAGCTACGCCGCTCTACCGTCACGGAAGCGATGGCCAGCGTGGCCGGCAGGCTTGCCTTCTTCTGCTCTTCCGGCCTTGGCCGTGGTATCGGCCCTGGTGCCCAGCCCCGCGACGCTCGCCTCCGGGCGCGACCTCGCCAGTCTGGCCCCGTTCCGCGCGCTGCCCTCGTGTCCGGTCTCGGCACCTCCCCTGCCCGCTGCTTCGCCGCCGCTCGATCAGGCCGATCCGGTGGCCGCGCCCGTCGCGGCTTCGGCGGCGGCCATCGCTTCTGCTGCATTCCCGGCCGCGCCTGCTGCCTCACTGTCTCCGATCGCCTTGCAACTCGCGCCTCATCGCAGCGTGCTCCTCGCCACCAACGAGCCTCTGCGCCGCATCGCCATGGCCGACGACAGCATTGCCAAAGCCATTGTGGTCTCGCCGCACCAGCTGCTGGTCGAGGGGCGCTCACCCGGCGCAGTATCGCTCCTGGTCTGGACGGCAGCACCCGCGCCACGTCTTTATAATGTTCGCGTCGCGCTCGACCCTGCGCCGCTGCAGCAGGAATTGTCGCGTCTTTATCCCCGGAGCAACCTCCAGGTCGCCGCCGGCGGCGACGCACTCACCCTCAGTGGCGCTGTGGCCAACGCCGCCCAGGCCAAACGCGTAATTAGCATCGCGGCGGGCTTTGCTCCCAAAATCGTCAACGCCCTCACCCTCGAGCCCGCGCCCGATCCGCGCGAGGTGCTGCTGCAGGTCCGATTTGCCGAGGTGGACCGCACCGCGGCCAGCGCCCTCGGTGCCAACCTGATCTCGACCGCGCCCGCACTCGTTGGCTCCCTCAGCACCGGGCAGTTTGCGCCGCCTGCCAACGTCACCACGCCGCCGTCCGGCCAGTCGCAGACGGGCGCCATCACGGGCGCATCCGCCACCTTCGCTCTCAACGATCTGCTGAATGTTTTTCTGTTCAGCCGCAGCGCCAACCTCGGCCTGCTACTCAAAGCCCTGCAACAGAAAAATCTGCTGCAGATCCTTGCCGAGCCCAACCTGCTCGCCATGGACGGCAAGCAGGCGAGCTTTCTTGCCGGTGGCGAGTTCCCCTTCCCGGTCGTGCAAGGTCAGGGCGTGGTCAATAACGTCACCATCCAGTTCAAGCCCTTCGGCATCAACTTGCACTTCACCCCCCACATCCTCCCCGACGGCACCATCGACTTGCAAGTCGCACCCGAAGTCAGCGCTCTCGATTTCTCGAACGCCCTCACCATGTCTGGCTTTGTGATTCCTGCCCTGACCACCCGCCGTGCCTCGACCGAGCTCGAACTGCAGAACGGGCAGAGCTTTGTGATCGCCGGGCTGCTCGACAACCGTCTCACGAAAGACATTTCGAAGGTGCCGGGCCTTTCCTCGATCCCCATCCTCGGCCGCTTCTTTGAAAGCCGCAGCACCAACAAAAGCCGCACTGAACTCGTGGTGGTGGTCACCGCGCATCTGGTGCAGCCGGACGCCGCCATGCCGGCGCTGCCGGCAATGCCGCAGCCGTTCCTCAACCCGCGCTCGTTTGACGGGCATGCCCACGATCCGCATCCCGCTGCCGGAGTACCACACCCATGATGCTGAAGCTGGCGCTGGCCGCCGCGACCGAAGCCGAACGGCGGCAACTCGAAGCACTCCTCGCCACCTGCAGCCGGGCCGTGCTGGCCGGTCCCAGTTGGCCGCTGCCGGTACCGTTTGTGCCCCATGATGAGCTGCTGCGCCCGCTGCCGGACGCCGTCCTGCTGGCGCTACCCACCAGCACTTCCGGTTGCAGCGCGGCGCTCGCCATGGTGCACTGGCTGCGCCAGGAGCTGGGCCCGACCGCGGTGATGGTGGTGGGCCCGCTCGAACCGGCGCAAGGTATCCTCGAGGCCATGCGCGCCGGCGCCTCCGAGTACCTTGAGGCGCCGCTCCGCCTCGAAGCCCTCGACGGCGCCTTGACACGCGCGGCCGCCCGCATTCCTGCCGCGCCGGCCGCGGCGCGCGGAAAGCTGATCGTCGTGCTGAGCGCACGCGGCGGCGCCGGCGCCACGACCCTCGCCGTCAATCTCGCCCTGGCGCTGGAAGCCACGCGCCCGCAAGGCGGCCCGCCCACGCTCCTGCTCGATGCGGCTCCGCTGGGCCATGCCACTCTCCACCTCAACCTGAAGCCGCAGTTCACGCTGCGCGACCTGTGCAACCACGCACAACGGCTCGACCCCGCCCTGCTCGAGAGCCTGCTGCTTCACCATGACTCCGGCGTCGCGCTGCTGGCCGGCCCCTCCGAACCCTTTGCGCCCCGCGCGGATGGCCGTCACGCCGCCTGGCTCGATCTCCTGCTCGACACCCACCCTCTGGTCGTTGCCGATCTGTCCACCCGCAGCGACGCGATCGCCGCAGGCCTGCTCGAATCCGCCGCCCACATCCTGCTGGTCAGCCAGACCGACACCGTCTCGCTCTGGAGCACAGCCAAAATCCGTCAGTTTTTTGACCCCGGTCATCACCGCCCCTTCGGACTCGTGCTCAACCGCTTCAACGCGCAACCGCAACCCGCGATCGACGGGCTCGAAGCCTTCACGCAGATGCCCACCCGCTGCCGTCTGCCCAATGCCTATGCGGCTCTGCGCGCGGCCGCCGAATCCGGCCAGCCCCTCGCCGCTCGTGCGCGCTCTCCCTGGGCGCGCAGCGTCCACGAACTCGCGGCCGCGCTGCTCGGTGGCAGTTCCCAGCCCCCGCCTGCCCGCAGCTGGCTTTCCCGCGCGCGCGGACGCCCCGCGCATTCGAGCGCCTGAAGCCTGACCGCTAAACCCTGAACCCGGCCCTCTGCCCGAGGAGAAATCAATCATGGCTACCGTTTCCGCACTCACCGATTATCAACAGATCAAAGCCAGCTACCATCGCCGCGTCCTTGAACGCCTTCACCTGGAAGCGCTCGAACGCATGCCCGAGGCCCGCGCCCGCGAGGAGGTCGCCACCCTCATCCGCTCCCTGCTCGTGCTCGAGCCCGTGCCGCTCAGCCTGACTGAGCGCGAGGGCCTGCGCCGCGACATCCTCGATGAAATTTTCGGGCTCGGCCCTCTCGAAGAACTGCTTCAGGACCCCTCCATCAGCGACATTCTCGTCAACCGTGCCGATCAGGTCTATGTGGAACGCGGAGGACGCCTGCACCACAGCCCCGTCGTTTTCCGCGATGATGCCCATCTGCTCCGCATCATCGACCGCATCGTCAGCCGCGTCGGCCGCCGCATTGATGAAAGCTCGCCCATGGTCGATGCCCGTCTGCCCGACGGCTCCCGCGTCAACGCCATCATTCCTCCGCTCGCTCTCGACGGCCCCTGCCTTTCCATCCGCCGCTTCGGCACCGACCCGCTCACCGCCGAAATGCTCATCGAGCGCCGTACCCTTACCCGCGCCATGTGCGAGGTCCTGCGCTGCTGCGTCGTCGGGCGCCGCAACATTCTCATCTCCGGCGGTACGGGCACCGGCAAGACCACACTCCTCAACGTGCTCTCCGGTTTTATCCCCGAGCACGAGCGTGTCATTACCATCGAGGACGCCGCCGAACTCCAGCTCAAGCAGGAGCATGTCGTGCGTCTTGAAACCCGCCCCGCCAACCTCGAAGGCCAGGGCGCCATCCATCAGCGCCAACTGGTCACCAACAGTTTGCGCATGCGCCCCGACCGCATCGTGATGGGCGAGTGCCGCGGGGAAGAAGCCATCGACATGCTCCAGGCCATGAACACCGGCCACGACGGATCGCTCACCACGGTCCACGCCAACAGCCCGCGCGATGCGCTCGGCCGCCTCGAAACCATGGTCAGCATGGCCAATCTCCACCTGCCCGCCCGCGCCATCCGGCAACAGATCGCCTCCGCCCTTCACCTCGTGGTCCAGTTGGCGCGCCTCGCCGACGGCACCCGCAAAGTCACCAGCATCGCTGAAATCACCGGCATCGAAGGCGAGGTGATCTGCATGCAGGAGCTCTTCCATTTCGAGCGCACTGGCATTCATGCCGATGGCGCCGTTCGCGGCCGTTTCCGTTGCAGCGGCCTTCAGCCCCACTGTGCCGGCTGGCTGGCCGCGATGGGCCATCCCCTCAGGCCCGCCTGGCTGACCGATGCGGATGAAGAGGGAGACGAATCCGCCCAGGCCGCTTAGTTCCGCTTCCGGAGATTCCACTATGGCCGTCGATGTCTTTGGACTCCTCATCCTCCTGGCGCTGCTCGCCCTCGGCTGGCGCCTCGCCAACCCCGGCCGCGGTCTCCGCCGTTTGCAGCACGAGTTGCAGCCGGCTGCCGGCGCCACGGGCGCTGCCGCCGGCGCGCCCGGTGGCCTCATCCGCAGCGAACGCCTCAGCAGCATTCCTCTGCTGCAGCATTGGCTGCTGCGGTGGCGCCGCACCCTGCCGCTGCAGCATTGGCTCGAACAGGCCGGCGTATCCATGCGTCCCGGCAAGTTCCTCATCATCACGGCCGGCGCTGCCGCCCTGGCCGGGCTACTGGCTTTCGGTCTCGTTGCGGACTTCACCACCCTGCCCGCCGCTCTCGCCGGCGCCTGGATTCCCTGGGCCTGGGTCGCCCGCCTGCGCCAGCGCCGCTTGACAGCTTTTCAGAATCATCTCCCCGACGCGCTCGATTTGTTCGTCCGCGCCAGCCGCGCCGGCCATCCGCCCGCCGCCATTCTCGAGCTCATCGCCACGGAAATGCCCGAGCCCCTCGCCGGCCAGTTCCGCCAGGTGTGGGAAGAGCAGCGCTTCGGGCTGCCTCTGCGCGAGTGCTGGATGCATCTGTGCGACCGCATCCCTCTCGTCGATGTCCGCTTTTTAGCCACCACCATGATTGTGCAGCGCGAATCCGGGGGCAGCCTGGCCGAAATCCTCGACAAACTTGCCGCCGTGATGCGCGAACGCGTCAAAGTCAAACGCGAAGTCCGCACCCACACCGCCCAGGCCCGCATGACCATGTGGATGCTCGCCGCGCTCGCCCCCCTTCTCTTATTGCTCATGGATGTCATCAACGCACCCCTCACCCAGCCCATGTTCTCCGATCCCCTGGGCCGCATGCTGCTGGGCGTGGGCGCCGCACTGCAGGTTCTCGGCATCCTGCTGCTGCAACGCATCATGAAGATCGCGGTGTGAGGAAACGATGTCGCTGCTCTGGATTATCATCGCTGCTGCTGCCCTTGGCCTCGCCGTGTTTGCCTGCGGTGTGGCCCTGCTCGCACCGCGCGTGCAGGCCGCCGTGCGCCTGCGCGCCGCTCTCGGCCTCACCGCTCCGCGGCCGGCTGTCTCTGCCTCCGCTGCGCGCGTCACCAGCCGCATGGAGCGCATGCTGGCGCGGGCCGCGCGCGTCCTGCCTGCCTCACCCAAAGAGGCCGCCCTCACCCGGCAGTTGCTGGTGCAAGCCGGTTACCGCGAGCCCCAGCACAACCGCATGTATTCGGGCCTGCGGGCCATACTCGTTTTCGCCCCGCTCCTGCTCGTGCTGGCCGCCGGATGGGAGCGACACCTGCCGCTGCTGCTCGCCGCCTTGCCCGCCGTGGGCTGGCTCCTGCCCCGCATGCTACTGCGCCGGCTCGCCCGGCGCCGCGCTCAGCGCATTGCCCTCAGCCTGCCCGACGTGCTCGATCTGCTGGTGGTGTGCATCGAAGCCGGGCTCGGCCTCGAACAGGCCATGCAGCGCGTCGCCCGCGAGCTGCGTCCGGTTCATCCCTGCCTGTGTGGTGAGCTCGAGCTGGTCGCGCTCCAATCCCGCGCCGGTGTCGCCCGCATCGATGCCCTGCGCCACCTCACGCAGCGCTGCGGCGTCAACGACTTGCGCTCTCTCACCGCCATCCTGATTCAGGCCGATCGCTTTGGCACCAGCGTCGCCCAGGTCCTGCGCATCCAATCCGCCGCCCTGCGCTCCGAGCGCCGCCAGCGCGCTGAAGAAGCCGCCGCCAAACTCTCCATCAAAATGCTGCCCGTGCTCGCCCTGTTTCTATTTCCCGCCATTATGATCGTGGTCCTCGGCCCCGCCGCCCTTTCCCTGATCCGCCATCTCGGGCCGCTGGTAACCCGATGATGGCAGGCCAATAAAGGTGACTCGATGAAAGCCCTCAATCAGACTCGCCACACGCTGCTGGCCTCCGACCTGCGCGTCGCCGACCACTTCTTCCGCCGCCTCTGCGGCCTGCTCGCCACTCCCGTCCGCGAGTTCGGCCCCGGCCGGGGCCTCTGGATCACTCCCAGCCAGGGCGTCCATACCCTGGGCATGCGCTATGCCATCGACGCCCTCTATCTCGACCGCAATCTGCGCGCCATCCATCTCGAGCCGGGGCTCGTTCCCTGGCGGCTCGGCGCCATCTGCAGGTCCGCGGCGGGTGTGCTCGAGCTCCCCGCCGGCGCGCTCCAGCGCACCCAAACCCAAATCGGCGATCAGATTGCGCTCAATCATGCCGGGAGCGTGCGGCGCCGCCGCCGCCAGTCCGGGCAGACCATGGTTCTCGTCGTGCTGGCGCTCGCAGTGCTGCTGGGCATTGCCGGCCTCGGTGCCGACGTGGGTGTCGCCCGTGTCGAACAAACCCGCCTGCAGGCCGTCGCCGATGCCGCCGCCATTGCCGGCGCCAGCAACATTCCCTCGAACAACGTACTCGCCGGCGCCCAATCCGCCGCCACCCTCAACGGCTTCTCGTCCGGCTCCGGGGGCGACACCCTCACCGTCAATCATCCGCCCCGGAGCGGTCCCCATGCCGGCGATGCCGCCTACATTGAGGTCATTGCCAGCCGCCAGCAACCCACGTTTTTCGCCAACGTGTTCGGCATCGCCTCTCTCACCCCCAGCGCCCGCGCTGTCGCCCACCTGGGCAATGGCGCTGGATGCATCTACGTTCTCGACCCCTATGCCGCCGACGCCTTGCAGCTCAACGGTTCCTTCGACATTCAGATGCAATGTGCGCTCTACATCGACTCCGACAGCTCCATCGCCTTGCTCGCCAATGGCAGCGGCACCCTGAGTGCCTCAGCTATCGGCGTCGCCGGCGGCGCGCTGATCAATGGCTCCATCAGCGTCCAACCCTCCCTTACCGAGGGCATGATTCCCCTCAACGATCCGCTGGCGAGCCTGCCGGTACCGTCGGCCTCCGGCTCCTGCTCGACCACCACCATCGTGAACGGAACCGGGGACGCCACCCTCAACCCCGGCCTCTATTGCGCGCCGCTCATCATCAACGGCAGCCCCACCGTCACCTTCAATCCCGGCGTCTACTTCCTCCAAGCCGGCATCATCATGAACGGCTCGCCCACGCTGCTCGGCGCCGGTGTCACCCTTTATAACAGCGCCGGCGCTTTTACTCTCAACGGCAGCGCCGCAACCGAACTCAGCGCCCCCACCACCGGCCCCTACGCCGGCATTCTCGTTTTTCAGGCCCGCAGCAACCTCCTGCCACTCACCATCAATGGCAACCAAAGCGTCCTCAACGGCGCCGTCTACGCCCCCACTGCGCGCATCGTAGACAACGGCAGTCTGAGCGGCTCCTCCTCCTACAGCATCTTCGTTGGCGGCACGGTCACTATCAACGGCTCCGCCGATTTCAACGATGATTTCAGCTCCCTGCCCGGCGGCTCGCCCATCAAAGCCGCCGCCCTTGTGGGATAGACCTATGCAGCGTGCCACCCACTCCCGCGGCCAGGCTCTCGCCGAATTCGCCATCGTCCTCCCCTTACTGCTGCTCGTTCTGGTCGGCGTAGAAGAATGCGGACGCCTTGCCTACACCGCCATCGTTGCCGATCACGCGGCTTACGCCGGCGCCCTCTACGGCGCTCAAAACAGCGCCACGGTCGTCGACTCCGCCGCCATGGTTCACGCCGCCCTCGAAGACGGCGCCGACCTCAGCAGCCTGACCGCCAGCGCCACGCACGTGTGTACCTGCTCGGACGGCGGCGCCGCTCCCGGCTGCGCGCTCGCCGACTGCCCTGGTACGAGTCTGCGCGTCTACGCCCAGGTGGCGACCACCGCGACCTTCACCCCGGTCTGCAACCTATTCGGATGGCCGGGAAGCCTCACCCTCCACGGCCAGGCCGCGATCGAGGCCAGGCCATGAGGGCGCGCCATCACCGCACATCCCGGGGTTCGGCCCTGGCCGAATTCGCTCTCGTTCTGCCCCCACTGCTCATGCTCCTGCTCGGCATCGTGCAACTCGGCCGCGCCGTCTACGCCTACCACTTCGTCGCCGTCGCCGCCCGTAAAGCGACCCGCTACGCGATCGTCCGCGGGGCCTCCTGCAGCAGTTTTTCTTCCGCCTGCCCCGCCACCGCCGCCGACATCGAAAGCTTCGTCCGCAACCTCAATCCCCCGGCCATGACCCCCGCCGACCTCTCTGTCACCACCGTCTGGAACCCCAGCAACGCCCCCGGCAGCACGGTCACCATCACCGTCCAATACCCGTTCTCCCTCGACATCCCCTTCGTCCCCTCCGCCACCCTCCCGCTGCAAAGCACCTCGCAGATGGTCATCGCCCCATAGCGACAGAAATCAACAACTTGCAACCGAAAACTTCCTATTTCCGCTAATCACTCCGCGCCTGCCCGTGCTCCTCGATGACCGCCAGAATCGCTTCCCCGTAGCGCGCAACCTTGACCTCGCCAATGCCGGTGATTTGGCGCAAATCTTCGAGCTTGTGCGGTGGCCACTGGCACAGTGCATCGAGGGTGGCGTCATGCAGCACCATATAGGCCGGGATCTTTGCCGCGTGCGCCGTCTGCCGGCGCCAGCTCTTGAGTGCTTCCAGCAAGCCGCTATGGGCAGGCGGCGCTGGCGCCGCCGGAACAGCCAGTGTGGCCGCGCGGCGGCGACTGCGTTCGGCTACTGGCTCGGCCGCGCCCCAATAGGCCGGCTCATAGCCGCACACGTCGCAGGCGGCGCAGCCGTCCAGCTTCCAGCGTTCGCCAAAGTGGGTGCAGATTTGCCGGTGCCGGCACGCGGCCGCAGTCACGAAATTGCGGATCTCATGGAAACGCTGCCAGCAGCGCTCGCGTTCGGCGGCATCTTCGGTCTCCTGCGCGAAATGCGCGAGCAGTCCGGCATCGCGCTTCTGCCAGAGCAGCAGGCAATCGGCGGGTGCGCCGTCGCGGCCGGCGCGCCCGGCTTCCTGGTAATACTGTTCGATCGATTTTGGCAGCGCCAGATGGATCACCGCCCGCACGTTGGCCTTGTTGATGCCCAGCCCGAAGGCAAGCGTGCCCACCAGGACGCGGACATCGTCTTCCATCCAGCGCTGTTGATGGTCGCGGCGCGCTTCGGCGTCCATGCGGCCGTGGTAGGCGAGCGCGGGAATGCCGGCCGCGGCGAGCTCGGCCGCCGTCTGCTCCACGCGTGCGATGGTGGAGGCGTAGACAATGATGCTGCCCGCACTGGAGGTGCTCAGCACATGCCGCAGGCTGGCATTGAGTAGCGCCTTCTGTTTTGCCGCCGTGCATTCGCGCACTACGTAGCGCAGGTTGGCACGGTGAAAGCTGGCGATGAGCTTGTCGGGCTCGTGCAGGTGCAGTTGCGCCAGGATGTCGTGGCGCACGCGTTTGGTGGCGCTGGCGGTGAAGGCGGCAATGGGGGTATCGGGAAACTGGGCGCGCAGAGCTCCGAGCTGGCGGTATTCGGGGCGGAATTCATGCCCCCATTCCGAGATGCAATGGGCCTCGTCGATGGCGAACAGCGAAATGGGGATGTTCTGCAGCCATGCGAAGGTGTCCTCGCGCGCCAGCCGTTCGGGCGATATGTAAAGCAGGCGGAACTTGCCCGCCCGCAACCCCCGCTGCACCTGCGCCTGCTCGCCGCCATTCTGGCTGCTGTTCAACATCGCGGCCGGGATGCCCATTTGTGCCAGTTGCCCCACCTGGTCCTGCATCAGCGCCACGAGGGGCGAAATGACTACCGCCGTTTTTTCAGCTTGCAGCACCGCCGGAAGTTGGTAGCAGAGCGATTTTCCACCCCCGGTTGGCATGATGACGCAGACATCTCTTTGGGCCAAAAGGCTGGTGATGATGCGCTCTTGCAGGGGGCGGAACTCTTCGTAGCCCCAAAAACGCCGCAACGCGTCCTGAACTTCCATTCCGTCTTGTAGCTTAGCCTGTAACCTACGGCCGGATCGCCGGTATTAGCCGGTTGAAGGCGATGACGACGGATGCTGTATTCATGCCGATGACGCTAATGCGCACGCAGGGCGAGCCCGACACTACGGTCAGCGACGATGCCGTCATGTGCCGCGTGCAAGCGGGCACGGTGCAGGCGTTGGCGGTGCTGTTCGAGCGCCATCAGAAGGCACTGCTGAACTACTTTCTGCGGCTGGGCTCGACGCGCGCGGTGGCCGAAGATCTGGTGCAGGAGACGTTTATCCGCATTCTGCAATACCGCGCCACGTACCGTCCCGGCAGCCGCTTCGCGACCTGGATGTATGCAATCGCGCGCAACGCCCGCCTGAATCAGTTGCACAAGCAACGCGGCGAGACCGAATGGGATGATGCCTACGCCCCCACGCTGCTGCCCGGCGATAGCGCCCAGGCCGGGCAGGAGCGCGCGCTGCTGGAGCGCGCGCTGGCGCGGCTGCCGGAAGACAAGCGCGAAGTTCTGGTGCTCGCGCGCTACCAGGAACTGCCGTACAGCGATATCGCGACCCTGCTGGGCTGTGCGGCCCAGACGGTAAAGGTGCGCGTACACCGTGCCCTGAACGAATTGCGTGAACACTATATGTTTTTAGCGAATCGAGGTGGACAATGAGCAATTTGTCTGCATGCGAGCGGGCGGCGGGCCTGCTCGGTGAAGCAGGAAACGAAGAAGACCGGCGCTGGCTGCAGGAACATCTAGCCGCCTGCGGCGATTGCGCCGCCATGGCGGACTTGTGGGCACGCATGGGCGCACTGCCGGAGGCCACGCCCGATGGGCGCGGGCGCGAGCGCTTGCAGCAGATGTTGGACGCCTATGAAGAGGGCCTGCAGGCGCGCGCGCCGCGCCGCGCCAGGCGCGCCGGGTTCGCCTGGCACCTGCAGCCCGGCCTGGCGATGGCCGCGGTGGTATTGCTGGTGGCCGGGCTGGCCGGGGGTTGGTATCTGCGCGGGGCGCGGGCGCCGGCGCTGACCACCGAACAGCAACTGGCTTCGCTGCGCAGCGAGGTACAGTCGACGCGGCAGATTGCGGTGCTCTCGCTGCTGCACCAGAGCTCGCCGAGCGACCGCCTGCAAGGGGTGAGCTACTCGACCGGCCTGGTTTCGACCGACCCGCGTGTCATGGACGCGCTGCTGCAAACCCTCAAGTACGATTCCAGCCCGGCGGTGCGGCTGGCCGAGCTCGATACGCTCACCCGCCACGCGGGTCTGCCGCAGATTCAGCAAGGCCTGGTGGACGCCTTTGGCTATCAGAAATCACCGCTGGTGCAGGTCGCGCTGGTTGACAGCTTCGTCGAAACCGGCAACCCGAAGGCACGCACGCTGCTGCACCAGATCAGCCAGAACAAAGCCTTCAGCGCGGAAGTACGCAAACGCGCGGCCTGGGGGCTGGCGCAGCCGGAGTGGAACTAACGGAGAGACAGCGATGACAGGTGAACAATTGAAAACGCGAATTCTGGTGGGAGTGGCGCTGGCGGCCGCGTTTGCGCTTACTTTGCAGGCCGCGCAGGCGCAGGATTACCCCGTACACCTGCCCGATCAGGTGATCCGGCAATCGTTCTCGCTGGGGACGGCGCCGTTCGTCAAAGTTGACAACGTGAACGGCAGCATTCGCATTGCCGGCGACGGCGGCACGACGGTGCGGCTGACGGCCACCGAAAAAATCAAGGCGAAAACGCGCGACCTCGCCCGGGAGGCGCTGCGCGAGGTGACGCTCAAGCTCAGCCACACCGGCGACAGCCTCGACGCTTCCGTCGACGGGCCCTTCCGCGGCCGCCATTGGGACAACCCCGGCTACCAGGTCCGCTTCATCTTCGTGCTGCACGTGCCGGCGCGCGCCAGCATCGCCATGCGCAGCGTCAACGGCAGCGTGAAGGTGGAGGATGTGCAGGGAGGCTTCGAGGCGCGCACCGTGAACGGCAGCGTGGCCGTCAGCGGTGCCGTGGGCGCGGGCGAGGCGCGTACGGTCAATGGCCGCATCACCGCAGCCTTCAGCGCCGAACCAACCGGCAACAGCTCTTTCCACACCGTCAACGGGGCGGTCGACGTCACCCTGCCGCGCACGGTGAACGCGCGGCTGCGCTACAAGACCTTCAACGGCAAAGTTTATAGTGACTTCGATGTGACGCCGGTTGCCGGCAGCGCCGATGTTTCCGCACGGACCGAGGGGGGCATGCGGGTGTTCCGCCGCGGACGCTGGACTGACGGCCAGATCGGCCACGGCGGTCCGCAGCTCAGCTTCGATACCCTCAACGGGAACATTTATATCCGCGGTGGGAGCCAGCGGTAACCGGCACGCACTGCCGCGATAACAGCAGACATGGAGATGTTTATGAAGAAGCAATTGCGAATCGACCTGGCGCTGGCGGGAGCACTGCTCGCGATGTTTCTGCTCGCCTGGGCCATGCCCGCGGGCGCACAAGCGGCGAATGCGGGCAACCGCATCACGGTCCCGCTCAGCCACCCCTCCCAGCCCGCCACGCTGCGCGTGAGCACGATCCAGGGTTCGATTACCGTACGCGCCTACTCCGGCAATCAGGTGATCGTTGCCACCAGCGGCGGTCACATGCGGCGCGAGCATCACGTGCCGCCGGAAGCCCAGGGCATGCACCAGCTCAATACCAATCCCGGCATTACGGCCTCAGAAGACAACAATGTGGTCACGGTCAGCACCTCGGTTTTCAACGGCTCCCAGAACCTTGACATCGAGGTGCCGGTGCACACTTCGCTGCGCATCAGCACCGTCAATGGCGATCTGATCGAGATCGATGGGGTCCAGGGCGACATCAGCGCCGAAAACACCAACGGCAACGTCAAGCTTGAAAACGTCTCCGGCAGCATCGTCGCCAGTGCCCTCAACGGCCGCGTCACCGCCGTCATCACCCACCTCGACGAGAACAAACCCAGCTCGTTCAACACCATGAACGGCACCATCGACCTCACTCTGCCGGCCAACGTTCATGCCGACCTGCGGCTGAAGACCGCCCATGGCAGCATTTACATGGACAACGGCTTCCAGTTCCTTCCGACCCCGAGCCCCGAACCCGAGGGCCATCGCGGCGAGAACGGTATGTTCCGGGTTCAAGTTGACCGCTCCATCCGCGGCACCCTCAACGGCGGCGGCCCCGAAGTCCGCGTCCAGAACTTCAACGGCGACATCTACATCCACAAAGGCCAGTAGCCGATTTCGCTTTATCTTCGCCTTGCGGGTAGAATGGGTGGGCATGGGGCGCCCACCCATTCTTCATTGGCTGTTCGTCGACCTGAACGCCTACTTCGCCTCGGTCGAGCAGCAGGAGCGGCCGGAGCTGCGCGGCAAGCCGGTCGCCGTGGTGCAGGTCATGACGCCCAACACCGTCTGCATCGCGGCCAGCTACCAGGCCAAGCTCTTCGGTGTAAAGACCGGCGTCAAGGTGCGCGACGCCCAGCGCCTCTGCCCGGAGCTTACCCTGCTGCTCGCCCGCCCCAGGCTCTACGTCGACTATCATCACCGCATCCTCGAGGCCATCACAACCTGCATCCCCATCGACCAGGTGCTGTCGATCGATGAATGTGCGTGCCGGCTGGCCGGCAGCCAACAGGAGCTGGCGAGGGCCGGTGCGCTGGCACTGGACGTCAAGCAGGCGATTCGCGGCGTGGGCGACACGCTGACCTGCTCGGTGGGGCTGGCGCCGAACCGCTATCTTGCCAAGCTGGCGAGCGACATGCAAAAGCCCGACGGCCTCACCGCGCTGCTGCCTGCGGACTTGCCGCAGTCTCTGTTTGCGCTTACGCTTGGCGATCTGCCCGGCATCGGCCCACGCACCGAAGCCCGCCTGCGCGCCAGCGGCGTTACCAGCGTCGAGCAACTCTGCAGCTTCGACCGCGCCAGTCTCGGGCGGCTGTGCGGCAGCGTCTGGGGCGAACGCATGTGGCACTGGCTGCGCGGCGAGGATTTCGAGACGCCTTCCTCGGGTCGTCACAGCATCGGCCGCCAGCACGTGTTGCCGCCGGAGAGCCGCACCCGCGAAGACGCGCTGGCGGTGGCGCGCAAGCTGCTGGATTCCGCAGCCGTCGAGCTGCGCCGGCAGCAGCTCTGGGCGCGCGGCCTCGGCGTTGCGGTCAAGTTCCTGGGCGGACGCGCCCCCTTCCGCGCCGAGCGCCGCCTCGACGACTGCCGCGACAGCTTCGTGCTCCAGGAGCTGCTGGTGCGCCTGTGGACCGGCTGCCCCGAATGCACGCCCCTGCTGGTCTCGGTCTGGCTCGCCGATGTTGCCGAAGAATCCGAGCGCACACCAGGCCTGTTCGACACTCCGCCGCAGTCCACGCGCGCCACCGACGCGATGGATCAGATCAACCGGCGCTTCGGCGCCGGCACCGTCCAGCCCGCCCGCTTGCACGACGCGCGCGGCCCGGTGCGCCGCGGCATCGCCTTCCGCAAGGTGCCGGATCTAGACCAATTCTGAGCCGGCCGCCCGTGCCCGGGGACCGCGGCAGTAATACAGCGGAAACACACACACCAGCACGATGGCCGACCAGAGCAGCATGTCCGCCCCCGACAGTGCGATCACGCCCGCGCAAAACAGGATTCCGGCCAGCGCCCAGCCGCGCTCGCGCTTTGCTACGCGCCAGAGCGCCAGGCAAGCGTAAATGTAGAGCAGCAGCATCAGGACCACCGATACCGCAATCAACTTACCAAACTGTTCGCCCAGTGTCGGCGACACCGTGGCCGCGACCCCCGCACTCATGAGTACGCCAGCAATGACGAGATTCCAGCCGCGGCGCGCGAACACCTGCGGAAACAAGTGATGCGCCGCGCCGGCTTCGCCGGTCTCCGCGGTCAGCAGAATCCATCCCGCCAGGGTTCCCACAATTTTGATGAGGGCCAGGATGGCAACTGCCGCTGCCAGCACCGCCGCCGCCGCTGAACCCAGCAACAGCCGCGCCGCATCGGCAAACGGTGCGGTCGAACGCGCCAGCGCTCCCGCCGGCAGCAAGCCCATGATCACGCCACAGCCCAGCAGATAAACCCCGGCGGCAATCAGCACCCCATAGTACGTCGCCCGCGCGACGTTGCGCTCCGGGTTTTTCACCAGCGCGGTTGCGATCGAAGCGCTTTCGACCCCGGCAAACGCCCAGAACATCAGCACCAGCGCCGGCGGAAGCGAACGCCATGCCGCCTCGCCGCTCACATTCCAGGCCGCATAAAACGTCGTCCCATGAAACGCCCACGCCCCGCCCACAATCACCACGATGATGGGAATCACGCCCACGAAGAACGTCGCCGACTCGATCTGGCACACTCGCCGCGGCCCCAGTACGTTGGCGAGCGTGAGCAGCCAAATCAGCGCCACCGCAGCGGCCGCCAGGGGCAGGGCCCGCGCCAGTTCGGGATAGAAATGCGCCAGATAGCCAATCGCCGCGATGGCGATCGCCACGTTGCCCGTCCAGCACGCCAGCCAGTACGCCGCGGTGGCGTGGAATCCCCACTGCGGCCCCAGCGCCCGCGCCACGTACGCACACGCTCCGCCCGCGGCCGGCGCTTCGCGCCCCAACTCGGCGAGCACCCGCGCCACCACCAACGCGCCTGCGGTGGCGATCAGCCAGCCGAGGGTGGTCATGCTGCCAAACTGGGCGAGCGTCGCCGGCAGCAGAAAGATGCCCGAGCCGATCATACTGCTGGCCACCAGCATGGTCGCCAGAAACAGGCCAACCTTGCGTGCGTCCTTGCCTTGTGACGCCATGTCAGGCTACGATTCGCCCAAATGCCTATGGATGTCAACTGTGATGTTCTGGTCCTGGGCGCCGGGCACAACGGCCTCGTCTGCGCCGCCTACCTCGCCGCCGCTGGGCTCAAGGTGATCGTGCTCGAACGCCGCCATGTGGTCGGGGGCGCGGTCGTCACCGAGGAATTCCATCCTGGCTTCCGCAATTCCGGCGCTGCGTACACAGTCTCGCTGCTGAACCCGAAGATCATTCGCGAGTTGGAGCTGGCGCACTATGGCCTGCGCATTCTGGAGCGCAAGGTCTCGAACTTCCTGCCCACCGCCGACGGCCGCTACTTGCTGGTCGGCGAAGGCCGCACCGCCAGCGAAGTCGCCAAGTTCTCGACCCGCGATGCCGCACGGCTCGACGCTTACGGTGCGCAACTGGAAATCTTCGCCGAGCTGCTGCGGGCGATGGTGCTGGAAACCCCGCCCAATGTTCCCGAAGGCGGCTGGACGAAAGCGCTGCCCGAGCTGCTGCGCGCCGGCAAGCTCGGCAAGCGCGTGCTCGCGCTCGACATGGCGCAACGCCGCGAGCTGCTGCGCCTGTTCTCAATTTCGGCTGGCGATTACCTGGATGGATGGTTCGAGAGCGACCCGATCAAGGCCGTCTTCGGTTTCGACAGTATTGTCGGCAATTACGCGAGTCCCTACACGCCGGGTTCGGCCTACGTGCTGCTGCATCATGTCTTTGGCGAAACCAACGGCAAGAAAGGCGTTTGGGGGCATGCCGTCGGCGGCATGGGCACCATCACGCTGGCGATGGCGAAATCCGCCGTCGCCCGTGGCGCGGAGATCCGCGTGAGCGAAGGCGTTCGCGAAGTGCTGGTCGAAGGCGGCCGGGCCGCGGGCGCCGTCACCGAGCAAGGCGTGACCGTGCGCGCCCGCGTGGTCGCGGCGGGCGTCAACCCCAAGCTGCTGTTTACCAAGCTGGTGCCCGAAGGCGCGGTGCCCGCCGATTTTCTCGCCCATATGCGTCAGTACCGCTGCGGCTCGGGAACGTTCCATGTGAACGTGGCGCTGTCGGAACTGCCCAACTTCACCTGCCTGCCGGGTGCGACCGCCGCCGATCACCACACTGGCGGCATCATCATGGCGCCTTCGCTCGCCTACATGGAGCAGGCTTACTTCGATGCCCGCCGCTACGGCTGGTCGCGCGCGCCGATCATCGAAATGCTCATTCCCTCAACGCTCGACGACTCGCTCGCACCCGCCGGCCAGCACGTGGCGAGCCTGTTCTGCCAGCACGTCGCGCCCGAGCTTCCCAACGGTGCGAGCTGGGATGACCACCGCGAGGCCGTGGGTGATCTCATGATTGACACCGTCACCCAGTACGCACCCAACTTCAAAGCCGCCGTCCTCGGCCGCCGCGTCCAAAGCCCGCTCGATCTCGAACGCACCTACGGCCTCACCGGCGGCGATATCTTCCACGGCGCGCTCACCCTCGACCAGATGTTTTCCGCCCGCCCCGCCCTTGGTTACGGCAACTACCGCATGCCGCTCAAAGGCCTCTACCTGTGCGGCTCGGGCGCCCATCCTGGCGGCGGCGTCACCGGCGCCCCCGGCCACAATGCCGCCCGCGAGATCCTCAAAGACCTCGGCCGCAGCGCGGGCTGACATCCCGCGCCATTGCGTCTAGAATAGCCACATGCTCGCCGCTCCATCCCGCCAGGATTCCGCTGGTTCGCCCGCCGCGCCACGCGCTGGGCGCGCAGTCGACGCATATTTCTCCGCGGATGTTGAAACCGACGGACCCATCCCAGGCGAGTATTCGATGCTCTCATTCGCACTCGTATATGCTGGCAGCTTCGACGGCGCTGTATTCCGCAAAGCGGAAAATTGGAATTGCCAGTTCAGCAGCGACCTACGACCGATCAGCCCCAATTTTCAAGTCGAGGCGCTGCGGGTGAATGGCATTGACCGTGGCGCTTTGATTGACTCGGCCCCCGAGGCGGCGCCGGTAATGTGCGAGTCGGCTTCCTGGGTGCGACAAGTTGCCGGGGAACGCACGCCAGTTCTGGTGGCCTACCCACTAAGCTTCGACTGGTCGTGGCTCTACTGGTACTACATGAAGTTCGCCGGCACATCGCCCTTTGCCCACTCGCGTTGCTTCGACCTAAAGACCGCGGTCGCGTTGCGGCAGGGCATCCCCATCGCTGCGGCGGGCCGTCAAAATCTTCCTCTCCGGTTTCGGCCGCAGATGGAACATAGCCACCGAGCGTTGGAGGACGCCAAGGAACAGGCGGAGATTTTCGTCAGGGTTTTCACGGAACGTAGGGATGCCGGAATTTCTCGAGGATAGACGAAGCTCAACGCGTTCACGGATTTGTCGGCTTCGCTCGCAACTTACCGCCGCTGAGGATCGCTGCGGAGTTAAGGCCTGCGTCTATATCACCGGATCCGTCGGCCGCCATGAGGCAGGGCCACAAAGCGACCTGGACCTGTTTATCGCCGATTTGGGCAATCCCGAGAAGTGCCTCTCAGCGCAGGACGAAATTCTGATTGCAGCCGATTTGATCAAGGAATCGCGGAGCGCCAGGTTCCCGGAGCTTGCGCTCGGAGGAGAGCACCGGCTGACCCACACGATGGGCGAACTGGTCGGCAATCTCGGAACCGATCGTGATGATGCCACGAACACACTGACGGCACGGTGCCTGCTGTTACTCGAAAGCAAGCTATTGCTCGGCGGCAAGGCGTACAGCAAGCTGGTTGACGGTGTCCTTGGAAGATACTGGCGTGATTACGCAGACCATCGAGACGACTTCGTACCCGCGTTCCTGACTAATGACATTCTCCGGATGTGGCGCACGTTCTGTGTCAACTACGAAGCTAAGCGACAAACTGAGCGTCCGGAGTACAAAGCCAAAGCAAGGCTAAAACATTTCAAACTGGGCCACAGTCGGCTACTTACGTGCTATTCGGCGTTGCTCTTTTTGATGCAAATATACGGGCAAAAGGGAAGCGTCAGCCCGGACGATGCCCGCGCCATGGTTGGTTTCACCCCGACGGAGCGGCTTGAGAGCGTGTGTACAACATCCGCTGATGTAGAGCTTCGCCAGCGGATCGCAGAGCTTCTGGCAGGCTACAAATCGTTTCTGGATACAACCAGTGCTCCGGCGGAGGAACTGTTGCAACGATTCGGCGGTAACGAGGCTAAAAAGATGGCAGCGCAGGCCCACAAATTCGGCGAGAAGGTGTTCGCATGCATTGAGCAGCTCGGACACAGTAGCGAGCACAAGGAACTGTTCCGCTTCTTAATTGTCTGAGCGGCGCTATAGTCGAAGGCATGGCTACGTGTCCTGCCTGTCACCAGACGGTCGCCGCGGGCGACCGGTTTTGTCCTGTTTGTGGCGCGCCGCAACCGGCGCTCGTCGCTGCGTCCTCAACCGCTGCCGCGGCATCCTCTGCCGCCGCACCTACGTCGGGCACGGTTGGCGATGCGCGCTACAATATCGTCGGCTACGAGATGCAAGGGGCAGTGGTGTCGCTTGCGCCGGGCCAGTCGGTGATGGCGGAGCCGGGTGCGCTGCTCTACATGCGCGGTGCGGTGAACATGAACACCGCCATGTCAGGCGGACTCATGAGCGGGTTCAAGCGCGCGCTGGCGGGTGATTCGTTTTTTCTGGCGCACTTCACGGCGCAGGACGGAGCGGGCGAGGCCGCTTTTGCGGCACCGTATCCGGGCACGATTCACCGGCTGCCGATTGGCGAACGGCAGTGGTTGTGCCAGCGGCATTCGTTCTTGTGTTGCTCGCCGCAGGTGACGCTCTCGGTCGGCTTTAGCCGCAAGCTCGGCTACGGCCTATTCAGTGGCGAGGGGTTCATTCTGCAAACGCTGGGCGGCCAGGGCGATGCGCTGGTGCATGCCGGCGGACACTTTATCAAGCTCGAGCTGCAGCCGGGCGAGCAGATTCGCGTCGATACGGGAACGGTCGTCGCCTTTGACGCCGGCGTGCAGTACACGATCGAGTTCGTCAAGGGGTTCAAGAACCTGCTGTTTGGCGGTGAGGGAATGTTCTTCGTTGTGCTCACCGGACCGGGTACGGTGATCCTGCAAACGCTCTCGTTTGACCGGCTGGCCAGCCGCATTGTCGCTGCCGCGGGTGTGCAACGCGGCGGCGGTGGCGTGGCAGGGATGGCGGGCGCGGGCGCGCTGGGAGCGATCCTCGGCGGCGTCATGGGCGGCGGCCAGGGTGGAATCTAGGCTGCGGCTGCTGGCGCTCGCGGGTATGCGCACGCCAAGCTGCCGTGTGGGGCCGCATCGGCTTTCACCATAGTCAACGCTGGTGAGCGCTATGGTAAAATGGGCTTGTGACGGACACGCAGAAGATTACCCTCGAAGTCCCGCGGGAGCTGCTGAAGCAGGCGCAGCGGGCGACCGGCAAAGGAATTAGCGAGACGGTGCGCGCCGGACTGCGCTCCGTAGCGGCCTCGGATGCCTACAAGCGCCTGGCGCAGTCCCGCGGGAAATGGAAGTTAGGGATAAGCTGGCAGGAGCTGAAGGACGACCGGTGATTGCCGCCGACACCAGCACCTGGGTGGCTTTCGGCGAGGGCGCGGCCGGGCGGGACTGCGACCTGTTGCACCACAATTTGGGCGAAATGACCATCCGGATGCCGCCGCCCGTGCTGGCGGAAATTTATAGTGCTCCAGCGCTGCGGCCCTGGCTCGCAGCGATTTTAGCCGGAATCGCCGAACTGGAGATCCAGCCCGGCTATTGGCAGCGCGCCGGGGAGTTGCGGGCGCGCGTGCTGCGACTAGGACGCAAGGCCCGCCTGGGAGATGCGCTGATTGCGCAATGCTGCCTCGATCACGACGTGCCCCTCATTACCCGCGACCGGGACTTCCGCGCCTTTGCGGCGGCGGCGGATCTTGACCTGTTGCTGGATTGACCCAGCTCAATGCGCCGCTGGGGTCCCCGTCTTGAGCGCGCGTTCGACCGCGCTTTGCATGACAGCGACAAACGTGTCCGGGATCAGACCCGATTGCCGGAAAACGACAGCACCTTCGCGGTTGAGGATCATTATCGTCGGAAGCGAATCCACGCCTAGAAAAGCGCCGAGGCCGGCATCGAGCCAGGTGGTCTGTGGCCAGTGCTGGGCGGTGAGGAAGGGCGCCACGCGCGAGCGGTCCTCATCCTCGTTGACCGCAATAAAGGTCACGTCGTGATTGTTTGCAAAACCGGCCGCGACCGTCGCCAGCAGCGGATGCTCGACCTTGCAGGGTCCGCACCAGGTCGCCCAGAAGTCCAGCACCACCACCTTCCCGCGTTCTTCGTTGAGCGTGTGCTTGGCGCCATCGAGCGAGGTCAGCTCGAACTGGCCGGCGGTCGCGGCGCCAGCGTTGACTCCCGAGTGAGGATGCAGGGTTGCTTGCTGGGCGGCGTCACGCCCGGCTACGTCGCCAAAGCGCTGCAGGATGAGATCGCCAAAGCCGGTACGCCTGCCGTTATGCAACTGGGCGTAAAGGGTGCCGGCGGTCTGCTCAAGCTTGGCGCGCTCGGAAATGGTTTGGCCGGGCAGGGCAAGCGCGAGGGCGTAGGTATCCACCGCTTGCGGAATCTGTCCCAGCGCCACATAGACATCGCCCAAATGCTGAGCGGCTTCTTCGGTATAGCTTTGCTGCAAGCTGGCGAGGAGAAACTGCTGCGCCTGCGGGAATTGTCCCTGCGCCTGAGCGGCCGCGCCCTGGAAGAGGTTGGCGAGGGCTCGCAGGCGGGCCATGTCCAGGCGCCAGCGCGCTGGACCCATTTCCTTGGGCGGGGCTTCGCTGGTTTTGGCAGCGACCATTTTGGCGAAGGTTGCGGCTTGCGCAGCGGCCTGTTGCTTATCGGCTTGGTCAGTTTCTAACAGCAATAGATTCAGCACTTTAACGCGCTGAGCGAGGTTCGCAGGATCGAGCTGTTCGAGCTTGAGGTTGTAGGTCAAAATGATGTTGTCATCATTAAGCGAGACCGCGTCTTGGATGATGGCATTGTAGACGTCGTCGAGCTCAGGCGCGTTCGGGTATTGAGCGGCGAAGGCTTTGAGCGCCCGGAGCTGATGGCCGGGCTCTTCGATCTGGAGTATGGTGGCGAGCTGGTTCTGGCGGGCTTGATCGGCCGTAGTGGCGGATGCTGGGGAGTATTGGGCCGCTGCGGGCAGAACGGCAAGCGCAAGCAGCAGAATGAGGGCAAAACGGTGATGCGACATCTGAATTAGAGAGGCGGAGTTGCCTTCATTCTGGCATAAAGCGGCTATTCATGGGTCAGGCGTTCGAATAATCGTTGAAATTCGTCGAGCGAGGCGTAGTTGACGATGATAGCGCCGCGGCCACGGCGTGTCGGCTTGAGCTCTACCCGGGTGCCCAGAGCACGGGCGAGTTGCAGTTCGGCCTCGCGCTCGTTGGGATCGCGGGCGGGGGCAGGTTTTGCCGGTTCCGGTGGCTGCTGCAGACGGGCTACGTGCTGCTCGACGCGCCGGGCGGGCCATTCCTCCTCGACAATGCGAAGCGCGAGTGCTTTCTGGGCGTCCGGGGCCATGGCCAGCAACGGGCGTGCCTGGCCAGGCGAGAGTTTGCCGTCGCGGAGCATGGCGACGACGTCGGGTTCGAGGCGCAGCAGGCGAAGGAAATTGGCGATGGTGGTGCGATCCTTACCTGTTTTTTCGGCGATGGCTTCCTGTGTAAGCTTAAATTCCTGCGCCAACTCGCGGAAGGCTTCGGCCTGCTCGATGGGGTTGAGATCAGCGCGCTGGAGGTTTTCGATGATGGCGATTTCGAGGCTGGTGGCATCGGCGATGGCGCGGACGATTACCGGCACTTCGACCAGGCCAGCGAGGGTAGCAGCGCGCAGGCGGCGTTCGCCGGCGACCAGCTCGTAGCCGCCATCGATGGCCGGGCGCACCAGCAACGGCTGCAAGACGCCTTGCGCGCGGATGGAAGCCGCCAAGTCGTTTAATTCGGCCTGATCGAAGTGGCGGCGGGGCTGAAATGGACTGGGGATGATCTGGTCGATGGGCAGAGTGTGCAGTTCGCCGCCGGGAGCAGGGGCAGGCGCAGCGGTGGCCCGCGGGGTTGAGGGTGCAAGCAGGGCGTCGAGTCCGCGCCCGAGGGCTTTACGAGCTGGTTGCGGCGAAGCGGGCTTGTTCACGTTGAATCACCTCATGGGCTAGTTGCAGGTAGGCTTCGGCGCCGCGCGAGCGGAGGTCGTAAAGCAGAGCGGGGAGGCCGTGGCTGGGGGCCTCAGCCAGGCGAATATTGCGCGGGATCGCAGTATTGAAGACGCGATCGCCAAAATGGGTGCGGAGGCTGTCGGCCACCTGCTTGCTCAGGTTGGTGCGTTCGTCAAGCTGGGTGAAGAGGACGCCGCCGATTTCGAGCTCTGAATTCCAGTTTTGCCGCACCGCTTCGACGGTGCGAACCAATTGGGCGACACCTTCCAGGGCAAAGTACTCGCACTGCATGGGTACGATCAGGGCATGGGCGGCAACCAGGGCGTTCAGGTTGAGCAGGTCAAGAGCCGGCGGGCAGTCGAGCAGGATGAACTCGTAGCGGCTAGCGAGGGGAGCGAGGAGGCGGCGAAGCCGGAACTCGCGTTCGGGTTCGCTGACGAGCTCGAGGTTGAGGCCAATGAGGTCGCGGCTCGCGGGCAGGAGCTCGAGGCCATCCATCGCGGTTTGCACGATGAGAGAGGCGGCATCGGCTTCACCACGCATGCCTTGGTACAAACTGGCGCGGCCATCGTTGGGTGCGACGCCGAGACCGCTCGAGGCATTGGCCTGGGGATCGCAATCGACCAGCAGGGTCGAGACTTCAGCGGCGGCCAGGGAAGCGGCGAGATTGATGGCGGTGGTGGTTTTGCCCACACCCCCCTTTTGGTTCGTGATTGCCAGCACGCGCGCCATGGCGATGAGTGTAGCCGATTCTCCGGGGACAAGGCCAGTGTTTCACGTGAAACATCGGTACGGAGTCGCAAATCAGGGCCTGGGAGGTGCGGCCAGGAGAATACCACGCGCGCAGGCGCCCGGCAGCGGGGAAAACACCCCCCAGCGCCACGCCGGATGCCGGCGACGCCATTCCTCCGCCCGCTCCCTGTTGACCCAGAACGCTACTTGCGTGGCCGGATCAAGCCAGCGGTCGAGCCAGCTCGGGACGTCCTCCATATGATCCAGCGCGCGCACGCCTACCAGCGTTGCGCCCGCCAGCGGTGCGCGTTCTCCATCCGGCGGCCGCCGCGGAATAAAGCGGTCGACAACCTCTACGCGATCGCTCAAACCAAGTTCGGCCGCAGCCCTTCTCAAAAATATAGCCTTTTTCTGTGTTACTTCTACTAATGTAGTCTTAAGGGCCGGCCGTGCCAGTGCCAGCACCAAACCAGGAAACCCAGCTCCTGAACCTAAATCCACGAACCTCTCCGCGCCCAGCGGGCGCAGCGCCAGCAGCGCCAGAGACTCGCCCGCGTGGCGCCGCACCAAAACTTCCGGATCCGTCGAACCCACTAAGCGCAGGCGCGCCTGGGCTTCACTCACCAAAGTTAGATAAAGTGCCAGCGCATCCACCAGCGCTGCCTCAGGCTGGCAGCCATACTCCGGCAAATATCGGCGCAAAAGCTCAGCAAACGGCATCGGCACTTGAGCAGGTTACACTGAAACTGCAGGAGTCCCCGCGATGTTGATTGTTATGCAGCCGACGGCGAGTGAAGCTCAGGTGCAGGCCGTCTGCGCTCGTATTACCCAGCTCGGCATGCGCCCGCATGCGATTCCAGGCGCGCAGCGCACCGCCATCGGTATTACCGGCAACCGCGGCGCCGTGGAACCGGCCTCGTTCGAAGAAATGCCGGGTGTGGCGGAAGTCATTATTGTCACCAAGCCCTACAAGCTGGTGAGCCGCGAGTTGCGCCCGGAAACGACAGTAATTTCCTTTCCGGGATATGCCGCAACGATTGGCGGTCCCGAACTGGCCATCATCGCCGGGCCGTGCGCGGTGGAAACGCGCGGCCAAACGCTGGCCGCGGCGGCAGCCGTTGCGGCGTCCGGCGCGCATTTTTTCCGCGGCGGTGCGTTCAAGCCGCGCACCTCACCCTATTCCTTTCAGGGCCTGGAAGAAGAGGGACTCAAGATCCTCGCCGAGGTACGCGAGCGCTTCGGCATGCTGATCGTCACCGAAGCGATCGACGAGCGTTCGCTCGATCTGGTGACGCGCTACGCCGATGTGATTCAGATTGGCGCACGCAACATGCAGAATTACGCGCTCCTCAAACGGGCTGGCCGCGCCGCGAAGCCGGTCCTGCTGAAGCGTGGGCTGGCGGCGACGCTCGATGAACTGCTGCAAGCCGCCGAGTACATTATGGCGGAAGGCAACTATCAGGTTGTGCTGTGTGAACGCGGCATCCGGACGTTTACCGATCACACCCGCAATACGCTCGACCTCAGCATCGTCCCCGCCCTGCAGAGCCTCAGCCACCTGCCGATTCTTGTCGACCCCAGCCATGGCACCGGCAAACGGAACAAGGTTGCGCCGCTGGCGCGCGCGGCGGTTGCGGTCGGCGCCGACGGCCTGATCATCGAAGTCCATCCACACCCGGAAGCAGCGCTCAGCGACGGGATGCAATCGCTGTACCCGGAGCAGTTTGCCGACCTGATGGCCTCGGTGCGCCGCATCGCACCCATTCTCAACCGCACGGTGGCGGCACCGCTGGCCGCCCCCCAACCCGCCGCGGCCGCGCTAGACTGAAAGCGTGAAGATGAGCCTCGGCCGCAAACTCGCCTCCTTCATCTGGTGGAGTTACCCTCGCGGAAGCCTGGAATACGACATCATGGTGGGGGTGATTCTGGCGTTCATCTTTCTCGCGCCCAAGACCTGGTTCCACCACAAGCCGCCGCAGGCGCACCCGTCGGTTGTCGTCGCCCTCCGCACGCTGCCTGGGCCGGGGCGATGAAGCGGCTGGCCGCGGCGGGCCCGCTGCTCGTTCTCCTGCTGCTTGCCCTCGGCTTTGCGCCGCGCAACCAAACCTGGACGTTGCCGCAGGTGCTTTCCGATCTGAGCGCAGCCGCAAGCCGCATCCATGCCGTGAGCGCCGACGCCGCCGTGGTCGACTACACCGCGCTGGTCGAGGAGGCCGACCACAGTTCCGGCACGCTGGCCTTCGAGCGCTCGGCTCATGGACCGCGCTATGTGCTCGACCTCACCCAGCCGAAAGCGAGCGCCAAAAAGCTGCTCTATACCGACCAAATCGCCTACGTCTACACGCCCAGCGCCAAGCAGGTGATGAAGTATCCGATGGGCAACAATTCTGAGGGTATTAATCAATACCTCCTGCTCGGTATGGGCGCCACGGGCACGGATCTGACGCGCTCGTTTACCGTCACCCTCGATGGCCCGGCCCTGCTCGCTGGCCAACCGACCATCAAGCTGACGCTCACGCCCCGCTCTGCGAAGCTCAAAGACAAGCTGACGCGGGTTGCTATCTGGTACAACCCGAACACCTGGATCGGAGTACAACAAAAGATCTGGCAGCCCGGCGGCGACTACCACCTGCTGACGCTCTCCCATATCAAGCTGAACCCCAGGCTCAGCGACAAGCTGTTTTCGCCTGACTTTCCTGGCGCCACGGTCGTAACCCCACATTTCTGAGCAGCGATTGAGGAAACCGCACACAGGGATTGTGTGCGCCTGCTAAAATGAGACGGTTTTGTGAGCCAGACGATTTGTGCCACCTGGGGGCTGCCATGGAAATCACCGTTCGCAAGTTTGATCTGCTCAAGGAACTGCTGCTGCTGCAGGGCGCAGTTGAGCGCAAAACGACCATCCCCATCCTGGCCAACATCCTGGCCGAGGCCACGCCGGAGGGCCGCCTGCTGCTGGCTGCGACCGATCTCGAGATCGGTCTTGAGACCGCCTGCGCCGCCACCGTCAAAAAAAGCGGGGCGTGCGCGCTGCCGGCGCGGAAGCTGCTCGACTACGTCAAACTCCTGCCGGATGCGACCATCACCCTCAAGCGCCTGGAGAATCACTGGGTCTCGCTGCGCTGCGGGCGCGCCAACACACGCATGGTGGGTATGTCGCGCGAGAATTTTCCCGAGCTGGCAGCCTTTCCGCCATCAGCGGCGATGAAGCTGCCGGCGGGGCCGCTCAAAATGATGATCGGCAAAACCGTGTTTGCCGTGGCCACCGAAGAGGCCCGCTATACGCTCAACGGAGCGTTGATGGTTCTCAAGCCGACCTCGCTCGGCCTGGTGACCACCGACGGCCATCGCCTGGCCCACATCGTGCAGAACGAACTTTCCCTGGCTGGCGTTAGCGGTGAAATCAAAGTCCTGGTGCCGAAAAAAGCCATGGGCGAGCTGGCAAGCATGCTCGATCGCGTGGGCGACGACACGCAAGTCGAATTCGCCCAGGATGACACCCACCTCTACTTCCGCGTGCCCAGCGGCGAGGCCGGCAGCGGCGCCGACGGCGTGCTGCGCCTGCTGAGCGTGCGCAAGCTGACCGGCCAGTTTCCGAACTACGAAGCCGTGCTGCCCAAAGCCCAGCTGCACTCCGTGACGCTGCAACGCGACGAACTGACGGCCTCGATCGCGCGCGTGGCGCAGTTCGCCGACGAGCGCTCCCACGCCATTCGCGTGCGCGTGGAAGCCGGCAAGCTGGTGCTGGCCGCCTCCAATAGCGACATGGGCGAATCGGAAGAGGAAATCGACACCGCCTACGACGGCGATGCCGTGGTGATCGGCTTCAACGCCGCATATTTGCAGGATTTTCTCCAGGCCGTCGATACCGACTCGGTGCTGCTGGAGTTCAAGGATGAATCCTCGGCGGCGCAACTCCGCCCGGCCTCGAGCGACAGCGTGGACTATCGCTACGTCGTCATGCCGATGCGGATCTGAAGCGACGCTGCCCACGCAAATCGCTGATTTTGCACCTACTTAGTGGTGCCCAGGGGCTTGGAAAAAGGGGCTTGCCGTGCTATTCTGATAGCAGGCTTTAGGGCGTTTTCCGCAGCCCTTTCGGGAGCTATGTGAGCACAAAAGAACCGCCCATTCTGGATGCCGCCACGCCGGGAGCGGCCGCTGAATACTCTGCCTCGTCCATCAAGGTACTGGGGGGCATGGAGGCGGTACGCAAGCGTCCGGCCATGTACATCGGCTCGACCGGCGAGATGGGCCTGCACCACCTCGTCTATGAAGTGGTCGACAATTCGGTGGATGAAGCGCTGGGCGGCTATGCCGACCACATTGACGTGACCATCCATACCGACAATTCCATTACGGTTGTCGACAACGGGCGCGGCATTCCCGTCGACCAGATGGAAGTGGACGGCGAAATGCGCGGCGCCGCCGAAGTGGTGATGACGAAGCTGCACGCCGGTGGCAAATTTGATTCTTCCAGCTACAAGGTTTCCGGCGGTCTCCACGGCGTCGGCGTGAGCTGCGTCAACGCGCTCTCGGAATCGCTCGAGCTGGAAGTCTGGCGCGACGGCTTCACCTGGACGCAATCGTTCGCCCGCGGCGAGATTCTGGGGCCGATCAAGAAAAGCGGCAAAACCAGCCGGCGCGGCACCAAAATCGATTTCAAGCCCGATCCCGAAATCTTTTCCGTCACCGAATACAATTTCGACACCCTCGCCAACCGCCTGCGTGAGCTCAGCTTCTTGAACCGCGGGCTGAAGATCACTCTCCAGGACGAGCGCACCGATAAGTCAGCCGAGTTCCAGTACTCGGGTGGGATCACCGAGTTCATCAAGCACCTCAACCGCGGCAAGCAGGTGCTGCACGACAAGCCCATTGCCATGGAAGGCTCGCGCGAGATTCCGGGCGGCGAGTTGCAGATGGAAATCGCCCTGCAGTACAACGACAGCTACAGTGAGGTGCTGTTCAGCTTCGCCAACAACATCAATACCGTCGACGGTGGAACCCACCTGTCGGGCTTCCGCAGCGCGCTGACGCGCACCATCAACGCCACCGGCCAGGCGCTGAACCTGTTCAAGGATCTCAAAGACAACCTCACCGGCGACGATGTGCGCGAAGGTCTGGTCGCCGTCATCAGCGTCAAGCTGCCGCAACCGCAGTTCGAAGGCCAGACCAAGGGCAAGCTCAACAGCGACATCAAGGGACAGGTCGAATCGCTCATCAACGAAAAGCTGGGCGAGTTCTTCGACCACAATCCGCCCATCGCCAAAAAGATCATCCTCAAGGCGGTGGACGCGGCGCGGGCGCGCGAGGCGGCGCGCAAGGCACGCGATCTGACGCGCCGCAAGGGCGCTCTCGACTCGGGCGGACTGCCCGGCAAACTCGCCGACTGCAGCGAACGCGATCCCCAGCGCTCCGAACTGTTCCTGGTCGAGGGCGAATCGGCCGGCGGCACCGCCAAGCAGGGGCGCGACCGCCGTTTTCAGGCCATTCTTCCCCTGAAGGGAAAAATCCTCAACGAACAAAAGGCCCGCTACGACAAGATGCTTGGGCACGAAGAAATTCGCGCCATGATCACGGCGCTGGGTACCGGCATTTCGAAGGAAGATTTCGATCCCGCCAAGCTGCGCTACGGCAAGATCATCCTGATGACCGACGCTGACGTGGATGGCAGCCACATCCGCACTTTGCTGCTCACCTTCTTCTTCCGCCACATGCAGGAGCTGATCAAGCGCGGCCACGTCTACCTCGCGCAGCCGCCGCTGTTCAAAATCAAGAAGGGCAAGTTCGAGCAGTACATCAA
>JBOGKK010000200.1:0-4961 GCA_050745425.1 Terriglobales bacterium
GGCCCCCAGCCCGGCCGAGCGTCAAGCGGGTGGCGTGGCGCACGTGCCCCGGCGCTTCTACAGCCGGGGCCGGCAGCCACGCCAGGCCCCGCGCCAGACAATGACCCCGGCGCGCGTTCAGCGGGCCATGGAACGCCCGGCGGCCGCGCTCGGGCCAAGCTGATAGAGGTTGAGCTTGTTGAGCAAGGCGCGGTAGCTGATATTGAGGCTGCGGGCGGCAACCGTGCGGTTCCAGTGGCAGTCGTCGAGCGCGCGGGCGATGGTCTGACGCTCGACATCGCTGGCGACGCGGTGCACCAGCTCTTTCAGGCCCTCGCCCGCCTGCGCCGGGCGAGCCGATGCGGCCGGTCCGGGCGTGGCCGGCGCCGCCGATGAGGGCGCAGCCGCCGTGGCCTCGATGGCCGCCTGATCGCCGAAGATGAGGAAGCGCTTCACGAAATTTTCCAGCTCGCGGACATTGCCCGGCCAGCGGTAGCGCAGGCAGCGTTCGCGGACCGCGGGTGAGAGCGCGCGGGGCGGACAGTTCAACTCGAGCGCCTGGCGCTCGAGAAAATAGTCAAGCAAAGGGACAATGTCTTCCGGCCGCTCGCGCAGCGGTGGAATATGGAGCGCGAATACATTCAGGCGGAAGAATAGATCTTCACGGAAGCGCCGCTCGGCCATCGCCAGCGGCAGATCCACGTTGGTCGCCGCCAGAACGCGCACATCGGCGAACAGTTCCTGGCGGCCGCCGAGGCGGGTGTAGCGGTGGTCCTGCAGGACCTGCAGCAGTTTGGCTTGCAGCGCAAGCGGCAATTCGCCGATTTCATCAAGGAACACGGTGCCCTTGTTGCAGGCTTCCAGCAGACCGGGCCGGGCGCGGTTCGCTCCGGTAAAGGCCCCCATCTCGTAGCCGAACAGTTCGCTCTCCAGCAATTCGTTGGGTATGGCGGCGCAGTTGATTTTGAGGAAGCGGTGGCCGCGTCGCGGCGAGCAATCATGGATGAGATGGGCGACGACCTCTTTACCGGCGCCGCTCTCGCCCAGCAGCAGGACGGGCAGATTGAATTCGGCGAGCTGTTGTGCGCGCGCCCCGATGGCGACCATGGCTGAACTGTGCGCCACCATCCAGCGCTCGAGTCCGAGCTGTTGCTCGAGCGGGCGCGGGAATGAAGCCGACATTGTGGCAAACATGGGCGACAGGTTTGGCATGCAGACCTCCTTCTACTACGGACCAACAAATTTCGACAAAGAGGCGATGCCTTTCAGCTTGCCAGTCCGGAAGGTGGCGGGCAATCCGTGGAACTCTGGATTAGAGGGGGGGGAAAAGCAGGAATCGGCTTCAGGGTTGAATCAAACCGCTGCGGATGGCGTAGCGGACGAGTCCGGCGGCGTTGCGCACGCCGAGCTTGTCCATGATGTGGGTGCGGTGCGATTCCGCGGTTTTGAGAGCAATCCCCAGCAGGTTGGCGATTTCCTTCGTGGTTTTCCCCTCGGCAACCAACTGCAGCACCTGACGTTCGCGGGCGCCGAGGAGATCGGGGGCGGGGCCGGTATTGTTCAGATAGGCGTGCGCCAGGGTGGTGGAGATCGCCGGGCTGAGGAACATGCTGCCGGAGACGGCCTCGTGGATGGCGCAGACGAGATCGGCGCTGCTCTTGCTCTTGAGGACGTAGCCGGTGATGCCGGCCTGCAGCGCTTCCAGCACGTAGCGCTCGTCGGTATGCATGGTGAGGAGGACGCAGCGGGTGGTGGGGGCGGCGCGCTGAATCTGCCGGGCGGCATCGAGGCCGTTCAGCAGGGGCATGTTGAGATCGAGCACAGCCACCTGGGGATGGCAGGAGGCGGCGAGGCGGACGGCAGCATGGCCGTCGCCGGCTTCGGCAAGGACCTGAAAGCCCTCACGTTCCAGCAGCAGGCGCAGGCTCTGGCGCACGATTTCGTGATCGTCAGCCAACAGCAGGCGGATCGCCATGGAAGTCTCCTGGGAATGAAGCGGGTACTCGCAAGCATACGGCAACGCCGGCGCCGGGACGAGAGTGAACCTCAAGTTCTCCCCCGACTCCGCGCAAGCGCTCGCGCATGCCGGCGAGGCCCATGCCGGACTGCTTGGGGTGAGCGGAGGCAAAGCCGTGCCCGTTGTCGAGGATGTGCACCTCGACCGTAGCTCCGCTCTGCCGCAGCTGGATGCGCGCCTGGGAGGCGTGGGCGTGGCGAACCACGTTGTTGAGCGACTCCTGAACGCAGCGGTAGAAGCACAGTTCGAGGGCGTGGGGCAGGCGCTGCGGTAGCTCGCCCTCGACCGCGATACGGAGGCCGGAGCGGCCGGCCACACCATCGGCGAGGAACTCCAGAGCGGGCCGCAGGCCGAGATCATTGAGCAGAGCCGGATGGAGTTCGTGGGCGAGGCGGCGAATGCCGAACTCGACCTGGTCGAGGAGGTTGCGGACGCTGGTCCAGTCGTCGCGTTGCGGCGGAGGCAGGCGGGCGATGGACTCATCGAGGCCGATCATGACGGCGGCCAGCAACTGGCCGGATTCGTCGTGCAGGGCGCGTGCGATCTGTTCGATCTGCTCTTCGAGATGTTCGTTGGCGTGGCGCAACGCGGCGTTGGCGTCATGGTAGCCGCGCAACAGCATTTCATAGCCCGCCTCGACTTCATTCAGCAAGCGTCCGGCGGAAAGCAGGCGGCCGGGGGTAGGCGGATCAGAGGAGGAGGCGGCGGCGAGGCTGCGGTGGTGGAGTTCGGAGATGTCCAGG
This sequence comes from Terriglobales bacterium, assembly GCA_050745425.1. Taxonomy (GTDB): domain Bacteria; phylum Acidobacteriota; class Terriglobia; order Terriglobales; family SCQP01; genus SCQP01. The sequence goes on from JBOGKK010000200.1 coordinate 2,740, forward strand.
AGGGTGGCGCCGGAGGCGAGCAAATTACGGCCGAGCTGATAGGCTTCGTCGAGCACTTCCTCGCCGGCGGCGCGCCAGTGCCGCTGCAGCAGGCGAGTATAGGCGCCAAGGCTGGCTTCGAGACGGCGGGCGTGGGCGGCGCCGGTCACCGCGCCTCAACCTCGCGGAAGCGGGCCACCAGCACGAGTGCATCATCATTGCCGCGCTCGGCGCTGCGCAGCAGGGCGCCGGCGGCGCGATCGGGAGGCGAGACCAGGTCGGTGAAGGCGGCGACGGCAGCGGGTTCGAGTCCGTCGGTAAAAAACACGAGGGTATCGCCGGCTGCGATGGTGGTGATGGCGGCATAGGGGGGCGGGAGCAACTGGACGCCCAGGGTGCCGCTGCGGCAGAGCAGATACTCGCGCGCGCCCTCGCCGCTCTGACCGGCGCGCAGAAGCATACCGCCGACGTTGCCGAAGCCGGCCCAGGTGAGCGAGCGGTCACCGTAGTTCACCCGAGCCAGACTCATGACGGCGCCCCGAGTCGAGCGCAGCGCCTCGTGGCAGTTGGAGAGCGATTGCAGCACGGAGGCGGCGGGGTTGCGGCGCAGCGTGTCCATCGCCAATCCGGCGGCGGCGGCGGCCTCGGCTCCGTGGCCCAGCCCGTCGGCCACGGCGAGCAGGCATCCGTGGGCGAACTCGATCACCAGGGCGGCGTCGCCACTGCGGCTCTGACCGGCGAGGGGACGCTCGGCGAGACCCCAGTCGCAGCGCCGCACGGCGAGGTCTGGATTTAGGGGCGGCGCCATTTTGCAACCTGAACCGTGGTGCCGCGGCCGGGGCGGGTGTGAATTTCGAAACTGTCCATGAGGCGTTTGACGCCAGGCAAGCCGAGGCCGAGGCCGCCCGAGGTGGAAAAGCCGTCCTGCATGGCCCGCGTCAGGTCGGCAATGCCGGGGCCGCGGTCACGCGCGACAATGAACAGCCCGCAGCGGTAGTCCTCGGCGATGAGTTTGATTTCCAGCACGCCATCATGAGCGTACATCACGATGTTGCGGGCCAGCTCGGAGATAGCGGTGGCGATGAGGGTGAGATCGGTCGACACGAAGCCGGCGTGGCGGCCCAGCTCACGGCCGCGCTGGCGCGCGAGCAGCACATCACGGTCGGAGCGGATGCGGATGCGTTCAGTGCTGTCCACGGCCCACCGGATCGCGGCCCAAACCACGCGCCGCAAGGGGGGAGCTCTTTATGACCGCGCGGTGAGTGCGCTGCTGTAGATAGGTCAGACCTTCTTCCAGGTCCAGGGCAGTCGCCACGCCCTCGAGCGATAATCCCAACTGCACCATGGTGAAGGCCAGCTCCGGATGGATTCCCACAATCACGGTTTCGGCGCCGCGGAAGCCAGCCATGTGGGCGATATCGCGCAAGGTGCGGCAGGCGAAGGAGTCGAGCACGTCGACGGAGGTCACATCGACGATTACGCCGCGGGAGCGGAACTTTCCCACCTGCTCGACCAGGGAGCGGCGGAGCTGGGCAAGATCGGCGTCGGTCAGGGCCGATTGCACCGTAGCGATGAGGAAATGACCCTGTTTGAGTACTGGAACGTCCACCGTTGACTCCCCGGGGCCGGCGTCTAGGCCTCCACCGCCCCTTCCACGAACGGGATGACCCTGTAGCCCAGCAGTCGCTCGGCTTCTTCGATACCGCCTTGCAGATCCCCGACTGTAGTCATCTTACCCAGATCCACGCCAATGGTCACCAGCGTCTGGGCGATTTCCGGCGATAGCCCGGTCACAATGACGGTCGCGCCGAGCAGGCGCGAGGCCTCGACCGTCTGCACCAGGTGGTTGGCCACCGTGGCGTCCATGGCGGCCACACCGGTGATATCAATGACGACGACCTTGGCGCGATTGGTGCGGATGCCGCGCAGCAACTGCTCGGTGAGCTGGCGCGCGCGCTGCGGGTCAATGACGCCGATAATCGGCAGAATGAGCAGGCGCTCGCGCACCTGCAGGACGGGGGTCGAGAGCTCGCGGATGGCTTCCTGCTGTTCGCGGATGATGCGCTCGCGCTCCTGAACAAAACTAACGCCCACGGTGTTGGCAATACGGTTGGCGGCCGGTTCATAGGCGTCCAGAACCTTGTTCAGCATGCTGAAGTCGTGCTGATATTTCTCGAATAAGGATCGCGCGAGCACGTCGCGCAGCAACAGCACGATGCCGAGCACTTCATGCGTTTCCACCC
>JBOGKK010000201.1:0-6276 GCA_050745425.1 Terriglobales bacterium
GCCATCGCCTTCGGCCCAACTGGCGGCGGGCAGGACAAGCTCGGCGGCTTCCGCGGTCGAGTGCGTAATCTGGTCGATGACGACCAAGTGGCGGCGCGGATTGCCGACTTCGTCCAGCGGCGGCACACGGAAGCGGGTGAGGAAGGCTTCGACGCCGGCTGCGGGAGCGCGGCGCTCGAGATCGGTTTCGAGCGCGATCACGGTATCGACGTCGTCGAAGCGGGCGAGGTCGAGGCCTTCGCCGAGCGGACGCGGATGGAGCAGCGCGAGGCCGAGCGAGTTGGCTTCGGGAAGCACAAAGCTGAGCTCGGGCTGGCGGCCGCGCCGGGTCAATTCGGCGGCGAGAGTGGCGGCGGCTTCGATGAGGGCGGCGCTGCCGGAGCTGGCGCCGGAGATGATGAGCGGGCGCTCGGCCGCAAGGAGCGCGGCAAAGGCCGGGCTCGCGAAATCGAGCGCGCGGCGGGCGAGATCATCGGGAGCGGCGTGATGGCACTCGGTCGCCAAGCCGTCGAGCTTGGTGGCGGCGGGCGTGTACAGGAACAGAGGACCGTGGACATCCTGAATCGCTTCGCGGGCGGCGTGGTCGAGCCAGTGCGGGATCTTGAGCGGATCGCAGATGTCGCGCAGCGGCTTGCGGCGCATCGCCTGGCGCAGACTGAGGGCCATGCGCGCGGCGGTATTGGTGAGATCTTCGCCGAGCACGATGGCGGCATCGCAATGCTCGAGGTCGCGCAGGCTGGGGGTGTGGGCGATGCCGGAGCGCATGAGCTCGAGGATGCGTTGTATCAATGACAGCTCGCCGTCGCGCATGCCGGCGAAGAAGCGGTCGCGGCCGACGAGTTCGCGCAGAGCGAAGTTGGATTCCAGGGAAGCGCGGGGCGAGCCGATGCCGATCATGCGTCCGGGCGGATCGGCTTTGGCGGCGCGCACCAGCGCGCGCAGGTGATCGAGGCCGACGGCAGCAGTGGTGGGCGTGCCACGCACGATGGTGCGGCGGATGCGCTGCGGCGACTCGAGGTACTCGTAAGCGTAGCGGCCGCGGTCGCAGAGGAAGTAGCTGTTGACCTCGCCGTTATAGCGGTTCACGGTAACGCGCAGCTTGCCGTAGCGCTCGCCGGGCGAGGTATTGCAGCCGAGGGCGCAGGCGGCACAGACCGAAGGCGCGAAGCGCAGGTCCCATTTGCGGGTGTAGTGATGCTTGAGGGTAGCGTCGGTGAATACGCCGGTAGGACAGACTTCGACGAGGTTGCCGGCAAACTCGTTTTCGAGCACGCCGTCGCGCTGGCGTCCGAAAAAAACCTTGTCGCTGATGCCAAAGGCGTCGAGATCGGCGCCACCCGCGTACTCGCGGTAGAAGCGCACGCAGCGATAACACTGGATGCAGCGGTTCATCTCGTGATTGACCAGCGGGCCCAGATACTGGTTGCGGAAGGTGCGCTTGTCGAAGCGGTAGCGGCGATAGTTATGGCCGGTCATCACCGTCATGTCCTGAAGCTGGCACTGGCCGCCTTCATCGCACACGGGGCAATCGTGAGGGTGGTTGACCATCATGCCCTCGATGATGGAGGCACGAAAGGCCACGGCTTCGGGGTTCTGGATGGAGATGCGGACCCCAGCGCTGACCGGCGTCATGCAGGACATGACGAGGCGGCCGTGCTGGTCGTTTTCATCCTTGAGCTGCTTGATGGCACACTGGCGGCAGGCGCCGACGGAACCCATGGCCGGATGCCAGCAGAAATAGGGCAAATCGAAGCCGAGCGAGAGACAGGCCTGGAGCAGCGACTGGTCAGGACTGACCGCATACTGCTTACCATCGACGATGATGTGAACCTGGCCGGGCATCGTCAGGCGTCCCATCCTTCGTAAGGGCAGCGGTGTTCGCTGATATGGCGTTCGAAGTCATCGCGGAAAAACGTGATGGCGGTGCGGAGAGGATCGGCGGCGCCAGGCGCCAGGGCGCAGAAGGTCGCGCCGGGACCCCAGAAGCCGGCCAGATGCAGCAGTTTTTCGATGTCGCCGGGCTGGCCCTGGCCAGACTCCATGGCGTTGAGCAGGCGCGTTGCCCAGCCCAGGCCCGACCAGCAGGGCGTACACCAGCCGCAGCTTTCGCGCGCGAAGAACGCGATGAGGTTGGCGACCATGCCGACCGGGCAGGCGTGATCGTCGAGGATGATCATGGTGCCGGTGCCCATGCGGCCGCCGACTTTCTGGGGCGCGGTGAAATCCATGGGTACGTCGAGATGGTCGGGGGTGAAAAAGGGCGTAGAAGCGCCGCCGGGCAAAAGACCGCGGAGCTTGAGGCCGTCCTGCAGGCCGCCGGCGCGTTCGAGGATTTCGCCGACGGTCGTGCCCATGGGCAACTCCCAGAGGCCGGGATGCTTGACGCGTCCGCTGACGCCATAGAGTTTGGTGCCGCCGTCGGCGGTGCGGCTGAGCTTTTGGAACCATGCGGCGCCGTGGCGCAGGATGGCGGGCACGTTGCACAGGGTTTCGACGTTGTTGACCACGGTGGGTTTGCCCCACAGGCCGCTGGTGCCGGGGTAGGGGGGCTTGGTGCGGGGGTTGGCGCGTTTGCCCTCGAGGGCATTGAGCATGCCGGTTTCTTCGCCGCACATGTAACGGCCGGCGGAGGTGTGCAGATAAACGCGGACATCCCCAAGCGCGCGGGCCTCGCTGGCCTCGGCGATGGCGGCGAGCAGGCGGCGGGCGGCGAGGGTGTATTCGCCGCGCAGGAAGATGTAGGCGATTTCGGCTTCGACCGCGTGGGCGGCAATGGCAACGCCTTCAAGCAAAAGGTGCGGATTCTGCTCGAGCAACAAGCGGTCTTTGAAGGTGCCGGGCTCCATTTCGTCGGCGTTGACGGCGATGTATTTGGGGCGCGGGGCATCGGGGCCCATGGGCAGCACGGACCACTTCATGCCGGTGGGAAAACCGGCGCCGCCGCGGCCGCGGAGGTTGGCGGCCTTGACCAGCGCGCTTACCGCTTGCGGCTCGAGACGGTGCGCGGCGGCGAGGCCCTGATAGCCGCCGGTGGACTGGAACGCCTGCAGATCGACGACCTCGCCATCGGCGCGCAGGTTGAAGGTCAGCGGATGCGTGAGCTCAGTCATAGCGTTGGAGAACCGCCTGCAGCGCATTGGGGTTGCGCTGCGGATCGAGGTCGTGATGCAGATCGTCATCGACCATGAGGACGGGGGCATGATCGCAGGCGCCGAGGCAGACGATCGGCAGCAGGGTGAATTTGCCGTCGGCGGTGGTCTCGCCGGGTTTGACGCCAAGCGTGGTTTCCAACTGGCGGCGCAGGCGTCCGTAGCCGGTGAGCCAGCAACTCACGCCGTCGCAAACCCAGATGACATGGTGGCCGACGGGCTTGCGCAGCAGCAGGTTATAGAACGTGCAGACGCCGTCGAGTTCTTCGCGCGAGAGATCGAGGAAGCGGGCCACGTCGTCCATGGCTTCATCGGAGACATGGCCGCGATGTTTCTGCACGATTTTGAGCGCATCAATGGCGACGGCGCGTTTGTAGGGATAGTGGGACGCTTCGGTCTGGATTTCGGATTGTTCTTCGGAACTGAGCATTGGGTCGGTCGGTCTATCGGTCTGTCGGTCGATCGGTCTATCGGTCGATGTCGGCGAGGACAAAGTCCATGGCGCCAAGGACTGCCAGTAAATCGGGGATCATGTGGCCGCGGCAGAGCAGCGGCAGGGTTTGCATGTTGACGAATGAGGGGGTGCGGATGCGGGTGCGGTAGGAGTGGCCGGAGCCGTCGCTGGTGAGGTAGTAGCCGTTGTTGCCTTTGGTGGCTTCGATGGCGCCCAGGGCTTCACCCTCGGGCATCACCGGGCCCCAACTGACGCCCAAAAAATGGGTGATGAGGGTTTCAATGTCATGCATGGTTCCACCCTGGCCTTCGCCGGTGGGGCCGCCCGAACGTTCTTTCAGGGGCGGGACAGCAAGATGATTAGCGGATTTGTACGGGCCTGGCGGCATGATCTTCATGCACTGATCGATGATGCGCATGCTCTGGCGCATTTCAGCGATACGGACCTCGGAGCGGCCGTAGCAGTCGCCGCGCTGGGAGGTGGGGACATCGAAGTCGAACTGGTCATAGCCACAATCGGGGCCGCCGTACGGCTGTTTTTTGCGAAAATCCCACTCGAGGCCGCTGGCACGGAGGTTGGGGCCGGTGATGCCCCACTCGATTGCATCGGCCACGGACATTTTGCCCACGCCCTGGGTGCGGGCTTTAAAGATGCGGTTGGCCATCACCTCACGGTCGTACTCGTCGAGCCGCTTGGGGAAATAGTTGAGGAAATCGCGCATCATCGTATCCCAGCCCTGGGGCAGATCCTGGGCAACGCCGCCGATGCGGAACCAGTTGGGATGCATGCGGGCGCCGCAGATGGCTTCGATAAGGCCGAAGGCGCGCTCGCGATCGTTGAAGGTGAAAAAGACGGGTGAGAGCTGGCCGAGATCCTGGGCGAAGGTTCCGTACCAGACCAGGTGGCTGATGATGCGGAACAACTCGGCGAGCATGATGCGGATCACCTGGGCGCGCGGCGGGACATCGATGTTTCCGAGTTTTTCGACCGCCATGAGGTAGGCGAAGTTGTTCATTACCCCAGCAAGATAGTCGACGCGGTCGGTGTAAGGGATGTAGGTGTGCCAGGTTTGGCGCTCGCCCATTTTCTCGGCGCCCCGGTGGTGGTAGCCGATATCGGGAACCACATCGACAATGGTTTCCCCGTCGAGTTGCAGCGCCAGGCGGAGCACGCCGTGGGTGCCGGGGTGCTGCGGGCCGATGTTGAGAAACATGAAATCGGTATCGCCGCGGCTGCGGGACATGCCCCAGTCTTCGGGGTGGAATTGCAGGGCGGCCTGCTCCTGATCCACTTTCTCTTCCCACAGGCGGAAGGGGCCCATTTCGGTGGCGCGCGCGGGATGTTCCTTGCGCAGCGGATGGCCCTGCCAGGAGCGCGGCATGAGCAAGCGGCGCAGATGGGGATGGCCATCGAAGCGGATGCCGAACATGTCGTAGGCCTCGCACTCGTACCAGTTGGCGGCGGGCCAGATGCTGGTAACCGAGGGCAGGTGCAGGTCGGCGTCGCGGAGGGGGACCTTGAGGCGGAGGTATTCGTTGCGTCCGAAGGAAAACAGGTGATAGACGACGGTGAAGTCCTGGCGCGGCGGCAGCGAAGTGCCGGGAGGTGCGGGTTTGCGACTACGCTCGTCGACGGCGGTGAGGTCGTAGAGCATTTCGTAGCGGGGCGAAGAGGAGTGCTTGAGCCAGCGGAGAGCTTCGGGGACACGATCGCGTTCGAGCCAGAGGGTGGGAATGCCGTCACGGGTGGCTTCCTGGGCAACGATGGGAAGGGACTCGAGGCCAGCGGGGATGGGGACGGGCGCGGCCGGATGCGGCGGCTGGACCCAGTGCGAGCCGGCGGCGACGGCATCTCCGAGGGGCACAGCTTGCGATGGCTCAGGGTTCGGCATCAGATTTCGTCGGGATTTTTCAACTCCGTGGCGGCCATGCGGGCGTCATGCTTCAGCAGACGCTGGACGGGCATTGCGGGGCGGATGGTGCGCTGCTCGCCGACCACCCAACTGAGGGGGCGGCGCTCGCTGCCGACGGCGTCGCGCAGCAAGAGGATGCCTTCGAGCAGGGCGTCGGGGCGGGGCGGGCAGCCGGGAACATAGACATCGACGGGGAGGAATTTATCGACGCCCTGGACCACGCTATAGATGTCGTACATGCCGCCCGAATTCGCGCAGGATCCCATTGAGATCACCCATCGCGGCTCCATCATCTGCTCATAGAGCCGCTTTATGATCGGAGCCATTTTAAGAAACACAGTTCCAGCGATCACCATGACATCGGCTTCGCGAGGCGAGCCTCGAATCACCTCTGCGCCGAAGCGGGAGAGATCGAATTTGCTGGTGATGCTCGTGGCCATTTCCACGTAGCAGCACGAAAGCCCGAAATTGAACGGCCACATGGAATTTTTGCGGCTCCACGCGAGCAAATCTTGCACACGCGAGAGGATCACGCTGCGCCGGACGGTGTGTTCCATCGGTTCGTTTTCACCGATGGCCGTGAGCCCCGCGGTTTCAGGCTTGGTCAGTTCCCAACGCAAGAGTTGCTCCTTTTCAGCCGCTCCGGAGACCATTCGAGCGCGCCAATCCTCCATAAATATGCCAGCGCAGCCGCGAGCACTCCGATAAAGATCACCATCTCCCAATAACCTCTCCATCAAAATTCTCTTGCTGCGATGTCG
>JBOGKK010000202.1:0-9847 GCA_050745425.1 Terriglobales bacterium
GCCCAGCGTGTGCCCCTGACCGTCCTGCGCCGCGAAGTGGGAGACGAAGCGCGCATAATGCATGAGCCCGTAATAGCCCGGCATCCAGACGGGCATGGTGAAATCCTCGAGTTCGGCGTTCCCGCCCGCCGAACGGAAGACCACATGAAAATTGTGCGAGCCTGGCTGTGGCGTGACTGTAAACGCCAGTGCCGGCGCGGGAGCCTGGCGGCAAGCGCCGAGCCCTACCGTCAGCGTACAGATTGCCAGCGCAAAGCATAGCCATTGACAGGCGCGGGCCCCAGCGCGGCTACGCCGCGCGTCCCGCTTATGCTCGCGCCGGGTTGAGGGCCCCTGGCCCCAACCCGGCGCTGCGCTACGCTGGGGCCACGGCTGCATCACTCCCCGGGGCGGGCCGCCCTGCGGAATTTCGCCGCCCTTCACGCCGATTTTGCCCGGGGTGCAAAGCGGCGCGACCCCCGCGTATAGCAGCCGAAAACGTGAGCCGAGCGACCGGCAATCTTTCACCTGAACCTCCAATTTGCAGCGGGACGGGTTATTCGCAAGTGAAGGCAGAGTACGTCTTCCGCGGAATCAGTGTCAATTGATTGGCGCGGGCCCGAGCGCAGCTGCCGGCGATTCCCGCAAGCGGCTATCCGCGGGTCGAAAACTGATAGATGGTGGTTTCGCGGTAGTGCTGGCCGGGTTTGAGTTCGGTGGAGGGGAAATCGGGGTGGTTGGGAGAGTCGGGGAAGTGTTCGGCTTCGAGGGCGAAGGCGGAGCGTGGACCGTAGATGTGGCCGTGCTTGCCGTGGATGTTCTTCAGAAAGTTGGCGGAGTAGAACTGCAGGCCGGGTTGAGTGGTGTAGACCTTCATCACGCGGCCACTGTCCGGGTCATAGGCCTCGGCCGCCAGAGCCGGGGTTGCGGTGGCGCCGGCATCCAGCACGTAGTTGAAGTCGTAGCCGCCGGCCAGCTTGAGCTGCTCGAAGTCGTCGTGAATACGTGCGCCAATCGCCGTGGGGTGAGTGAAATCGAGCGGGGTACCGGCAACAGGTGCAATCTGGCCGGTGGGGATCATGTCTTTATTGATGGGAGTGTAATGGTGGGCGTAGATGGTCAGGCCGGTTGGCAGTACATTGCCGGAGCCTTCGCCGCCGAGATTGTAGTAGCCGTGGCTGGTGAGATTAATGACCGTGTCCTTGTTGGTGGTCGCATGGTAATCAATGCGCAAGGCGTTGTCGTTGGTCAGCGTGTAGACGACGCGGACGTTGAGCTTGCCGGGGTAGCCTTCTTCGCCGTCGGGGCTGGTATAGCGCAGCTCGAGCGCCGGACCGCCAGGCATCGTTTCCGGGTGCGCCTGCCAGAGGCGGCGGTTGAAGCCGGTCGTGCCGCCGTGGAGCGAGTTGGGCGGGTTGTTGATGGGAAGCGTGTAGGTGCGGCCATCGAGGGAAAAGCGGCCGAAGGCGATGCGATTGGCATAGCGGCCGACAAGGGCCCCAAAGTAGGTTTCGTGGTCGGCGAGGTAGCCGGCGAGGGTGTCGTAGCCGAGCAGGACGTCAGCAAAGTTGCCGTGGCGATCGGGAACTTTCAAGGCGACGAGGGTGGCGCCGAAGTTGGTGATTTCGACCTGCATGCCGTGGGCGTTGGTGAGGGTGAAGAGCTCAGCCGTGCGTCCGTCCGGCAATTTGCCGAACGGGCGCTGGCTGATGCCGGGCGGTGAGGCCATCAGCATTCCTCCGAGCGCGATGAGCGCGGATGCGGTGAAAAGAAATCGTTTCACTGGCTTCAATGTAGTCCTATTCTGAAGGCCGAGGAGGAAAACATGGCGGATTTTTCGCGCAGGGGATTTCTTAGCGGAGCCGCAGCGGCGCTGGGAGCGGTGGCAGCGGCGCCTTCGTTGGCCAAAGCACTCACGACGGCCGCTGCCGCGCCAGCCGTGGGGCGGGCGCTGCGCGAGCGCGTCGAGCTGCTGGCGGAGCCATTTCCGCTGGCGCAGGTGCGTCTGCACGACAGCGCGTTTCTGAGCGCGGCCAAGGTCAACGACGCCTACCTGCAGTCGCTGCCGGCGGAAAGCCTGGCACACATGTTCCGCCTCACCGCGGGTCTGCCATCATCGGCACAGCCACTGAGCGGCTGGGAAGCACCGCAGTGCCAGCTCCGCGGGCATTTTGCCGGAGGGCATTATCTTTCGTCGTGCGGGCAGCGCTATGCGATGCTGGGCGAAGAGGCCGTGAAACAGCAGGGCGAAGCGCTGGTCGCCGAGTTGGCCACCTGCCAGAAGCAGCACGGCAACGGCTATGTCAGCGCATTTCCCGAGAAATTGTTTGATCTGCTGGAAAGCGACAAGCCGGTGTGGGCGCCGTTCTATACGATCCACAAGATCATGGCCGGGAACCTCGATATGTACACGCACTGCGGCAGCCAGCAGGCGCTGGAGGTCGCGGCCGGGCTGGGCGACTGGACCGGGCACTGGATCAAGGACATGGGCGAGCCGCAACTGCAGCGCATCCTGCAGACCGAGTTTGGCGGTATGGAGGAGTCGCTCTACAACCTCGCTGCACTTACCGGCGAACGGAAGTACGAAGCCACGGCGCGGCGGTTTGAGAAGAAGGTGTTTTTCGATCCCCTGGCGGCGCACCGCGACGACCTGAAAGGGCTGCACGCGAACACGCATATTCCGCAGGTGATCGGGGCGGCGCGGCGCTACGAGCTGAGCGGCGAGCCGCGCTATCACGAGATCGCACATTACTTCTGGCACGAGATCACCGGCGAGCGCTGCTACGCGCCCGGCGGCACCGGCTACGGCGAGCACTGGTATGCGGACGCAGGCCAGCTCGGCAAAACTCTCAGCCGGTACAACATGGAATGCTGCTGCGGCTACAACATGCTGAAGCTCACGCGGCATTTGTACACGTGGACGGCGGATCCGCGCTACTTTGACTACTACGAGCGCACGCTGTGGAATTCGCGGCTGGGGACGCAGCATCCCGGCGACGGCGGAAAGATGTACTATTTTCCGCTGCAGACGGGGTGGTGGAAGTACTTCAGCTCGCCGCGCAGTTCGTTCTGGTGCTGCGATGGCACCGGAGCGGAAGAGTTTTCAAAGTTTGCCAACTCGATCTACTTCCGCAAGGACAACACGCTGTTTGTGAATTTGTTTATTCCGAGCGAGCTGCGCTGGCCGGAAAAGGGGCTCACGCTGACCCAAAAGACCACGCTACCCGACGGGGACACGACGACATTGAAGGTTCAGACCGAGCGGCCGGTGAAGCTGGCGCTGAATCTGCGCATTCCGGCCTGGACGGCCGCGGGCGGGAGCGTGAGCATCAATGGCCGCCGGCTGGAGGCCTTTGCGGCACCCGGCAGCTATCTGACGGTCGAGAACACCTGGCATGCCGGCGATACGATCACGCTGAAGCTGCCGATGACGCTGCGCGCGGAACCATTGCGCGGCGACCGCTCACAGCAAGCAGCCACTTACGGGCCGCTGGTGCTGGCGGCGAGACTGGGTCGCGATGGTCTGACGCGAGCTATGCAGTATGACGCCGCGCACGCTCCCAGCGGACCGTACGGGGGAACGGAGTTGGCTGCGACATCCGGACACCGTGCCGGCAAGACCGCAATCCAACTGGCCCACGGCGAGGATGCAGAATCGGCTACGTGGGTGCGCAACACTTCCAACCTGCAGTTCGAGACGGTGGGCCAAGGCGCCACGATGGAGCTCATTCCGCTGCACAACGTGCTCGACGAACGCTACGGCGTGTACTGGCAGTTCCGGCGCGGGAGCTAGTGGCACAGCCACTTTTAGCTATCGCGGCCCTCCCGTCGGTCGGGCTGTGGCTGGGCTTCGCTCCCCAATAACGGACGCCCGCACTTGCTCATAGCGTCTCCGAGTTGCCGCGACCGGGAGGCTCGCCGCTGCCGACACAGGGTGTGTACAGACCGCTGCGGTCATCCCCGCAATAGGAGGGCGGGCGGTACGCGGCTGGCCTGCCAGGCCGGAATCAGCGAGGCGGCAACCGCTGCGAAGCCGGTGAGGACGGCCGGGGTGGCAAGGCAGGCCGCGCGCAGGGGCGGCGGGGCGGCAAGCAGATGCACGATGAGAGGGTGTATCGCCAGGCAGCAGATCACACCCAACCCAGCGCCCCACGCCCAGCAAGTGGTGCCGCGCCGGATCCCGAGCGTCAAGATTTGAGCCGGCGTCGCGCCGCAGGCAACGCGGACCGCCAGCTCGTGCTGGTGCCATTGCATCTCGCACTGTAGCCAGGCGAACAGGCCCAACATGCCCAAGAGCGCCGTCAGCGCGGCGAGCACCACGGTCGCCTGCGACTCCGCTCGTGGCGGCCCCTCGGCCCGCGCGATGGAGGCGTCAAGCGGGCCTGCGTGCAGGACCGAAAGCTGCGGCCAATGCGTCCAGATGAGCTGGTCGATCGCGCGGGTGAGCTGCGCCGGCGCGTTACCGCGCACGAGAAGTGTGATCTGGAATTGGGACGGCAGGAGCTGCGCCAGAGGCGTATAGATTTCCGGACTAGGGTATTGCAGCAGCGAATTGTCGCGCGTATCGGCAACCACCCCGAGGATGGTGAGGCTGGATCCGCCGACTTGCAGGGCATGCCCGACCGGATTGCGTCGCGGCCAGGCCTGATGCGCAAGTGAGTGGCTGATGATTGCCTGCGTCATTGGCCGCGCGGCGTCGGTCTGTGTGAACGCGCGGCCGCGGAGCAGCGCAATGTGCAACAGCTTGAAATAGCCGGGCGCAACCGCCCGGTGGATCGTTGCCGGGATGCGCGTGCCATTGGCCATCGCCGCAAAGTGGGCAAATCCGGCGCCTGCAAGGACCGGCGCGCCGCTGAGGGCGCTCCCTACGACGCCAGGCATGCGGTTGATACCCGCTTGCAATGCGGCCCGGAACGCGATGCGCTGTGCGGCGTTCCATCCCAGCCCCGGCGGCGAGGCAATGGTGGCAGCCGCGATCCCGGTCGTATCCATGCCCGTTTTCAGCCCACTGATCCGCTGCGCACTTCGTAGGAAAACTAAGGCGCCGTAGAGAGCCAATGTCGCAAAAGCGATGCCACAAACGACAAGCGCGGGGCCAAGCCGCCGCGCGTGGTGTGCAGTTGAGCGCAGCGGCCGGGCGGCAAGAGCGGCGCGGGGTAGGCTGAGGGGGGGGAGAAGAGCCGCTGCCATAATGCTGAGGCTCGCCAGACCAGCGGCACACACTAGCGCCCACGCCAAGAGGCGCCCCGCCGCGGCTGCGGCGATCAGATTCGGCGACCAGAGCCGGAGCAGATGCCACCCGCCCGCAGCGAACGCGACAGATACGATTACCAGCAGAGGCAGGATGGCGGCGGTCTCGGAAAGCGCGTGCCTCACAAGCCGCGCGCGGCTGGCGCCAAGAGCGGTGCGCACTGCCATCTCGGGTAGTCGATGCAGGGCATCCTCAAGGAGTAATAGCGCCGCGATCATCACCCCGACCAACCACAGAAGCACGCCCGAACCGAGTAGGACGAGTGCCAGGGGTGCGCGTCGAGCGGTCACCTCCCCGCGAACGGTGGTAGCACGGAGCCGCGCGCCGTGCGCTCCTGCGGCCGGATTCACGGCGGCTGCAGCGCGGTCCAGCTCTGCTTGGAGGGTGCGCCGGTTCACGCCCGGTGCGATGCGCGCCAGCACGGTCTGGTCCCCAAGATCGTCGTGGGGCGGGGCGCGGTGAACCACCCATACTCCGGTTGATACCGGGAATCCAGGGCTCTCGAAATTGGGGAAGTCGAAGTTTCTCGGTGCGACGGCGCTCACCGTATAGATCGCCCCCGCCAAACGGATTTGCCGGCCCACGGCAGCTCGCGCCCCGCCCAGAAGCGATGTGGCGGCTTCCCAGCTCACAACGACGTGGTTGTTGCTGCCGCCGGAGTGATCGAAACGTCCTGACGCGGGCTGTAAATTCAAGATTTGGAAAAAGCCGGGCGTCACAAACGCCGTCACAACCTGCTGCGGGCGGGCCCCAAAATCCCAAACGCGAGGCTCGACCGCTACGCGCACCGATTGCGAAAATTCTGGCAGTTGCGCGACACGCGCGGCCAGTTCGTCCGGCAGCCCCATACTGAGACCCGGCACGCGCGAGCTGGTGAGCCAAATGTTGGTCAAGTTGGAGATTGGCACCGGACCGAGCGGAAAGCAAAAGATCGCAATTGCGGCTGTCAAGGCTACAGCCGCCGCCGCGACCGGAGGGGCAAGCGCGACTGTCGCGCTCAACGCCGAGTGTCTGCGCAGGGCCCGTCGAGCAGAAAGAAAAATATTTGTTGACATGCCCCCCCCCCACAGAGTATAGCCTGTCGCTGTCTGTTAAATCTCCTAGGAGGAGGTATTTTTGTCATGAAACTCGACAACACTGCGAGACCGTTCGGCGCCAGGTTTCTGGAGGTCTCCTACTCCGTTCGTCCGCCTGAAGGCGACATGGCCTTCACCACTTCCAGCACATTTGGTGGCGGCTGCGAAGGCCTTGAGTGTGATCTCAATGATGAGCCTGGCAGCTCTTCGCTCATTTGAACCATTGCTGCGCTTTGGCACCGCTGCGAGGCGGTGCCAAAGCCATCGCTCAGTGGGTCGCCACTTTTTGCCTGGGTCGCTCCAGTTGGTCGCTCGGAGTGCAGGCTTTGGTTCCTCAAAGGGTCCGCCCGCTGGCACTCGGGGCCCCTACGAGCTGCCGCCAATATGATTCTTGCTCTTACCGAATTTAACGACTCGACGGCTATGGCTGTGGCCGGGCATCTGCGGTCCCGAGGGGAGGAGGTGGTCGTTTTCCCGACGAGATTGTTCCCGCAGGAGGTAAGGGTCACCTTGAGTGCTGGGCCGATGCAGCGCTGCGGGCAGTTGCTGAATGTCGCTGGCTGCAGCCGCGATCTCGAACACGTGAGCTCTGTTTGGTACCGAGCCGTGCTCCCGCCGGAGGAAAGCCCTGAGCTTTCGCCGGAGGACCGGGACTTCGTGCACAGAGAGTCTGCGCACGTTATTCGCACCCTTTGGCAGTTGCTCGCCGATCGATTTTGGATCAACCCTTGGGCAAGGATGGTTTGTGCAGAGAGCAAGCCGTTCCAGCTTGCAATAGCATCGCGGGTAGGATTGGAGATCCCTGCATCTCTCGTTACCAATGATCCGGACCATGCGATCAGTTTCTTCGATAGCATGGGTGGCCGGGTGATTTATAAGGCGCTCACGCCCTACGAAAAATTCTCGCCGACCCGAGTGGGCGGCATCTCCAAGATGATCTTCACGAATCCGGTTGCTCGCGCGGACTTGGTCGAGTCGGCTGGGTCCGTACGCATGGGCCCGTGCCTTTTTCAGGAGCTCGTCGAAAAGGAATTTGAGCTCAGGGTGGTGGTCGTCGGCCGCCGCTTGTTCACGGCAGCGATCGACTCCCAAACCGTTGCAGGGGCGCGGTACGACTGGCGCCACGCCACGGATGGGCCGCCAGCGTCCAGAAAATTCAATCTCCCTCCCGCTGTCGCTGAGAAGCTCTTGGCTTTGATGGAGCACCTCGGGCTGGAATTTGGCTGCGTGGATATGATCGTGACGCCAAGCGGTCATTATGTTTTTCTGGAGGTCAACGCGAATGGGCAGTGGTTCTGGATCGAGGAGGAGACGGGAATGCCTATTTGCGAGGCCGTGGCCGAAAGCCTTTTCTCAGCTTCCACTCTGATATAGAACCGGGGTGTGGCTCGCCACTATTTGCTTGGGTCGCTCCCGTCCGTCGCTCGGAATTCGGGCTTTGGCTCCCGGCACGGTCCTCCGCTGGCGTTCAGTGCTCCTCCGCGCTGCCGCCTGCGGCGGCGCGTGGGAATTAGACTGAAAGGTATGGGTATGATGGGCATGGGCTGGGGCATGGGGGGCGCGCACGGCACTGGGGGACAAGCGAACCGGAGCTGGCGCGCGGTGTGGCCGCATGCGTGGGCACTGCTGAAGCCGCGGTGGGTGTTGCTGCTGGCGGGCTTTTTGCTGATGGTGGTGAACCGGGTGTGCGGGCTGGTGCTGCCCACCTCCACCAAGTACCTCATTGACCTCGTCATCGGAAAGAAGGAGATCGGGTGGCTGGTGCCGATCATCGCCATTGTGCTGGCCGCGACGGCACTGCAAGGAGCGACCAGCTACGCGTTAGTACAGACGCTGTCGAAAGAGGCGCAGCGACTGATCAATGAGCTGCGGCGGCAGGTGCAGGAGCACCTGAGCCGGCTTCCGGTGAGCTTTTACGATCACAACAATACCGGGGCGCTGGTGTCGCGCGTGATGAGCGACGTGGAGGGGGTGCGGAATCTGCTGGGCACCGGGTTGGTGCAATTTGCCGGCAGCATTATTACCGCCGCGATCGCGCTGGCGCTGCTGCTGCGCATCAGCGCGGCGATGACGGTGGTGGCGGCGGTGCTGATTGCGATTTTTACGCTCAGCATTCAAAAATCGTTTGCCACCATCCGGCCGATTTTTCGCGAACGGCGCAGGATCAATGCCG
This sequence comes from Terriglobales bacterium, assembly GCA_050745425.1. Taxonomy (GTDB): domain Bacteria; phylum Acidobacteriota; class Terriglobia; order Terriglobales; family SCQP01; genus SCQP01. The sequence continues at coordinate 8,480 of JBOGKK010000202.1, forward strand.
CGGTGACGGGACGGCTGACGGAATCGATTGCCGGGGTGCGGGTGGTCAAGGGCTATCACGCAGAGGAGCGCGAGGCGGAGGTGTTCCGCAAGGGGCTGGACGGGCTGCTGCAGAATGTGTTTCGGACGCTGAACGCTGCCTCCGCCATGGACCTTTCGGGCAAGGTGCTGGTGGGGGTGGTGGGCGCGGCGATGTGGTATATGGGCGTGGAGCGGGTGATCGGCGGATCGATCACGCTCGGGGATCTGGTGGCGTTCAACCTGTATCTGGCCATGCTGGTGGCGCCGGTGATGCAGATTGTGGGGATTGGCACGCAATTGTCGGAAGCCATGGCGGGCCTGGAGCGCACACAGGAACTGCTGGCCATGACGCCGGAGGACAGCGCAGAGCCGGCCCGCGACGCGATATCGGCAGTGCGTGGGGAGATCGAGTTTGACGGTGTGTCGTTTGCCTACAGCGAGCAAGGTGAACTGGGGCCCGAAGTGCTGCACGCCATCAGCTTTACGGCGGCGCCGGGGACGATGACGGCGCTGGTGGGGCCATCGGGCGCGGGCAAGTCCACCATCATCGGGCTGCTGGCGGCGTTCTACCAGCCGACGGAGGGTACGGTTCGGGTGGACGGGCGCAATCTGGCGAAGGTTCCGCTGGGAGCGTACCGGGAGCAGTTGGGGGTGGTGCTGCAGGAGTCGTTCCTGTTCGACGGAACGATTCGCGAGAATGTGATGTTTTCGCGGCCGCGGGCGAGCGAAGAGGCGTTTCTGCGGGCGTGCCGGATTGCGCGCGTGGAAGCGTTTGCCGAAGGCTTCGCCAAGGGCTACGACACCGTGGTGGGCGAGCGCGGGGTCAAGCTGTCGGGCGGGCAGCGGCAGCGGCTCTCGATTGCGCGCGCGGTGCTGGCCGATCCGCGCATTCTGATCCTCGATGAGGCGACCAGCAGCCTGGATTCGGAATCCGAGGCGCTGATTCAGGAGGGCCTGGCGTATCTGCTGCGCGGGCGCACGACGTTTGTGATTGCACACCGGCTGTCGACGATTCGGGCAGCGGATCAGATTCTGGTGATCGAAGACGGCCGCATCGCCGAGCGCGGAACGCATGCGGAGCTGCTGGCGAAGCGGGGGCGGTACTTCGATTTGTACACGCGGCAGCAGGGGCTGGAAGAGAACCGGTTTCTGGCGCCAGGGGAAGAGGCGGAAGAGCCGGAGCCGGCGCAAGTCGCGATTGGTGGCAGCGGAGGGGAGGAACTGCCGAACCCGGATCCGTACGGAGGCTAGAGCAAAAACAGCGTCGGTGTAGCAAGCTTCGGGCGATTGCGTGCGGCTTTTCCTGGGGTCAAAGCCGCAGGCGGTACGGTCGGCGATGCTACAGCAG
>JBOGKK010000203.1:0-5176 GCA_050745425.1 Terriglobales bacterium
TTCACCTGCGTCACACCCTGCACCTGCGCGTCCTGCGCCGCCGCATTCCGCGCCGCGTTGTTCGCCGCCGTGCCGGTCAGCGTGGCCACGCCGTTGCTCACCGCAACCTGGATGCCGTCTCCCTGCAGACTGCTGTCGGCGTTGATTTTACTCTGCGCCGCCTGCGTCAGTTGCTGATCCTGCGTGCCAGCGCTGCTCTTCGAACACGCCGCCACGGACAGCGCCAGCAGCACGGTCATTCCGGCTGTAGTGATAGTGCGAAGCGTCATAAATTCCTCCCTGGGTAGAAACTTCGTGTGCAATTGCATTCTACTTGAACTTACCTCAACAAGTGGCAAGTCACGCTTGAATCCCAAGCAATTCGCATGCCAAAATGAACGCATACGGTGCTCCCGGGTGCAAAGTCCTTACGCGAATCTCATCCTCCGCTGGGAACGCCGCCTCAACCGCGTCGACCAGGATCGCCGCGTCACCCCCTTCGCCTGGGGCGCCGAGTGGCTCCGCCGCACCCCCATGAATGGCGTCCCCGACTGGCCTGCTTCCGCCAAACCCTCCGACGTCCTCCCCCTCCTGCGCCAATGGAGCGCCCGCGTCATCGCCTCCAGCGATCAGTTCTTCGCCTACGATCCCGTGCGCGAATTCACCCTGCGTGACGACGTCCTGCGCTTCCGCTCCCCCGTCGACACTCCCTGGCCGGAAAATCGCGACGTCATTGCCCGCTGGTTTCCCGCCGCGCCTGCCGCCGCCGGTAAGCCGCGCTCCCGCCGTGCCGTCGCCGTCGTCGCGCAATGGAACGGCGACGCCCAAAGCCACATCGGCCTCAGCCGCATGTTTCAGAAATATGGCGTCAGCGCTCTCCGCGTCAGCATGCCTTATCACGACCGCCGCATGCCGGCCGCACTCAAACGCGCCGAGTACACCGTCGATGCCAATATCGGGCGCACCATCCACGCTGCCCGCCAGGCCGTCATCGACATCCGCGCCAGCCTCGACTGGCTGCAGCAGCAAGGCTACGACTCACTCGGCATCGTCGGCACCAGCCTCGGTTCCTGCTACGCTCTGCTGGCCAGCGCCCACGACGAGCGCCTGCGCGTCAACGGCTTCAACCACATCTCCCAGTATTTCGGCGATGTCGTCTGGACCGGACTCGCCACCGACCACGTCCGCCGCAGTCTCGAACCCTTCATCGACCAGCCCGGACTCCGCGATGCTTGGCGCGCCATCAGCCCCGCCAGCTACCTCGACCAATTCACCGCCACCGACCGCCTTGCCCCCAAAAAAAATCTCCTCATCTGGGCTCGCTACGACCCCTGCTTCCTCCCCGAATTCTCCCGCCGTGTCGTCGCCGATTTTCGTCGCCTCGGCCTCCATCACGAAACCCACGCCCTCCCCTGCGGCCACTACACCATCGGCCGCTCCCCCTTCAAATTCGCCGACGCCTTCCTCCTCACCCGCTTCCTCGGCCGCTACCTCTAGCCCCATTCGTGGCCACCGAAGCCTGAATCAGTAGTGCCTCCGCCACGCCGCGCTCAGTTTGCCAACAGGCCGACAGCAAGCCCGAACAGAAGTGCACGCGCCATTTGACTCCAGGGTTGCGCCGGAGTAGGTTGCCCGAAGAGGAGGAATATAGCAATGAGTGATACTGCTGCTGGCTCCCCCGGCCGCTGCAAGTGTGCGCGTCGGCCCGCTCCGGCGGCTACCTGGCACACTGGCGGATTTCCATAAACAACTGGCCGGCATTCGTCGGTGAGATTGCCGAGCCGGAGTATGCAGCGGAGCATCAGCAACGAGTCGGCGTTGCACAGAGGAAACGCTTGGCGGCGGCAGGACGATGACGATCAGCCGGAGGCGGATGATCCAACCCTGGGTTATTTCACACGGCGAGTTGGGCCAGCATGTCGGTCTGCTTTGGTAGCCGGCCGATTTGGGGGATGATGGCGGCGAGCGTGGGGACGGGGACGTTGGCGAGCTCCTTCGGTTCGAGCTTGTGCAGGCCGCCGCCGCAGACGCGGCTTTCGCCGAGAAGCTGTTCGGGGGCAATGACGTTGAGTTCTTTCCAGATACGGCGAATAAGATCGGGATCGTGCGCGAGGGCGCGGGCGAGAGTGGGGGTGGGATAAATGGCCAGGTAGACATTGGCGACGGTAGCGCGGGAGCGATTCAGGATGAAACGGAAGGGGCGCCCGCTCTCGGTGTCGCCGCGCCCGATGTAGGTACAGACGATGGGTGCCGGCGGGCGGTTCTCCTGGGCGTACCAAATGGGGCGGTGCTTGCAAAGATAGCGCTCGTGGAGGCCTTGGGCTCTGCCTTCTTCGAGGTAGGCGTGCAAGGCGGGGAAGCGGTGCTTGATTATTTCTTCGGGGAGCTTGGTGTCGAGCAGAAAGCGGCGTCGCTCAATATTCGGGTTGCCATGGCGGTCGGGCGTTACCTCGTCACCGGCGAGGAAGCGGGGGCTGGGAAGGACCGGGGTGAAGGTCTCCATGGGCAGGCCGCGATCGTTGATTTGCTCCTCGGAAAGGATGAAGAAATCGTTGTTGCCCGTCGCAAGGCCGCGCTTGATCTTGAAAAAATCGGCGATGGTTGGAAGCCCGTCAGTCGTGCGGACGTCTGCGGCGGGGAAGCACGTCCATTTGGGCTCGTGAGCGAGAGCGTGTGCGGGTACCGATCGCGAGTGCTTTGGAGCCTGGAGGCTGCCGCCGAAGGTGAATGTGACAGCGTGATTTTTGGGAGGCGGGGCGTTGCGGAGCCAGACGACGGCGGAAGATACAAGAGCATCTGCGAACTGCACGTCGTTAGGATCGAAGCGGTGAATGTGGAGGAGGGTGACGCGCTCGAGCAGATATTGCTTAAGCGTGCGTCCATAGTTGACATCCATAAATTCGCTGGGCACGAGCCAGCCGGCGACGGCACCGCTGGTCATCCATCCGTGGGCGAGAGCCATGAAATAGCAGTAGAGGCCAGCGAGGCCGCTCAGTTTGACGCCGCACGATTGTTGCGCCTGGAGCTGGAGATGGCTTTTGTCGCAATGTTGCAAGTGGTGGTGGCGAACGTTGGGAGGGTTGCAGATGATGAGACTGAAGCGAGGTTGAGCCGGCGCGCTGGTGAAGTCTGCGAGTTTTAGCAGAAGGGAGTGGCTTTTCCAGAGGGCAGCGGCGGGTTTGCCGTAGTGCGGGTCGAGTTCGAAGCCGGTCGCTTCGCTGATGCACTGGGGCGGGAGTTCGCTGAGCAGAGCTGAGTAGAACGAGCCTGTGCCGATGGCGGGGTCGAGGAAGTGTATGGCTTCGCGTGGTGGCAGGAGAGAGCGGGCGTATTTGAGAACATCGCGCGCGAGGGCGTTCGGCGTTGCGAACGGGCCGAGGCGGTTGCGTTCAGCCTGCGTTTTCTGGCTGTCGAGCGCGGCTTGCAGCGTCGATAGGAATATTGACGGTTTGGGAGCTGGCTTCGAGGCGGACGGGAACGTTCGTGCGAAAGCTGAAGGTGCCAGGTGGCATGGCGTCGAAGGCAACGCCGTTGCCCGCAGGGATGTGCTTGTAGCCGCTCGCCTCGAGCCAGGACTTGATGGCGGCGCGATCGATTTCGGCATCCTCCATTTGGGGTGGAAGTTTGCCTTTCTCCATGCACTTGACGAGGTTCGCGGGGACGCGGGCCAGACCGAACGCGGGCGCCGGGCTGGGGCTCCAGGGGCCCCCGGCCCGGTTGAGCGTCAAGCGGGTGGCGTGGCGCAGCCACGCCAGATGATGTTGCGGGTGGCGCGGAGGGCGGCACGGTCAACGCAGCGCAGCGACTTTGGGCTCTCAAGCGGGCATCTGCGTGCAGGACTTCCGGAATCAGGGCTCCCGCGACAGTTCTTACGGCCATTGCTGTGCGCCGTGGAGCACGCGCAGGATGCGGATGGTACCGCCGGTGACGCGGTAAACGGCGATATATGGCATGTGTGGAATGATCAGCTCACGCGTTTCCTCAACCCGGCCAGGCCGGCCGGCCGCCGGAAATTTGATCAGGCGCTCAGCCGCCGCGCGGATGCGATCGTCGATATCAATCGCGGCGCGCGGGCTGTCGGCTTCGATATAGTCAAAGATTGCGTTGCGATCGCCCAGCGCAAGTGGCGACCATTCCAAGATCACGGCCTAGCTGCGTTCCCTTCTTCGTGCCGCGGCGCGGCGTCCAGCGAAATGTTCTTCCACCTGCGAGTGGGGGACCGGGGCGCGCTTGTCGTCCAATGCCTCATGAACCTTGGCGCGGAACCATGCATTGTGCTCAGTGGCATTCCGAGCCAACGAGAAGGGCAGGGCCCCCTCATTGGCCGTGCGGGTTAGCAGGATTCGAACGGCATCGGAAACCGTGATGCCTAGTTCGCTCAGTACAGCCGCCGCCCGCTCTTTGACCTCGGGATCAATGCGAGCTTGCACCAACGCGTTTGCAGCCATGAAACACCCCGTGGGTATTGTACGTCAAGTGAATGACAATTGCACGCATCTGGATGTCGCTCGGATTTTCGCGTTTTGAGCGGTCCGGCCGCTGGCGCTCAGGGATCGTCCAAGCTGCCCGAAGCTTGCCACCCGGCCGCCTGATAGATACCCACCGCCTGCTTGCCCCAGTAGTGCCGCGAACTCCAGGGGCGACCGATAGGCAAGCTCGCTGAGCGGACGCTCGGTGTTGTACTCCTGCCGCCGCCGCTCGATCTTGGCGCGCGCGTCGGCCAGGTTGATGAACCAGTTGCTGTTCATGCACTCGTCCCGCAAGCGCCCGTCGAAGCTCTCGGAACGGCCGTTCTACATTGGCCCCCCGGGACGAATGTGGGCCAGCACGATCTGGTATTGTGCGCACCAAGCCAGGGAACGCCGCCTCGCGAGCTCCGGCCCGTTGTCACAGCGGATTGCCGCCGGGCTGCCGACCTTCTCGATCACCCGCTCCAGCACCCGCGGGCCCCAGGCAACCCAGCAACCCTGAAAGGCACTCTAAAAGTAGTAGGGGATCTTAAAAGGCGACCCAGGTAGCCCCGGCAGGTGCCCGCCGGCCCCGTACGCTTGACAACCGATTTAACCCATCCCTGCGGGAGGCGCCCCGGCCGCGCTTCCCCGCTGCGGGAGCCAGAAATAGCGTGGTGACTGTAACCCTCCACGCCACCTGTAATCAACAACTTACACCACTAAAAGTGACATTTACCCCAAAAACA
>JBOGKK010000204.1:0-1571 GCA_050745425.1 Terriglobales bacterium
GGGAAGGAAGGGGCCGGGTGGGGGGGCATGCGCGCAGATCCATCAAATCGATCAAGCCAATTCTAGCAGGGTGTTGAAAAACACTCTGCGGCGAAGCCGAGTACGGCGCAGCGCGCCCGGCTTCACCCACCGTGCTCGGTGATGTCCAGCGACACCGTCGCGACACCGGGCAAGCCACGCAGCGCATCGGCCAGCTCCCCGAGCACGTTGCGCTCGAAGCCGCGTGCGAACTCCACCGTCACCTCGTCGCCATCGTCCGGGATGCGCCGGGTGACGATGGTGCTGGCCGGCAAATCCCGCCCGATCAGTACCTGTTCGATGGCTGCCAGCGAGGCCCGCCCCGCGAAACCCACCCGCACCTGCGGCAGGGGCTTGCGCACCGCGAAACGCCGCTCCAGCGGCTTCAGCACCGCCAGAATCACCCAAGCCACTGCGGTGGCAATCACCGCCGCGGCGTACATGCCACCACCGACCGCAAGCCCGATCGCCGCCACCGCCCACAGGCCCGCCGCGGTGGTCAGGCCGCGCACCACGTTCTCGCGGTGCAGGAACATGATGGTGCCGGCGCCCAGGAAACCGATGCCGCTGATGACCTGCGCCGCGATGCGCGACGGATCCAGCACCACCCGCGGCCATTGCTGCAAAACGTCGGAAAACGCGAACGCGGAGACGATCATCGCCAGCGCCGCGCCCAGGCACACCAACATGTGGGTGCGCAGGCCGGCGGCCCAGGAATGGCGTTCACGATCGAAGCCGATCACCGCGCCGAGCACGGCGGCCAGCAACAGGCGGATGGCGATTTCGGGGGTGCCAAGCATGACGGAACCTCTCACCGCAGACACGCGAAGCGCATGCCCGCAGTCTATCTTCCGAGCGATCTACCGCATAATCGCGTGATCTTCCCGACGCCGCACGAGCCGATGCCACAGCCACCCCACTCCGCCTGGGTCATCAGCGACGGCGCCGCCGGCAACGAGCGCCAGGCGCTGGCGCTGGCATCCGCGCTGGGCGTATCGGCGCGGGTCATGACCTTGCAGCTGCGCGCGCCGTGGGCCTGGCTGGCGCCATGCCGACTGCCGGGCGGACGGCTGGCGCTCGGCGCCCGCGACCGCGCGGGTTTCGAAGCGCCGTGGCCCGACATCGCGATCGGCTGCGGGCGCAGTGCCGCACTGCTCACCCGCATGTTGCGCAAGCTTTCCGACGGCGGTTGCTACACGGTGCAGATCCTCGATCCGCGCATCGACCCGCGTCACTGGGACGCCGTGATCGTGCCCGCGCACGACCGGCTGCAAGGAGCCAACGTGCTGACCACGCTGGGTTCGCTGAATCCCGTCGATGACGCCTGGCTCGCATCCGGCCGCGAGGCGTTCGCCGAATTCGAGGCACTGCCGCGCCCGCGCGTCACGCTGCTGATGGGCGGCCCGGGCCGCGGCATCGACTTCGACGATGCACTGGCCGCGCAACTCATCGATACCATCATCCGTGCCGCGCGCGGAGGCAGCGTGCTGGCCAGCACCTCCCGGCGCACCCCGCAGGCATTCGCCGAGCGCCTGCGCACGGCGCTTGCTGCG
>JBOGKK010000205.1:0-4284 GCA_050745425.1 Terriglobales bacterium
GAGTTGCTAAAAGCGCCATTCGCCGGTAACCGGCGGCGACTGGCCGATTCCGGATCGTGCGGGGCAGGGACATTGCATAATGTCGGACTTGGAGGCGTAAGCCGATGTCCGAAGAAATGAGTCCCAATCCTCGTCATCTCCGCTGCGGCGGTCGCGGGCTGTTTGGCCCGCTGATTCTGATCGCGCTGGGGGTGATCTTTCTGCTTGACCAATTGCACATCGTGCAGGCCGGGTACGTATTTCAATACTTCTGGCCGGCAGTGTTCATTATTTTCGGCATCGAGATCCTGACGTTTCGGCCGCAGGGGGCGCGGACGTTCTGGGGCGTGCTTGCGATCATCGTGGGTGCAGGCTGGATCGGCAGCAACATGGGGTATTGGTACCTTAATCTTGCCAACTGGTGGCCGCTGATTTTGATCGCAGCGGGCATCGGGCTGCTGTTTCGGAGGACCTGGGCGCACGGTGAGCGGAGTTGGCAGTACTACCGTCCGCGGCGGCGCTACGCCTGGGCGGGCGATAGCGGCGAAGCTGCAAGCACGCGCCCGGGCGCTAGAGAAGAGGCAGGTGCAACGGAGTCGGCGGGCGGCGGCAGCACCACGGAAGAGAAGCTGGAAGGCTTTGCTATCTTCGGCGGCTACCAGCGGCGGATCAACTCGCAGCAGTTCCGGGGCGGGCACGTGGAAGCCATTTTTGGCGGGGTACAGATTGATCTGCGTCGGGCTGAAATCGACGGCAACGAGGCCAGAGTTGATGTCTCTGCGGTTTTCGGGGGCGTGGAGCTCCGGGTTCCCGAGCGCTGGATTATCGAGATGCGCGGGCAGCCGCTGCTCGGCGGCTTCAGCGACGAGACGCATCAGGACATGCCGCAGCCGGGAGCGAAGCGGCTGATCATCACCGGGTTTGCGATGTTTGGCGGCGTGGTGGTCAAAAACTAATGCACCCGATTCTGGCCAATAACCGCAGGCTGGCGATCTATGTGGGGGCGTGGGTGCCGCTGGGATTTCTGCTGGCCTACCTGCTGCACGCAACCGGCTTGCCGGTGGGCCATGCGGCGGCACTGGCGGCCCCGCTGGCGCTGGTGCTGGCCTTCGGGCTGCTGCCGATCTGGTACACGTGCCGGGCCCTGTCGCTGAGCCGGAATGCGGGCGCGGCGATGACCGCGCACGCGGTGGACGGCGTCTTTATAGGCTGGATTTGGTCGCTGCTGGCACGCTTGCTGGCGTTCGTCTATGGCTGGCCGATGCTGGATACGGCGGGGATGATCGCGGTGTGGATTCCCGGAATTCTGTTTTACTGGCTGACCGCGGCGGGCTATTACCTGGCGATCGAAATCGAGCGTGTGCAGCAGGCTCACGGGCTGGCGAAAGAGGCGGAGCTGAAGGCGCTGAAAGCGCAGATCAACCCGCATTTTCTCTACAACTCGCTGAACTCGATCAGCGCGCTGACCTCGACCGATGCCGCACGGGCACGGGAGATGTGCGTCGGGCTGGCGGACTTTCTGCGGCGGACGCTGACGCTCGGGGGGGCGCTGGGCGAAGCACGGGAGATGGTGCCGCTGCGCGAGGAGCTGGCGCTCATTCACAGCTTTGTGGCAGTCGAGCAAATTCGCTTTGGGGCACGGCTGCGCTTCGAGGCGCAGGTCAGCGACGAGGCGCTCGAGGTGCTGGTGCCACCGCTGCTGCTGCAGCCGCTGGTGGAAAATGCCGTCGTGCACGGCATCAGCGGGCTGGTGGAGGGCGGCGCGGTTGTGCTGCGGGCGGCGGCGCGCGAGGGTACGCTGGTGGTCGCGGTGGAAAACGCCTATGACCCGGAGGGCGTGCGGCAGCGTTCGGGCGGGGTGGGATTGCGCAACGTGCGGGCGCGGCTCGAAGCGGTATTCGGTCCGCGCGGACAGATGGAAATTACGGCTGCGGGCGCGCAGTATTGCGTCACCCTGGTCCTGCCGGCGGAGGCGGCGGCCTATGCTTAGAGCGGTCATTGTGGACGACGAAGAACTGGCGCGGTCGGTGCTGAAAGAAATGCTGTGCCACGACGGGCGTATTGAAGTTGTCGCCGAGTGCGCCAACGGCTTTGAAGCGGTGCGCGCCGTGACGCTGCACAATCCCGATTTGCTGTTGCTGGATATTCAAATGCCGAAGCTCGATGGCTTTGAAGTGCTCGAACTGATCGACAAAAAAGTTCCCGTCGTGTTCGTGACCGCGCACGACGATTACGCGCTGCGGGCCTTCGAGGTCCATGCGGTGGATTACCTGCTGAAGCCATTTACGGCGGAGCGGCTGCGGGCGGCGATGGACCGGGCGCTGACACGGCGGCCGCCGGATGCGGCGGCGCTGGCGCGGGAGGCGCACAGCGGACCGCTGGAACGGATCGTGGTGCGCGACGGGACGAAGGTCACGATTATCCCGGTGACCAGGCTCGACTTTGCCGAAGCGCAGGATGATTATGTGTCGCTGGCGAGCGAGGGGAAGCGCTATCTCAAGCAGCAGACCATCGCCAGCCTCGAAGCGGCGCTCGACGCGCGCCAGTTTTTGCGCATCCACCGCTCATGGCTGGTGCGGCTGGAACTGGTCGCGCGCATCGAACCCGCGGGCAAAGACAGCTTTATGGTGGTGCTGCGCAGCGGCGAGAAGCTGCCGGTAAGCCGGAGCGGGTACGCCCGGCTTACGGCTGCGCTGGGCCGGTGAAGCTCTTTTGCGCGAGGGTGACCCAGTGGTTGGGGTCGAGCGTGACGGCAACGGGCGGCTTGGCCGCCGGAATGCGCAGCGTCGCTTGGGCGCCTTTGAGCATAATCACCGGAAGCGGCGGCGGCGGTTCGGGCTGCATGCGGCGCCGGCGGCGACGGCGCTGCGTGCCGGGCGCGGGCGGGGGCGGCGGGGGTTCGGTCACCTGGATCTGGAAGGGCATCTGGCGGTAGGTGCCCTGATCGGGAGATTGATCGAGGGTGACGACAACATCGTGGGCAGAGGCGTCGTAGCTCCAGTGGCCGCTGACGGTCATGATGCCGCCGCGATGGAGCCACTCGGGGAAAAACCAATCCAGATTGTGGCCGTAGGCGGGGCAGGTGGCGTCGGCTATGCAGGCATCCTGCATGGCGCGCTGCAGGTCCGCGTCGTCGGCATTCTTGTTGCGATGGCGCTTGTAATACAGCCGGATACCTTCCCACCAGGTGCGGGTGCCGAGGACGCCGCGCAGCATCTGCAGCGTCTGCGCGCCACCCTGGTAGATTTGCTGCTGGTTGGCGATGACGGCGCCGATGTCGCTCAAGTCGTTGTGGACGAGCGGAGAGTCGGGATGGGCCTGGTAGTAGCGGCGGGCGGAGGCGGCGCTTTGCTCGATGCCGTGGATGAAGGCGTCGTGGCCATCCTGGTGTTCGGTGTAGAGGAGGGCGAAGTAGGTGGCAAAACCTTCACTGAGCCAGACGTCGTCCCAGTCGGATTCGGTGACGGAATCGCCGAAGTACTGATGGGCCATTTCGTGGGCGAGGAGCTGGCGTCCGGGGCCGCTCGGCGGGTATCCATAATAAATATCACTGGCGAGCTCCATACCGCCGCCGGTGCCGTTGGCCTCGACCTGCGCCAGCTTCTCGTAGGAAAACGGCCCGATGTGATCGATGTAGAACTCGAGGATGGGCTGGGTCCAGGTGGAGAAGGCCTTGAAGCCGACTTTGCGTTCCTGCGGAAACACCCAGGCCGAGAGAGGGATGCCGTGATAGCGGCCGAAGTAATCGACGGCGAAGGGGGCAACCGCCATCGAGAACTGCCAGGTGCAGATGGGGACGTGCTCTTCCCAGACGGTTTCTTCGAGATCGCCGGGCAGCGCGATTTGTTCCTGCTTGGTGCCGTTGGAGAGCACCTGATAGTGGCGCGGCGCGGTGACATCCATGGTGAGGGTGGCCTTCATGGAGGGGTGGTCGACGGCGGCGAGCCAGTTGCGGGCGAGGTCGGGCCATTCGTTGACGAAGAACTCACGGTCGCCGTGACGGTTTTTGCCGATGATGAGGCCGTTGGCGGGCACGCCGTGGTAGGCGGCGGTGAACTGGAACGTCTGGCCGGCGCGCGAGGGACCGGGGAGGGTGACGGTAAGCAGGTCGTGGGCCTGGGTGAAGGTGAGCGTGGCCCCGTCGGCGGCGGTGACGGAGGCGACTTGCATGCCGGTGCCGGCAGAGCGGGAGAGGGCGGTTTTCGGGGCTCCGTAGGGTTTGCGCGGAAGACAGGGGTTGGAGCGGTCGGCGGGCTCGGCCGCCGAACGGTACTGGCACAGGTTCAACCAGACGGTGTCGAGGCC
>JBOGKK010000206.1:0-1603 GCA_050745425.1 Terriglobales bacterium
GGCCAGAACGTCACCGGCTGGGAGCCTGCCCGCCTCAACCGGCGCGGCCTGGGGCGCACGTTCCAGAACGTGCGGCTGTTTCCGCACCTGAACGCGCTCGAGAACGTCATGATCGGCCGCACCGGCCGGACGCACGCGCAGGTGTGGGACACGCTCTTCTGGCTGCCGCGCGACCGCGCAGAGCGCAAGGAAAGCCGCGAAAAGGCGGAGCACTTGCTGGAATGGGTAGGCATCAGCCACAGCCGCTTCCGGATGCCGGCGGAGTTGCCCTATGGCGAGCAGCGAAGGGTGGAGATCGCCCGCGCACTGGCGAGCGATCCGATGCTGCTGATCCTCGATGAGCCGACGCAGGGCATGGTTGCACGAGAAGCCCGCAACGTGGTCGAGCTGATGGGGCGCCTCGTCGAACGCGGCCTGACGCTGATGCTGGTCGAGCACAACATGAACGTCGTCATGTCGGTTTCCGACCGGATCGTCGTGCTCAACTTCGGCCAGAAGATTGCCGAGGGGCCGCCCGAGGCCATCCGTGCGGACCCGCGGGTGATCACAGCCTATCTGGGCACCGCGGCATGACGCCGCTGCTGGAGATCACCGATCTCTGCGTGAGCTATGGCGCAGTTCCCGCCGTCTCCGGCGCCTCGATGCAAATCTTCGGCGGCGAGATCCGGGTGATCCTGGGCGCGAATGGCGCCGGCAAGACGACGATCATCAAGGCGATTTTGGGGCTGCAAAAGGCAAATCGTGGCTCGATCTGCTTCGACGGGCAGCATGATCTGCGACGCCTGCGCCCACACCAGATCCACCGGCTGGGCATCGCCTGGGTACCGGAGGGACGGCAGCTCTGGGGTACGCTGTCGGTGCTGGAGAATCTGCGGCTTGGCGCCTTCGCCGAACGCGACAAAGGGCGCGCGGAACGCCGCATCGAGGAAATGTTCGAGCGTTTCCCGCGATTGCGGGAGCGGAGCCACCAGTCCGCCGGCTCGCTCAGCGGCGGTGAGCAGCAGATGGTTGCCATCGCCCGGGCGCTGGTCGCCAGCCCCAAACTGCTGCTGATGGATGAACCTTCGCTCGGCCTCGCTCCGTTCGTCGTGCAGGACGTGTTCGCATTGGTGCGCGAGATCAACGCGGCCGGCATCAGCGTGCTCATGGTCGAGCAGAACGCTCGCCAGGCACTTGCGCTCGCGCACTGGGCCTATCTGCTGGAAACCGGCGAAATCGTCGAAAGTGGCGAGGCGGCGGTGATCGCCGCAAAGGACAGCGTAAAGGAGATCTTTCTGGGCGGCAGGACGTGAGCCCTGCACCCGGGATGGAGGCAAGCAGTTGATTCTCTTTTTGCAACAGATTGTTAACGGTCTGGTGATCGGCAGCACCTACGCCGTGGTCGCCGTCGGATTCTCGATGGTGTTCACGGTGCTGCGGGTGATCAACTTTGCGCATCCCGACATCTTCATGCTGGGCATGTTCGCCGGGCTGGCTGCCGGGACCTACGTCTCGCACAACATGTTCGTGGTGCTGGTTCTGGGCACGGCGGGCGCCGGCCGAGACTCAGCCTGGCGACGCCACCCTGGCGGCGACGCCGCCGATGGGCTGGAATAGCTGGAAC
>JBOGKK010000207.1:0-3431 GCA_050745425.1 Terriglobales bacterium
GTTGTTGACCCCTCCGCTCTGCGTCAGGAAGCCATAAACACCAACGGTGTTGGTGGCCGGAGGCAGTGCCTTGAGGTTAATGGGGTTCAAGTAGGGGCCTTCCAGGTTGGCTGCCGTGCAGTCCGACGGCGCCGCGCCGGTACCGACCGCAGCGCAGGTTTGTGCGACGGCGGCGACCAGGCTGCCGTTGGCAAAGCCGGAGAAGGATGTCGTTAACGGGAAGTTGTAGGCGACGTCGGTGGTGCTGTCCGAGCCGACGGTAGCGGTCACCGCGCCAATGCTGGCTTGCAGGCCGGTCGGCGACTGGTTCACGTGGGCAGCATCCACGATGGTGTTGGTTTTGGTGCTGGTGACATCGGTGGCGCCGGCAACCCAAACCGCCTGGCCAGCGAAGATCTGGGTGGCATCGAAGGTGAGCTTGGCGCTCTGGCCGACATAGGCCGCGGCCGGATCGGGCGCAAACGCGGTGGGTTTGGTGCCGGGATTGACATCGACCGTAATCTGCTGACCCACCAGCGATGAATTCGTGCTGTTGGTCACCACCATGGTGAACGAGGTCATGGCGCTGCCGCTGCCCGCGGTGCCGGTGACGATGCCTTCGTCGGCGGTTCCGGCCGTGGCGCTGGTCTCGGCGGCGCCGTTGTCCACCGTCTCCACCGTCAGCGCGCTCAGCGTGCCATCGGCATTGATGGTGGCGTCGGTGCGTGCGGCTGCCCCTGCCTTGAGAGCATTGACCCCCGCTACGCCACTGAACACGGTCGAGCTCGTGGTACCCACTGTCGCGCTGTAGCCGCTGTCGGTGGTGAGCGCCAGGGTGCCGTTAGTGTCGTTGGTCGAGGCCACGGCGCCATTGACATGCAGCAGCGTCTGCTGCGCCGACAGTGAGGCAACCTGGGCCAGCGTGACGCTTGCCGTCGGAGTCGTCGCCGAGGTGGAAGGCGCAAACGTCACCATACCGGTGCTGCCGTTCAGGCTGAGGGACTGGGCCAGATCAAAGCTCAGGTTCAGATCCGAGGCGTTCTGCCAGTTCACCACGACCGGCGAGCTGAAGGTTTCGGTCAAGCTCGCGCTCGAGGTGGGAATGGTGAGATTGGCGGTCGTTCCCGAGGGCGGATTGGAGGTTGCGGTCGTGATCGCGCCGGCATTGAGGTAGGTGACCTGCGCGGCTGTAATCGTGAAGGTGATGCTGTTATACGTGCCTTGCGGCAGCGGATCCACATCGAGCAGCGTGTTGCTGGAGCCCAGATGCGCCAGCTCGACTGTCGCCGGGTTGGCCAAGATCGTGGTCGTGCTGCCGTCCGCGTTGGCCGCGGTGATGGAGCCGATCGTGACCTGCGCGGCCAGAACGTTGGGCATGGAAGGCGCTGCGGCCGGGGTGGCGTTCATGGATGCCGCGCCTGCGGTGATGACGGCATTACCGGAGGGCCCGGGGCCGTTATAGGAATTGGAACCAGGCGTAGTAGGAACAGGCGTACTGGCCGTTCCGCCACAGGCCGAGAAGGTAAACATAGTGGCGAACGCCAGGGCCGTCGCCAGCGAAATTGCCGATGGTTTACGCATTGGTTTTAGTCTCCCCTAACATCAATTTCCGAGCCAGGCCCAGTCGCTGCCCGGCGCCAATCTGTGCCCGCTGTGATTTGGGCGAGTCAACTCTAACATATAACCAGCGGCAGGCTGACTCGAAAATATTTCAGGGACTTGTTTGCCTGGAGTCTTCACAGTGCGGCTGACCGCCCGGTCAGTTCACGGACGCTCCGGAGGGTACGCCGTGATGGTCTGGCCCTGCACCAGCGTGCGCTCGAAAAACGACGCGGTTGCGGAAAACGTCCGCAACCAGGTGCGCCACAGCAGGGAATCGTGAATGCCATCGGGAAATACAATCAACTTATAGGGAAGACCATGGGCGCGTAGCAAATGCACCAGATCCACGGTTTGGGCGAAGCGCACGTTACGGTCGTCGTCGGCTTGGATCAACAAGACGGGCGATTTCCAGTCCTGGATGGACGCGACGGGTGAGGAGGCATAAGCGCGCGCGAGCACGGCCGGAGGCACCGAGCGGCCGGTGAACATGAGGCGCCAGTCGTGCACTCCCGCATAATCCACGCCCGCCTTGAAAATATCGGAACTGCGCGCCAGCCCGAGCGCTGTGAGATAGCCGCCGTAGGAACCGCCCCACAGGCCGATCTTGTGCGGGTTGACGTAGGGCAGCGCCTGCAGGTATTTGGCTCCGGCGAGGATGTCCTGGTATTCGGAAGCTCCCATCGGTCCGGCATGGGCTGGCTCGGCAAAGGCACGCCCATACATAATGCTGAGGCGGTAGTTCACCGACAGCACCACGAAACCGCGGCTGGCGAGATATTGGTTGGCCGCGTACATAAAGTTGTAGGCGTCCATGGGGTGAAAGCCAAGCAGCATCTGGCGGGGCGGACCGCCATGCATGAACACCAACGCCGGCCGCGGCCTGGCGTGCTGTCTGGGAATGAAAAGCTGGCCGTGGACGGCAAGACCATCGGCGCTGTGGAAGACGACATCCATGGGGACAACGAACCTCGCCGAGGGGTAGCCGGCAGGCAACTCCGGCCGGGCCAGCATCACCTTCGTGGCGTCTTTTAGCCGGTAGGGCATGGCCGGCTGCGTGGCGGTCGAGCCCAGACAGAATACGGCGCGGCCGTCGCCGGCGGCTACCGGCGTCCATTCGAGCGAGGCGCCCTGGGTCAGCGCCACCGGGCCCGGTTGGCTGACGCTGACGCGCCAGATGTGCCGGCGGTCGACATCGTTTTCGTTGGAGGCGTAAAGCAGCGTCTGGCCTGCACCGGTGAGCGTGACCGGCGCGGGAGCGATGGAATACGGTCCGGGCGTGAGCAGCAACGGCGAGCCACCCGAGGCCGGAATTGAATACAAGTGCATCCAGCCGTCCGTGCCGGCGGCAAACACGATGCGATCGGCGCCAGCAAACTGAAACGCTGCCGCTTCCCATTCTCCTGGGAGCGAGCCGTTGCGGCCGTTGCTGCTGCGCCAGATCTGACGGGCCCGGCCGGTTGCGGCATTCCACACCCAGATAGTCCACGGCTGCGGGTTGCCCTCCCAAAACCCTCCCGTGCGCGAGCGCAGCAGGCGGATGAAGGCGAGTTGTTTGCCGTCGGGCGACCAGCGCGGCATGCTGTCGCGAAACACGCTGGGCGCGGCGTATTCAAGCGCAGGCTGGCCGAAGCGGTAGATGCCGATCAGCGCGTGCGTGCCGCGGTTGGAAACAAAAGCAATCGACTTGCCGTCGGGTGACCACTGCGGATCGGAAACGTTGCCGCGGATATAGGCCAACTTGCGCGCCGGCCCGGCACCGGAAACCGGTGCGATCCACAGCGCGCCGCGAGCGGGCCAGACCGCCCATTGACCGTCCGGAGAGATCTGAATATCCTCACAGCCCTCGACGC
>JBOGKK010000208.1:0-23093 GCA_050745425.1 Terriglobales bacterium
GAGCAGGTGACGCGCCGCGAGCTGTACCGCGACTGCTTCGTTGGCGAAATCCGCGCCACGCGAGGACAAGAGCTTTGCGAGTTGCGCGCTCCGGGCGAGGAGCGCTTTCTCGGCCTGGGCGAGGAATTCGGCGGCGTCGATCCGCTGGCGATCCGGCGCCAGATGATCCGCCGCACCATCCAGGAACATTTGGCCAAGCAGGTGCGCCTCCGCCCGCTGGGGATCAAGGTGCTGAGCCTGTTCTTCGTGGATCGGGTGGAAAAATACCGCCGCTACGACGACGACGGCAGCGCGCACAAGGGCGAATACGCCACGATGTTTGAAGAAGAGTATACCCGGCTCGCCGCCCATCCCGATTTTCGGGATCTGTTCACCAGCGCGCCCGTGACTGCCGCCGAGGTGCATGACGGCTATTTCTCCATGGATCGCGCCAGCCAGCGCTGGAGGGACACGCGCGGTGAGTCGCAGGCGGATGAAAGCGCCTACGCGCTCATTCTGCGCGATAAAGAAAAGCTGCTGAGTTTCACCACCCCGCTGCAGTTCATCTTTTCCCACTCGGCCCTGCGCGAGGGCTGGGACAATCCCAACGTGTTTCAGGTCTGCGCCCTGCGCGACATCGCGGGCGAGGTGGCGCGGCGCCAGTCCATTGGCCGCGGCCTGCGCCTCGCTGTGAATCAGGAAGGGGAGCGCGTGCGCGGTCCGGCGGTGAATACGCTCACCGTCGTCGCCACCGAAAGCTACGAGCAGTTCGCCTCTGGACTCCAGCATGAGTTGAGCGAGACCGGCATTCAGTTCGGCGTGGTGGCCGATTTTCAGTTTGCCGGCATCCAAGGCGCCTCTGCGGCCCCGATGGGCTATGAAGCCTCCCGGCAGCTCTGGCAGCAGTTGGCCGATGCCGGCTACCTCAGCGCCAGCGGCCACGTCGAGGATGCGCTGCGCCAGGCGCTCAGCACCGCCAGCGTGCGTCTGCCGGGGGAATTTGAGCCCCAGCGCGCGGCCATTCTGGCCGTCCTACGCAAGGCCGCCGGGCGGCTTGACATCAAGAATGCCGATGAGCACCGCGTCGTCCGGACACGGCAGGCCGTGCTCGACAGCGCCGATTTTCTGGCGCTGTGGGAGCGCATCAAGCATAAGACCACCTACCGCGTCCATTTCGATAATGCCAAGTTGATCGAGGCCTGCACCCAGGCGCTGGCCAACGCGCCCACCATCCCCCGTGCCCGTTTACAGTGGACGACGGCAGGGGTCAAAATTGAGCACTCCGGCGTCCGTGGCGTAGAAACCAGCAGCGAGGCCCCCGCCGCGCTCGAGGAACACGATATCCCGCTGCCCGATCCGCTCACCGAACTGCAGGTCCGCACCCAACTTACACGCCGCAGCCTCGCCCGCATCCTGATCAATAGCGGTCGGCTCACGAATTTCCGCGACAACCCGCAGCAATTTCTCGCGGTTGCGGCGGAAGTCATCAACCACGCCCGCCGCCTCGCAATTGTGGACGGCATCCGCTACCAGCGGCTCGGCAACGATGCCTACAGCGTGCAGGAATTGTTCTGCGCCTCCAAGTTGATCGGCTATCTCAAGCACATGGTTCCGGCCACGCGCTGCGTCTACGAGGAAGTCGTCACCCAGTCGGAGGTGGAAAAGCGCTTTGCCGACCAGTTGGAGAAAAACACTTCGGTCAAGGTTTACGCCAAGCTGCCTGCCAAATTTCAGATCGCCACGCCACTCGGCCCCTATAATCCGGACTGGGCCGCATTGATCGAGCGCGACGGCCGCGAGCGGCTGTACTTTGTAGTGGAGACCAAGGCCGGGCTGTTCGCCGATGATCTGCGCGGCACAGAAGCCGGCAAAATCGCGTGCGGCAAGGCCCACTTCGCCGCCCTCGCCTCCGGCGACAACCCCGCCCGTTTTCTCGTCGCCACCTCCCTCGACGATTTGCTCGCGGAAAACTAACCGTCGCGCGCTCAGTGGCTAAGGATGGGCAAGTGCTTCCCGCAATGGCCAATCACAATCACCTGGCGGGCTGGGTCCCAGCCAAAATGAACGCGGATCAGCTTGGCTGCGTTGTCGTCCACCCCAATTTTTACGTGGGCGAGCATTTCCATTGGTTCCCCATCGTATTCAAAGATTCGAGAGCGGCGTAGCTTGGGGCTTTTCATTACCGAATCTGACTCGACTGCAGAAAATTCGTTTCTGCCGAAAACAGTTCGTGCTTCAACATCCCCGTTGCCGTCGACTAGCTTCTGCCGGTAGTCCACCACCAGGCGGAGCAATAGGTCCAGCAGCTTGCGGCCGTCGGCGAACGATGATGCCCGAGCTGATTTGAAGGCGCTTTCGAGGACGACGCAGCTGGCGGGGAAGAACTGCTGCAGCCAGGAAAGGCACTGGGCGGGGCCGGGAGCGTCTTTCTCGCACAGAGCCTTGAGCAGGACTGCGGGGTCACCGGATTCGGCTCTGAGCTTGCTTGAGTTATCGAGGTGGTTTCTCAGTGCTTCCTTGTCGCGTTTGGCGTCGGATAGTTCAGCGTGAAGGTCGTCGTTTTCGTGTTGGAGAGATTGAATGTCGGACCCAAGGCGCTGTATGTCCGCATCCGCCTGTTCCAGCAGTTGCGCATACTCTTCGACGTTGGTGCGGAGTTGGGACGTCTCGACCTGCTGGGACCCGCCTGTAGCGCGAGCCTGCTGCAGTTGTCTGGTCAGCCGCACGCGCATTACCCTATCGGGGCGGATCCTGTGGCGAAGGTGCGGTATATTGGTCCGGTCGGTGACGATCGCAAACAATCGCCGACAGCGTTCAGCCTCGCTCCCGCCCCACTCTTCGATATCTCGCGAGCGCAAAACATAGCTGCGCGAATTGCCATCCCTGAAAGGTGCACTGATGATGTTGACTGCCCCGCTCCAGGCGGAAAATTGCTCCCCGACAGAGGCGGCAAGGTCATAGCTGTTAAACCCGGGGGTCAGCCGTACCACCTGGGCAAGTCCGACCAATTGCTCTTGCAGGCTATTCGGATTTATCAGGTATTTCCTCTCGTTTGTTGGGCTGACCAGCACGATTGGATGATTCCGCGCCTTTCTCCCGAGTTCGTAGCGAAGGCCCTCATAGGAGTCGAGGTCCGCGCCCGCGCTCAGGGGCGACAGGCCCGGGACAGAGTCATCGAAATGCGCGCAGGCGATTATATTTCTGACAGCCCACGCCACGACGCCCGGCTGGGAGGCGATTACAGGCTGCGCACCGGTCAAGGTGCTGGGGTCATCGGTCTCGAGGACGCACGAAAATGTGCACGTGCCTTCATTCACCTCGAGCCCAATCTCGGTGCTCCATTGGCGCCCACGCGCCTGTTCGTCCGGGTGTTTCAGCACCCACGCGTACAGCTCGGGCGAGGCCGATACATCGGCATAGATGCGGAGATATGATTTAGCCCCACCCCGGTCCCGCTCGCCCTCGAACTCGCCAGCCGACCGGAGCTGATCGGGTCTGAGCCCCCGGCCCAGTTGCTTCTTAAGCCATGCGCCTACAGCCTTAAAGATCGCTTCCGGTGCTTTCTCGCCAAGGACAACGAAATGGTTTGCGTACACCAGCATCTGAGCGGCCCCGTGACTCCGCCCCTGGAGTATGCTCAAACTCCGACTCGGATAGCAACATGAGACTCGCCCAGGTGCAGAAAACGGCGTGGGTGCTAATAAATCTTTTTGCCCAGGGCACTGGAGATGAGCTCGACCGCCAGATCGGCGGTGCGGTTGTGCTCGTCAAGGACGGGATTGACCTCGACTACTTCGAGCGAGAGCATGAGGTTGCTGTCGGCGATGATCTCGAGGGCGAGGTGGGCTTCGCGGTAGGTGGCGCCGCCGCGGACGGGGGTGCCGACGCCCGGTGCATAGGCGGCATCAATGAAGTCGAGGTCGAGCGAGGTGCAGAAACCTTGGGTGCCGTTGCTGGCGATAGCGATGGCTTCTTCCGCGATGGAGCGCATGCCGCGCTCGTCAATGTCGCGCATGGTGAAGACGTTCACCTGGGCTTCGCGCAAAGCGCGCTTTTCCTCGTCATCGAGGGAGTGCACGCCGACCAGCACGGTGCTGGCGGCGGCAAGCTTGGGGCTGTAGCCATACAGGTCGGTCAGTTCTTTGGGGCCGCGGCCGAGCAGGCAGGCGAGCGGCATACCGTGGATATTGCCGCTGGGTGTGGTCTCGGGTGTGTTGAAGTCGCCGTGGGCATCGAGCCAGATCAATCCCACCGACTGATGCTTGTCGCGATAATAGGAGCTTACGCCGCTCACCGTGCCCACAGCGATAGAGTGATCGCCGCCCAGCACCAGCGGCGAGGCACCGTCTTCCAGCGTTTTGCGCACCCGGTCGGCCTGCTTCTGGCACGAACGCGCAATCTCTTTCAAATACTTGGCCTTGGGGTTTCCCGGCGCCTTTTGCTCCGCGTAGGCGGCTTCGACGTCACCGGCGTCTTTAACGGAATAGCCCAGCCGCTCGAGCCGCACCTGCAGTCCGGCAGCGCGCACCGCCGCAGGCCCCATGTCGACGCCGCGCCGGTCCTGGCCCAGATCAAGTGGCACCCCGATAATGCGAATGTTTTTGGTCATGCACCCTAATGCTAGTTCCCCTCCGCATGCGCGCGCAACCAGACCAGAATATCAGGCCAGCCGCGGTGGTTGGCGCGGTCGGCGTCCGTTTCGAGGCCGGAGTGGGTGAGAACGACGTGGGTCGCGCCGTCGTCTTCGCGGAGATCAAAGCGCACGACGGATTCGGAGGGGTTTTCATACCAGTCCGGCTTCCAGGTGAATTCGAGCACGTGCGGGCGATCGATGATGCGGTAGGTGCCTGCCATGCTGGAGGTGCGGCCGAAGGCATCGAAGTGCATGGCCCAGTGACCACCGACGCGCAGGTCGTTCTCCATGGCCGTGAGTTTGAAACGTTCGCCGCCCCACCATTGACGGCGCTGGGTGGCGTCGGCGAGAGCGTCGAAGACGCGGGTGGCGGGGGCGTGGATGGTGATTTCTTCGGTGATGGTCATGTGGGTTTCTCCGAGAACGCTTTCCATTCATGCAGGCGGCTACGCCAGAACTGGCGGTAATCGCCCAGCCAGGCATCGAGCGCGCGGAGCGGTTCCGGGTTCAGCCGGCACAGGCGCTCGGTGCCGCGCCGCTCACAGCGCACCAGACCCACGGCGCGCAGCTTGCGCAAATGTCGCGATACCGCAGGACGGCTGGTACGGAACCGGGCGGCGAGGGCGCCGACGGTGAGCTCGTCGCGCCGCAACAAATCGAGGATGCGGCGGCGGGTGGGATCGGCAAGAGCGCGAAAGACTGCCGTCTCTTTCGTAACCATACGGTTACATACTACCACGAAATCCGCTCGCCGCCGCTGAGGATCAGATGCAGAAGGCCGCCGGGGCTGGCGGCCCGTACGGGGACCAGGCGGCCATGGAAAGGACGCAGGACGCGCAGGGTGAGGGCAATCTTATCGGTATCGAAGAAGCCGGCGGCGTTGAGCGCCTGACGGACGCTGCCGGGGAGTGGGGCGGCGGCCGGCGTGCCCTGGACGGTGACCGCGATGCCGGCCTGGAGTGTGTCGTTTTCGGGCGAAACCGTGCAGCGGACGCCAGCGACGTGCATCGCCGCGCAGGAGCGCGGATGATGGTGCAGGATGGCGGTGGCGCGGGCAAGGGCAGTGTGGGTACGGGCGGCGACCAGCGCGACATCGTGCTGGTTGGGGGCAATACGGAGATAGAAGAACAGCCGCAGGTACACCGGCGGCCCGGCCACCGGCAGCGCAATTGGCGCTGGGGGAACGTGGCGCGGCTTGGGTGCATCGTGGACTTGGGTGGCGCGCAGCTGGAGCCAACCGCGCCCCTGGCGGTCGTGGGTGCGGAAGCGGTAGCGGCGGGCGACGAAGCCGAGATCGTAGCGTTTGGGTTGATGCTGGTTCAGAGCATAAGTGAGGTCAAGCTCGACCGGGCCGCCGATGTCGATGTACCCCTGCGTGTCGTAGGCGCCGAGGATGATTTGCTGCGCGAGGCCGGGATCGAGCGTCGCGTTGGTGGTGATGCGGCGCAGGAGGGAATGAGCGGCAGCCGGTGTAAGGCAGCCGGCTCCGGCAGCTGTTGCGAGCGTGGTTTGAAGGCGCTGGATGCCGCGCAGGAGGGGAACGGGCAGGTTAACGCGGAAACGGCGGAGCTTGGGAGCGAGCGAGACGTCGAGGCGGCGGTGTTCGAGCGTCCAGGCAAAGCCGAACAGAGCGTTACCATCGTAGCCGGCACGGAGCGCGGAGCAGGCAGCACCGCTGCGCAATTTCAGGTGCAGGTGTTTGAGTTTGGCCGGGGTGGCGAGGCGCGGCGGCTGGAGGAGGCCGGGGCCGTATTTGGCGGCGGTGAGGGTGTAGTACAGTCCTGCAGGCGCGCAGCCGGCCAGCGCGCCGGCCAACGCCAGCAGCGCGATTGCCGCTACGGCTGCAGCCGGTAGAGGGTGCGCGGGAACGGAATCGCCTCGCGCACGTGTTCGAGTCCGCATATCCAGCTCACCACCCGCTCCACGCCCATGCCAAAGCCGCCGTGCGGCACCGAGCCGAAGCGGCGCAGATCAAGGTACCACTCGATCGGTTCGGTGGGCAGCTTGTGCTCGGCGATGCGTTGCTCGAGCAGAGCCAGCTCGTGAATGCGCTGGCTGCCGCCGATGATTTCTCCATAGCCTTCGGGGGCGAGCATGTCGACGCAGAGCGCACGATCGGGGCGGTCGGGGTCGGGCTGCATGTAGAAGGCCTTCACCGAGGCCGGGTAGCGATGCACCATCACCGGGCGGTCGAACTGCTGCGACAGCAGCGTCTCGTCGCCGCCGCCCAGGTCGGTGCCGGACTGCATGGCGCCACCGGCCTGGTTCACCCGCTCGACCGCTTCGTCATAGCTCACGCGCGGGAAGGGAAGTTGAATGGCTTCGAGCCGGGCCACGTCGCGTTCGAGCATTTTCAACTCTTCACGGCGGTGCTCGAGCACGCGGGCAATGACGAAGGCGACCAGGCGCTCGGCGAGCGACATGACGTCGTCGAGGGTGGCGAAGGCGACTTCGGGCTCGACCATCCAGAACTCAGTCAGGTGGCGGCGGGTTTTGCTTTTTTCAGCGCGGAAGGTGGGGCCGAAGGTGTAGGTTTTGCCCACCGCCATGGCGATGGCTTCGGCGTAGAGTTGGCCGGACTGGGTGAGGTAGGCCTTGCCGTCGAAATAGTCGACCTGGAACAGATTGCTGGTGCCTTCGCACGAGTTCGACATCAGGATGGGGGCATCGCCGAGCGTGAATCCGTCGCCATCCAGGAAGTCACGAATGGCTTTGATGATTTCGTGCCGCACGCGCAGCACCGCCGTCTGCCGCTGGCTTCGCAGCCATAAGTGCCGGTGCTCGAGCAGGAACTCGATGCCGTGCTCTTTCGGAGTGATCGGGTACGGATGCTCCGCACTGACCGCCTGCAGCACGGTCCCATCCTCGATGTCGACTTCGTAGCCGCCGGGCGCGCGGGCATCGGCCCGCACCGTGCCCAGAACTTCGAGCGATGACTCCTGGCTCAATCCCTTCAGCCGCTCGAAGACTTCGGGAGCTACGTTTTTCTTGAAAACCACGCCCTGAATCCATCCACTGCCGTCGCGCAGAATCGGAAACAGCAGCTTGCCGCTCTCGCGCAGGTTGTACAACCACCCGCGCAGCCGCACGCGCTGTCCCTCATGCTGGCCGATGTCGCGAATGGAAACGTAAGGCTCTGCCATGCGAATATTTTACGGCATCACCAGAAACTGTTCCCGCTTGCCGCCGCGGCCAGGGCGCGGGCCCGTTATATCAGCCACGCCATTGCTGCAACTGTTTCATACAGGCCTGCAGGCGCGGGACGAGGTCAAATTCGTATGGGGCGGGCGGTCCGGTGACCTCGATCACCAATGGAACTTCAGGCGGCAGACGGGGCAGCCAACCAGCCCAGGCAATCGTGCCCTCGCCCGGCCACCGGTGCTCGTCCTGGGCGCCGTGGTTGTCGTGAAGGTGGGTCGAGCGCACGCGCGTGCCTAACAACTCCCAACTGGCCTCCACCCCGCCGCCGCCGAAGAGGTGTTCGGGGAGGTTGGCATGGCCGGTGTCGAAGCAGATGCCCAGGTCATCGAGATGGCTGGCTTCGAGAAACGGCAGCAGCCGCTGGGGCTGCCCCAGCCCGTTGGGGATGTTTTCCACCAGCACCGTGATACCGGCCTGCCTGGCCCGCAGGCGGATACGCTCGAGGCCGGACAGGGCGTGGTCGGCCATGCGCTCGCTCCATTCCGCGCGCGGTGCGCCGAGATGCTGGATCAGCAGAGGAAAGGCGGCGCGTTCGCTGAACTCGAGCACGCGCTCGACCTCATCGAGCGCCGCCACGCGGCGGCGGGGGTCGGCATCGGCAATATTGAGCGGCATTTCGCCAGTGCGGCCGTCGCGTTCATCTCCATAGATGGGGCTATGCAGCGCGTGCAGCCGCAGCGGATTCTGTGCGAACCAGTTGCCCAGCTCCTCCGCCTGGGCGCGGTTGTGGTAGTCGAAGCTGGCACGGCCGCAAAACAGCTCGACGCCCTGCGCTCCGGCCGCCTGTAGCAGGTCCAACTGCGCGGTGCCGAGCCGCTGGTAGCGGAACAATTGCGTGGAAACGATGATGGCCATGTTGGCTCAGTAGGCGAGCGCGGTGCCATCGGCGCGCGGGTCGGTGGCGGCCATGCGCATGCCCGTTTTCGGGTTGATCTCGATGGCCTCGACATCGCACCACGAGCCGCCGATCCTAAGCGGGTAGCCCATCTTCTGGAGCAAGGCGATGGTGTCGGGTGAAAACCGCGCCGGCCCCTCCAGGTACACCGTTTTCGGCATCCATTGCTGGTGGAAGCGCGGCGCATCGACCGCCTGCTGCACGTTCAGGCCGAAGTCGAGCATGTCGGTCATGGTCTCAAACACCGAAGTAATGATGCGCGGGCCGCCGGGTGAGCCCACCACGAGGAACAGCTTGCCGTTTTTGGTGACAATCGTCGGAGTCATCGACGACAACGGGCGCTTGTAGGGCTCAATGTCGTTGACCTTGCCCTGAATCAACCCGAATCCATTGGGCGTGCCCGGCTTGGAGGTGAAGTCATCCATCTCGTCGTTGAGCAAGAACCCCAGCCCGGTCGGGGTCACGCCGGAGCCGAAATAGAAATTGAGGGTGTAGGTCACCCCCACGGCATCGCCGGCGGCATCGACCACGGAATAATGAGTCGTCTCGGTGTCGCCGTTCCAGTTCGGCACCGGTCCGGCGCCGACTGCGCTGCTCAGGCTGGCCTGGCCGGGCTTGACGCTGGCCCAGCGCTGGGCCGCGTACGCCGGGCTGAGCAGCGTGGCCAGCGGCAGCTTGGCGAAGCTGGGATCGCCGAGGTAGACGGCGCGGTCGGCGAAGGCCCGCCGCATGGCTTCAATTTCATCGTGGAGAGCGGCGGCCGAATCCATCCCGTCCTGCACGAACTGCGAGTGCTGCAGCATGTTCAGCATCTCGAAAATGACGACCCCGCCGGAGGAGGGCGGGGGCGAACTGATGATGTGGTAGCCGTGGTAGTCCATCTGCAGCGGCTGGCGCCAGATGGCGTGGTAATGGGCCAAATCCTTGAGCGTGATCAGGCCTCCGTGGGCGGCCTCGAAGGCGGCCAGCTTGTGCGCAATCGGTCCCCGGTAGAACGCGGCGGCACCGCCGTGGGCAATGGTTTTGAGCGTGGCGGCCAGTTCGGGCTGCTTGAACATGTCCCCGGCCTTGTAGAAATTCCCGTTGCGCTGAAAAATGCGATGGCTGTTGGGAAATTCGGTCAGCTTCTTCACCCGCATCAGGCTCGCCTCGTGGGTGTCGAGGGGAAAGCCGTCTTCGGCCAACCGGATCGCCGGCGCCATGTCCTGGGCCAGGGTCAGCTTCCCGAGCCGCTTTTGGGCCGAGACCAGACCGGCCACGGTTCCGGGAATGCCCGAGGCCAGCATGCCGTTCAAGCTGCGCCCCTTGACGATGTTGCCCTGCGCATCCTGATACATGGTGGGGGTGGCCTTGCCCGGCGCTTCTTCGCGGAAGTCGACGAAGAAGCTGTGGCCATCGGCTTGGCGGATCAGCATGAACCCGCCGCCGCCGATGTTGCCGGCATCGGAATGGGTGACCGCCAGAGCAAAGCCGACGGCGACGGCGGCATCGACAGCATTGCCGCCCTGTTTCATGATCTGAATGCCGGCCTGGGTGGCACGCGTCTCGGCGCTTGCTACCGCGCCGTGCCGGCCCAGGGCGGGCAGATGACTGGCGAGGGCAGGCAGTGAGAGGGCGACAACAACCAGAAGGGCGGGCAGCGACTTAGGCATAGCGCAATCAGAATAGCGGAAAAATCACCGCTTGCGGAACGGCACCGTTTTCGGGTATTCAGGATATGCGCCATGCAACGACTGTTCTATTCGCGCCGCGACCTGCTGCGCATGCTCCATCTGCGCCCGCGCCAGCTCACGCGCTGGGAAAGCCAGGGGCTGCTGGCGCGCAAAGACCGCTACGAGTGGCACGATCTGCTGCGCGCCCGCGCCCTGCGCCAGTACGATACCGCCCACATCCGGTCGGCCGTGGTCGCCTCCAGCCTGCGCGCGGCCCGCACGCGGCAGCCTGCGCTTGCGGACCCGGCCAACGACGCCCGGCTGGGTGTGTTTGCCGGCCGGGTGGAGTTGCACTACGGTGGCGTTTATATGGATGCGCTCAGCGGCCAGCTGCGGTTGCCGTTTGAGCTGGGCGGAGCGCCCCAGCGCGAGCTGCCCGCCGGTGATGCCCGCCAGGAGCGCGCGCGGCGCAAGCGTGAGGAAGCCGAACGATGGTTTGCCTTCGGCCTCTCGCTCGAAGGCGATGCCGAGTTGCGCGCGCAGGCGGCGGCCGCCTACGAGCACTGTCTGCTGCTTGATCGGGGCTTTCTCAGCGCGCACATCAACCTGGGTACGCTGCGCTATCACCAGAGAGATTTCGCCGCCGCCGAGCGCTGCTACCGCCAGGCGCTGTTGCTCGAAAGCAAGTATGCGCTCGGCTACTTCAATCTCGGCAATGTGCTGGATGAAACCGGCCGCCTGAGCGAGGCCATCGACGCCTATCTCACCGCGGTGCAACTCGTGCCTGACTACGCCGATGCCCACTACAACCTGGCGCTCGCCTACCAGCGTCTGGGCCAGCCGCGGCGCGCCGTGCCGCACTGGCGCAGCTATCTCGGCCTCGACCGCGCCAGTCCCTGGGCTACGCACGCCCGCACGCAATTGAAACAGGCTCTCGCCCTCGACGGATTGCAACTGGTCGCCAAGAAGGCCGGCGCGTAGCGCATCAGAAGCGCGAACGGAAGCGGTTGGCGCGGTCAAACTCCTCGCGCAGCGAGGGTTTTGCCAATTCCTTGCGCACCGAGGCCAGGCGTTTTTCGAGCGCCAGCAGAGTTTGAGCGATGGGTTTGGTGTTGGTTTCGGCGATGTCGCGCCACATGGAGAAGGGGCTGGCCCCGAGGCGAGTCATCTCGCGCAGGGCCCGCCCGCCGACGGCGCGCAGATCTTCCGATGCGCCAAATTCGTCTTCGAGCGCGGCGGTGAGCGCAGTCGCCAAAAACTGCGGCAGGTGACTCGCCCAGGCGACCAGCTCATCGTGCCGCTCCGGCTCGAGGTCGAGCGAGCGCGCGCCGAATTTGGCGACCCAGGCGCGCCAGTCCGCGGCGAGCGGCGCCGGCGCGCCGGGCGATGTGAACAGCCACATGGCGCCGCGAAACAGCCCGGCCTCGGCCGCCGCGGCGCCGGCGGTTTCTTTGCCCGCCATGGGATGCCCCGGCAAAAAGGCTGCGCGCCCGGGCTCATTGTAATGGCCCGCCGCCGCGCAGGCGCAAATCTGCTGCTTGGTGCTGCCGACATCGGTGACCAGCTGGCCCTCGCGCAGTGCGGGGACAAGGCGCAGCATCCATTCCAGGATGGCCAGCACCGGCGTGGCAAGAACGACCACCTCGGCGGCGCGGGCTGCCTCAAGCGGATCATCAACGGCGTGATCGATCGCGCCGAGCGGAAGCGCTGCGGAGGTCTGAGCCGGGTTGCGATCCCATCCGGTAATCGTGCCCGCGAAGCCAGCGGCGCGCAGCGCCAGCCCTACCGAAGCCCCGATCAGCCCCGTGCCGATGATCAAAACCCTCTGCATAGAGGATCAGTGTACGTGAACGGTGAGCGTGAACGGCACCGTGACCGGCGCCCGGCAGAGCTGATCGTTGCATGCCTGGTAATGAAACGTGCCGTGCAGGGTCGCCTTCCCTGCGGCGCCGGTCTTCAGTACCACGGGCACGGTGAACGTACCCTCGAATACCGCCAGCGGCTGGTTCGGCGCGAAGCCGAAGGTATGCGGCTTGGGATGCGGCCACGCCACCTTGACCATCGACACGCCGGCCGCCGGCGCCAGCGCAATCCGGGATGGGATCAGGTAGTTGAGCTTGGGATGGTTCGACTGAATATGAAATCCGGGCTGAATGGCAATCTGGAAGTTCGCTGTCACGCGGCTGTGCGCCCTTGCCGTGACTGCCTCCGGCGCCGTCAGGTGCGCGACGCCAGGCGCCTGCGCGAACGCCAGCAATCCGAGCAGGAGCGCCAGGGCCATGACGGTGAGCACGCAGCCGGGGAGGGGAACGATGGAATGGCGCTTAGAGAATGCCACGGATTGCCTTGTCCAGTGCCGGCAAGCCTTCCAGCCCCGTCACCCGCTGCGTGATCTCGCCCTGCTTGTTGATGAACAGCGTGGTCGGCAGCCCGTAGGGCACGCCGTAGGTGGCCTGCAGCGACTGGTTGTCCCAGACCATGGTGTAAGCGGTCGGGTTCTTCACCAGGAAATTTCTCACGTCGGCGATGCTGCTGTCTTCGGAAATGCCGATGATCACCAGACCTTGCGAGGCATACTGCTTTTGCAGCTTTTCCCACCACGGGCGCTCGAGATTGCACGGCCCGCACCAGGTCGCCCAGAAGTCGAGTACCACCGGATGCCCTTTGAACTGCGCCAGGCTGAGGGTTTTGCCAGTGGGCGTGGGCAGCGTCCAGTTGGGCGCGGTGCGGCCAATCGGATCGTTGGTCTCCAGGATGGCGTTGGCGGGTGAGCCATTCGCCTCGGCAACGGGCTGGTTGGCCATGGTGGCCTTATGACTGAAGGCAAGGTAGACCAAGCCGCTGATGATAATGATTCCGATGATGATCCAGTTCCAGGCGCTGGATTTTTGTGATGTCTCAGGTGGCACGTGAATTCTCCTGGGCTCTGGTGTTAGCGCTCGCAGCGGCTTGCACTTCCTATTTTAGATGGCTCAAGCCGTCAAACGATACAGGAGTTAAAGAAGGCCCTGGGCTTTGCCCACCTTTTCCAGAATACCGAGAGCCTCGGACAACTCGGCCTCGGTATGAGTTGCGGTGACGATGGTGCGCAGACGCGCTTTGCCTTCAGGCACGGTCGGGAAGGCGAGGCCGGTAACGAACAGCCCGGCCTGGAACAGGGCGCGGGAAAAATCCATCGCCTTGCGGCCGTCGCCGATCATGATGGGCGTGATCGGGGTTTCGCTGGCGCCGGTGTTGAAGCCGAGCTTGGTGAGGCCCGCCTTGAAGAATTTGGTGTTGTCCCAGAGCTTCTGGATGCGCTCGGGCTCGGCTTCGAGCACCTGGAACGCCGCCAGGCAACTGGCGGCCACCGAGGGGGGATGCGAGGTCGAAAACAGAAATGGCCGTCCGCGCAGGTGCAAGAACTCGATGAGATCGCTGGTTCCGGCGACATAGCCACCGAGCGATCCAATGGCTTTGGAGAGCGTGCCCACCTGGACGTCGACACGCCCGTGCAGGCCGAAATGATCCACGGTGCCGCGCCCGTTTTTGCCCAGCACGCCCGAGGAGTGGGCGTCGTCAATCATCATGACGGCGCCGTATTTTTCCGCCAGGGTGCAGAGGTCGGGCAGGGGCGCAATGTCGCCATCCATGCTGAAGACGCCGTCGGTAATCAGCAGCTTGCGGCCCGGTTGCGGGGCCAGTTCCTTGAGAATCGCTTCGGCGGCGTTGCAGTCTTTGTGCGGAAACACCTTAATGGTAGCGCGCGACAGCCGCGCGCCATCGATAATGCTGGCGTGGTTCAGCTCGTCGCTGATGATGAAGTCGTTGCGCCCCATGATCGCGCCCACGGTGCCCGCATTGGCGGTGAAGCCGCTTTGGAACACGACCGAGGCTTCGGTGTGTTTGAATCTGGCGATGAACTGCTCGAGCTCCATGTGAATACCCATGGTGCCGCTGATGGTGCGCACCGCGCCGGAGCCGACGCCCAGCTTTTCGGTGGCCTGGAGTGCCGCGGCGCGCAGCTTCGGGTGGGTACACAGGCCGAGGTAGTTGTTCGAGCTCAGGTTGATGACGCGCTTGCCATCAAAGGTGGCCACGGGAAGCTGTTCACCCGAAAGCACGCGTAGCTTGAAGCGCAGGCCCTTTTGTTCGAGCTGCTGCAACTCGTCAGCCAGATATTGCAATTGTGGACGCGGCATGGACTTCCCTCCGGTAACGCTTATGCGTGTGGGTCGAGCAGAATCTTTGCGGCCTTGCCCTGGCGCAGGCGCTCGAATCCGCTCTCGAATTGGCTCAGTGGCAGGCGGGTGGTGAACAGGGGCTCAAGCGGCAGTCGTTTGGCCGCGAGGAGCCCGATCATCTGGTGCCAGGTGTCGAACAGGCGGCGTCCGTTGATACCCTGAACGGTCACGCCCTTGAAAATCACGTCGCGGTTCAAGTCAACCTCGACCGGCTTGTGGGTGATGCCGAGCAGGCTGACGCGCCCGCCGGCGCGCGCCAGCTTCAGTGCGGTATGGATGCCATCGGGATGCCCGCTGAACTCCAGCGCGGCGTCGACGCCGTCCGACTGCACATGCTGGCGCACCAGCACCAGCGCATCCTCGTGGGCGGGATTGATCACGAAATCGGCATGCATCTTTTTGGCCAGCTCGCACCGGAAGGGATTGACTTCGAGCGCAAACACCGGGCCCGCGCCCGCCGCCCGCGCGACTGCAATCGCCATCAGTCCAATGGGCCCGCAGCCGACAATCGCCACGCTGCGCCCGGCGGTTTCGCCCGCCAGCACGGTATGCACGGCATTGCCGAGGGGATCGAGAATGGCGCCGTAGTCGGTCGAAATGGCCTCATTGAGCGGCACGATGTTGGCCGCCGGAATGCGCACGAACTCGGCAAAGCATCCCGGCGCATCCACACCCAGAATGCGCACCGACTGGCAGATGTGCGCCTGCCCGCTGCGGCACTGAAAGCAATGCCCGCAGAATACGTGCATGTCGGCCGATACGTACTGGCCCGTCTGGAGCCCCTCGACCTCGCTGCCCACACGCTCGATATGCCCGCAGAACTCATGCCCAAACGTCAGCGGCGGATGAATGCGGTTGGCAGCCCAGTCGTCCCACTCATAAATGTGCAGATCGGTGCCGCAGATCGAGGCCGTATGCACGCGCACCAGCACGTCGCGGGGGCCGATCTCAGGAATGGGGAGGGTTTGCAATTCGGCCCCGGCAGCAGCATGGGCCTTGACGAGAGCGCGCATGGTATTGGGCATCGGAAGCTTCAGAATAGCAGTTGCGGGAACTTTCTTTCAGGCGCGGCGTATTCTATTGCATAGGGAACGCCGCTCATGCTGACTTTCTGCATCTTTGCGCTGTTGTATTTTCTGCCGGCGATCCTGGCGCACAACAAGCGCAACTTTACGGCCATTCTGCTGGTGGATGCCCTGCTGGGCTGGACCGTGATTGGCTGGATTGCTGCCCTCATCTGGGCCTGTGCCGACGAGCACGCCGCCCCGCGCGTGGTGGTGATTCCGGCCGGCGCGGCGGCAGGCTACGCCGACGGCCACTTCTGCGGCTTCTGCGGCGCGCCGATTTCGCAAGGCTGCCCGCACTGCCGCCGGGCGTAAGCCATGGCGGAGACGGCGGCGGCGGAGATGATGCGGCTGCTGTGGCCGGGGGCCATGGTGCCGCAGGTGATTCGTGTTGCGGCCGAGCTGGGGCTTGCCGATGAGATGGCCGGAGGCGCCAAAAGCGCGGAAGACCTGGCCAAAGCCACGCACACGCACGGACCCTCGTTGGCGCGGCTGCTGCGGGCACTGGCGAGCGTGGGTGTTTTTGCTCAGGACGAAGACGGCCGCTACCGGCAAACGCCGCTGAGCGATATCCTGCGGCGCGACAACCCGGAAACACTGCGGCCGTGGGCGCTGGCCCAGAGCGCGCATTTTTTCTGGCGCCCGATGGGGGAACTGGGCGCGGCGGTGCGGAGCGGCCAGCCGCCGTTCGAGCATCTCTACGGCGCCCCGTTTTTCGAATACATGGCCGCTCATCCGGAAGATGCGGCAGTGTTCAACGGCGCCATGAGCTCGTCGGCCACGCACACCGCGGCGATCGTGGGCGCGTACGATTTTTCGAAGTTCGACTGCGTGGTTGATGTGGGCGGGGGCCGGGGTGCGTTGCTGGCGGCGATTCTGGCGGCCCATCCGAAGCTGCGCGGGATTTTGTACGATCTGCCGGAGGTGACCGCTGGCGCTGCGGCGCTACGGACGAAATCGCTCGATGAACGCTGCAAGATTGTCAGCGGTGACTTCTTTCAAGCGGTGCCGGCGGGGGCGGATGGCTACCTGTTGAAGGGCATTCTGCACGACTGGAATGATGAAGCGGCGCTCAGGATCCTGAAAAACTGCCGGCGGGCGATGCACCCGGGCGGCACGCTGCTGCTGGCCGAAACTGTGCTCGATGCCGCCGCCAGGGGCGACGGCGCGCTGATGGATATGCTGATGATGGCGCTGACCAGCGGCCGCGAGCGCACCGAGGGTGAGTTCGCTGCGCTGCTGCAGGAAGCCGGCTTTGCGCTGGTGCAGGTGATCCGGACGGCATCGGGCGCGGCGCTGGTGGAAAGCCGGGCATAGACTGGATCCTAGGGTGTGCCAGGGGGGACAGCCATGTCGCTACGGCCGGTGAAGAAGATTATCCAGTCCAAGCCTACGCTGGAAGGCGCGGGCGTGCATTTGCGGCGCGCATTCGGATGGGGCAGCACCACGGAGTTCGATCCGTTTCTGCTGCTCGACGATTTCCGCAACGATATTCCCGAGGATTACCTGGCCGGGTTTCCCTGGCATCCGCACCGCGGCATTGAGACCATCACGTACGTGCTGGCGGGCAGCGTCGAACACGGCGACAGCATGGGCCACCGCGGCGCCATCTCCGCCGGGGATGTGCAATGGATGACCGCCGGCAGCGGCATTTTGCACCAGGAAATGCCCAAGGGCGATGCCACCGGGCGCATGCACGGATTTCAGCTCTGGGGCAATCTGCCTTCGTCGCTGAAGATGACGGCGCCGCGCTATCAGGAAATTAAAGCCGCCGAGATTCCGGAAGCGACCGAAGACGACGGCACGCATGTGCGCGTGGTGAGCGGCGAATTCTGGGGCAAGAAGGGGCCCGTGGTGGGCGTCGCGGCCGATCCGGTCTATCTCGACATTGCGGTGCCGCCGGGACGCACGCGCAAGATTGCGGTCGAGACCGTGCGCCACGCGTTTGCCTATATTTTTGCCGGGAGCGGCAAGTTCTGCAATGCCTCGCAGCCGCTGGCCGTACCCACCGAGCCGGTGGGCTGGCTCGATACCGAGGCGCCGCCGGCGGAAGTGCAGAACCGGTCGCTCATCCTGTTCGACAGTGGTGACGAGATTGAGGTGCATGCGGGCCCGGACGGCATCCGCTTTCTTCTGGTTTCCGGCAAGCCCATCGAGGAGCCCGTTGCCTGGTATGGCCCCATCGTCATGAACTCGCAGGAGCAGCTCCGCGAAGCCTACCGTGAACTGCAGGAAGGCACCTTCCTCAAGAACCGCTAGCCAAGCTTCTGGTCTTATAATCGCTGCATGAGATACCGCCTTGTGCTTCCGCTCCTCGTCGCGGCCGGCCTGGTGATGGCCGCCGGTGCGCAGACGGCCCACCCGGCCCAGGCTAATGACTGGCTCATGTTCGGGGGCTCGCTCACCAGCCCCAGCGTCAATGTCTCACCGGGTGGTATCAACGCCGCTAACGCTGCCAAGCTCGCGCGGCGCGAGGTAACGCTGCCGGGCACGGTGGATTCCAGCGCGGTCTATCTGCATGGGGCCATGGTCAAGGGCGCGCGGCACAACGCGGTGTTCCTGACCGGCCTGTACGGCAAGACCATGGCGATCGACGCCGACAGCGGCAAGATGCTGTGGGTGTACACTCCGGCGAGCTACAGCAAGCTGGCGGGCACGCGCCAGGTGACGAATGCGTCGCCGACGATCGATCCTGGCCTGCAATCCATTTACGCGGCGTCGCCC
The DNA here is from genome assembly GCA_050745425.1 of Terriglobales bacterium. Lineage (GTDB taxonomy): Bacteria > Acidobacteriota > Terriglobia > Terriglobales > SCQP01 > SCQP01. Next base: position 18,372 of record JBOGKK010000208.1, read on the forward strand.
GACGGCTTCATTCAAAAGCTGGCAATTGGCGATGGCCATCTGGTCTGGCGGACCTCGGTCACCAAGCTGCCGCTGCGAGAAAAGCTGGATTCGGGCGTCAAGGTCTACCACGGGCGGGTGATTGCGGTGACGGCGGGCTATAACGGTGATCGTCCTCCCTACGTGGGTCATGTAGCGGTGCTCAACGCTGGCAATGGCAGGCTCGAGCACGTCTGGAACTCGCTGTGCAGCAACCGGACGGGGCTGATCGATCCCAGTACATGTTCGGCCAGCGATTCGGCCATTTGGGGCAGGCCAGGCGCACAGATCGATCCGGCAAACGGCGACATCTTGATTGCCACCGGCAACGCTCCCTGGAACGGCAAGACCAATTGGGGCGATGCGGTGGTCGAGCTCAACGCGACGGCGACCAAAATGCTGGGCAACTATACGCCCTCGAACACAGACGAGCTGAACCAGGATGATCTCGACGTAGGCTCAACCGCGCCGGTGTGGCTGGGCAACGGGCTGATTGCCCAGGGCGGCAAGGATGGTACGTTGCGGCTGCTGAGCATGCAGGCGATGGCGGGCACGGCACCGCACAAAGATCACGAGCTGCAAATCGTCGACCTGCCGTCGAACGGTTCGCGCCGCGGCAAAATGCTGTTCAGTCAGCCGGCGGTGTGGCGTCACGACGGCAAAGTGTGGGTGTTCGCGGCCGACGGCGCCGGTACGGCGGCGTGGACGCTGCAAGCAGGCAAGCTGGTTGCGGGGTGGAAAAACTCGAGCGCCGGCACCAGCCCATTTGTAGCAGGCGGTCTGCTCTATGTCTTCGACCCGCAGGGCGCGCTCAATGTGTACGAAGCTGCCAGCGGCAAGCTGGTCACCGCGCTTTCGTGTCCGCGCGGGCACTGGCAGAGCCCGGTCGTTGTCGATGGCCACATCTTCATCACCAACGGCAACGCCAACCGCCGCACCACGAGCGGCACGCTCACCATTTGGAGCGTGAGATAGGCTAATTCCCGCTGAGTTTGGTTTCCTGGATCGCGATCATTTTCTGCAGCAATTGCGAGCTGGGGGCGAGGCTGCGGGCTTTGGCAAGGTCAGCTTTAGCGGCCGTGTTCTGCTGGGCGGCGACTTCGGCGGCGCCGATGTAATAGTAGGTCTGCGCCTGAGTGTCGGCGGTGGGCTGATAAGCGAGCGCGCTGCGGAACGCGGTCACCGCATCCGCATACTTCTGGCGCATCATGGCAATGCGGCCCAGCGAAATGTAGGCCGGGCCAGACAGATTGTCGTCCAACTCGTGGGCCTGCTTTTTAGTGTAGTGAATGCCGGAAAACACGAACCCTTGTGCGGTAATTTGAAATGTGCCGGTGGTGGCCAGTACCGCTTCATCGTAACCTTTGGCCTGTGAGAGCAGCTCGTCCATATCCAGATCGTTGGGGTTGACGTTGTCGGGAATTGCCATGCCCAGACTCGACATAACGTAGAGGTCGCCCGGATCGAGTTTGAGCGCGGCCATGCCGTAGTGCAACTCGGGCAGGAACTCCTGCCGGAGGCGGTGATAGCGCACAGCCGTCACCAGCACGCGGATCATGTTCGTGCTTTTCGGGAACTGCCGCTCAAAGCTGTCGACGGCGGCGTCGAAGGCCGACGGTTGCGAGTTCGGGTCGTTGAATATCGCCACCATCGCCTTCAGGCTGTCGCTCTCGGAAGGTCCGCCAGGAATGGTCGCTGTCTGCGCATATGCCGCTGCGCCCGCCAGCATGGCCAGCGTGAGAAGCAGCGATAGGCCCTTGCATCGCATGCGATTGATTATAGCCGCTGTCCGATCACCACGAAGCGGCCGTGGCCACGCGCCAGCGCTTGGCCGTCCGCGTTGCGGATTTCCGCCTCGAAGTGCAGATTTCTTCCCTCGTGGGCTTGCTCGCGGGCGGTGATGGCAATATTTTCTCCGGCTGCGATCGGCCGCAGGTATTCAATGCTGAGCTCGGCGGTGACCGCACGCACGTGGTGCAGACGCGTGAGCTTGCCCATGGCTTCATCGAGCAGCAGCGCGATGATGCCTCCGTGCAGAATGCCATGGCTGCCCTGGTAATCGGCGGGAAGGCGGAACTGGCCCCTCACCTGCCGGAGTTCATGATCGAGGTCGAAGCTAAGGTGCAGGCCATGAGGGTTGCTGCCCCCGCAGCCAAAGCAGTGGTTATCCGGAACTGGCGCCAGCGTCTCAACCATGACCTTACTTTAGCCCACGGACAGCATCAGGCCCTGCCAACGCATCCCAACTGCACGCGATGGATTGGAATACGAACCGAAAACAACTGCCCGCATGGGCCTGGGCCGCAGCCGGTGCCGGCGCTGCCGCGGCCGTCGTGTTCGCGGCACGGCGGCCGACGGGCAGCCGGCGCGGCCGTGAGTTGCTGTTGCGCTGCGCCATCACCATTGAGGCCCCGGCAGAGCGCATTTATGAGCTTTGGCGCGATCCGGAAACCCAGGCCCGGCTGCGCAAGGCGGTGGTCCGGCCGCTGGGCGAAGGTAGCGCGAACTGGCATTGGCGGCGCGCGTTCAGCAATGGCGGCGCCATCGAAGGCGAAATTCATCTCACCCGTGAACAGCCACCAGAGCGTATCGAATGGACCACCGAAAATTTGCAAATCCATTTCCGCCCGGGCTTGCCGGTGCGGCACGTGCAAGCCGCGCCCCGCGGCTTGCTGCAACTCCGCCCCCACCCGCGCCGACCGCAGGAGCCGGAAACCACCCCGGAGGCCACCGAGGTGCGGTTGCGTTTTGGGGTTGCCGGCGCTCCCCCGCTGCCGTGGCTGCGGACGCGCATCCTGGCCGGCATGCGCAGCTCGCTGCGCCGCCTGCGCGCACTCGCCGAAACCGGCGCCTTGCCCACCACCAGCGGCCAGCCAGCCGGTGAGCGTACGCGCAAGGGCCGCCTGCTGCTGCGCACCCTCGAAGGCCCGCAGCCGCAGCCGGAACGGAAAGCGAGTTGAATCATGCAGGCATTATGCTGGTTTGGCAAAGATGATGTGCGGGTCGAGACGGTGGACGATCCCACACTTCTGCTCCCCACCGACGTGATGGTGCGCGTGACGCGCACCGCCATTTGCGGCTCGGATCTCCATCTCCTGGATGGCTTCATCCCCACCATGGCCGCCGGCGACATCCTCGGCCACGAATTCACCGGCGTCGTGGTTGACACCGGCGCCGAAGTCAAAAAACTGCAACGCGACGATCGTGTCGTGGTGCCGTTTGCCATTGCTTGCGGCGCCTGCTATTTCTGCCGCCGTCAGCAGTGGGCGCTGTGCGACAACTCCAACCCGAACGGCGGCCTTTCGGCCCGCTTGTATGGCGGCGCGGTGGGCGCGCTGTTCGGCTATTCGCACCTTATGGGCGGCTACGCCGGCGCTCAGGCGCAATACGTACGTGTGCCCTACGCCGATGTCGGGCCGCTCAAGATTCCCGATCAGGTGAGCGACGATCAAGCCCTGTTCCTGAGCGACATTTTTCCCACCGGCTATATGGCCGCAGAACGATGCGGTATCACGCCCGGGGATACGGTCGCCATCTGGGGATGCGGGCCGGTGGGTCAATTTGCCATCCGCAGCGCGCTACTGCTCGGCGCCGGAAAAGTCATTGCCATCGATCGTGTGCCCGAGCGCTTGCGCCTTGCTGCCGCCGGCGGGGCCGAACCGCTCAACTACGCCGAGGCCGGCGACCTGCTCGAAGAGCTGCAATGGTGCACCGGCGGCCGTGGTCCGGATGCCTGCATCGACGCCGTCGGTCTGGAGGCGCACGGCCACACTATGGGTTCGCTGAACGACCGAGCGAAAACGTCCCTGCACCTGGAAACCGACCGCGCCACTGTGCTGCGCCAAGCCATTCTGGCCTGCCGCAAAGGGGGTACGGTCTCCATTCCCGGCGTCTATGGCGGCTTGCTCGACAGTGTGCCTTTTGGCGCCGCCTTTGCCAAGGGTCTCACCCTGCGCACCGGCCAAACCCACGTACACCGTTATTTGCAACCGTTGCTGGCCCGCATTCAGCACGGCGAGATTGACCCTACGTTCGTGATTACCCACCGTTTGCCGCTGGCCGAGGCGCCGCGCGCCTATCGCATGTTCCGCGAAAGACAACAAGGCTGCATCAAAGTCGTACTCGATCCCTGGCAACAGGCAGCCTGACCGCATCCAAACCATCGGGAGGATAGCAACTTATGAAGCGACCTGCACTGGCGCGCCACGCCCCGGAACCGGATTCAGAATCGAGCCAGTACCTGCGCGTACCATCCGATCTGAATGCCGATGCCACAGCAGAAATTGCCGCCGCCATGAACGCTGTGCTTGCGGATGTGTTTGCTCTGTACATCAAGACGAAGAATTTCCACTGGCATATGAGTGGTCCGCACTTTCGCGACTACCATTTGCTGCTCGACCAGCAAGCCGGGCAAATATTCGCCATGAGCGATCCGGTGGCCGAGCGCGTGCGCAAACTCGGACGTGAGACGCTGCACTCCATCCAGGACATCGCCGCGCATCAGCGTGTCAGCGATAACGACGAGGAATTCGTCGATCCCCGGCAGATGCTCGCCGAATTGCAGGATGACAATCGCGACCTGGCCGCGCACCTGCGCCAGGCACACGGCATCTGCGAGGATCATAGCGACATTGCCACCGCCAGCCTGATTGAGGTCTGGACGGATGAGGCCGAGCGCCGCGCCTGGTTCCTGTTCGAGGCCAC
>JBOGKK010000209.1:0-8431 GCA_050745425.1 Terriglobales bacterium
ATCCTCACCATGGAAGGCGTCCGCCTCACCGACTTTGAAGGCCACCCGGTGCAGCGGAAAGTGCAGCGCATCCTGTGGAATCCGATCGAGGCGGAAAAGGGCGGCTACCAGCATTTCATGCTGAAGGAGATTTACGAGCAGCCGCGCGCCGTGCGCGACACCCTGCTGGGACGCCTGTCGCGCGATCAGGGCGAAGTCTTTCTCGACGAAATGGAGCTGAGCGCAGAGGATTTCCGCGGCTTTGCCTCGGCGCGCATCGTCGCCTGCGGCACCTCGTGGCATGCCGCGCTGGCGGGCAAGTTCCTGCTCGAAGCGCTGGCGCGCATCCCGACGGAAGTCGACTACGGCAGCGAGTTTCGCTACCGCGATCCGCTGGTGCGGCCCGATCAGCTCACGGTTCTGATCTCGCAATCGGGCGAAACCGCCGACACGCTGGCGGCGCTGCGCGAGGCGCGCGACCGCGGCTCGAAAACGCTGGCCATCGGCAACGTGGTGGGCAGTATGCTGCTGCGCGAAGCCCACGGCTCGCTGCTCACGCATGCGGGGCCGGAAATCGGCGTGGCCTCGACCAAGGCCTTCACCGCCCAACTGACGGCGCTGGTGATTCTGGGGCTGTATCTGGGCCGCACGCGCGGCACGCTCAGCGCCGATGCCGCCCGCCGCGTCATGGAAGAGCTGGACAAGATACCGGCCAAGCTCGAATCGATCCTCAATCGCGACGAAGAGTACGAACTGCTGGCGCGCCGCTTCTATCGTGCCCGCGATTTTCTTTATCTGGGCCGCGGCATTCACTACCCGATTGCCCTGGAAGGCGCGCTCAAGCTCAAGGAAATTTCCTACATTCACGCGGAAGGCTACCCGGCCGGCGAAATGAAACACGGCCCCAATGCTCTCATCGACGAGAACCTGCCGGTGCTGATTCTGGCGGCGCACGACCCCGACGACCCCGCCTCGGTCACGCGCTACGAAAAAACACTGAGCAACCTCAAGGAAGTCAAAGCCCGCGAGGGCGAGGTCATCGTGGTCGCCAACGCCGGCGACAGCAACGTGGGGGAAGATGCCGACCACGTGATTGAGATTCCCCGCGCGCCGGAGCTGTTGCTGCCCATTCTCGAAGCGGTCCCCTTGCAGTTACTGGCCTACCACATCGCCGTCCGCCGCGGCTGCGACGTCGACCAGCCCCGCAACCTGGCCAAATCGGTAACCGTCGAGTAGGTCCGGCTGCGTGCGGGTGCTCTGTATCAACACCGGTTCCTCCAGCCTCAAATGGGCGCTCTTTGACGGCGAACAAGCGGTGCAGCAGGGCCGCACGGCGGAGCTCGCTTCCCGGCAACAATTTGCAGCTGCGCTCACCGCCGCCTTAGGGCAACTGCAGCCGCCGCAAGCCATCGCCCATCGCATCGTCGCCCCCAACACCGCCTGGCCTGCGCCGCGCCGCATCGAGCCGGGGCTCGAAACCGAGCTGCACGATTTAGTTCCCCTGGCCCCCGATCATCTTCCGCAGGCGCTGGCGGCGATCCAGGCCGCGCGTTCGGCCTTTGCCTGCCTGCCGCAACTGGCCTGCTCGGATTCCAGCTTCCACCGCACGCTGCCGCCGGCCGCGCGCCAGCTTGCGCTGCCGCAGGCCTGGCGCCAACGCGGCCTCGCCCGCTATGGCTACCACGGACTATCGTGCGAGTCCGTGCTGGCCGGGCTGTGCGCGGAAGGTACGCTGCCGGCGCGCATCCTGATTGCGCATCTTGGCAACGGCTGCAGTGTGACTGCGGTGCGTGAGGGCCGGAGCGTCGAGACCACGATGGGGTTTTCGCCGCTGAGTGGATTGGTGATGTCCACCCGCAGCGGCGATCTCGATCCCGCCATCCTGATCTACTTGCTTCAGGAATGTGGGGCGAGCGCGACGTCACTCCGGGCGATGCTGAATCACGAATCGGGCCTCAGTGGTGTTTCCGGCATCAGCGGTGACATGCAGACGCTGCTCGCCGATCCGCATCCGGAGGCAGCGGCCGCCGTGGAACTGTTCGTCTACACCGTTCGCAAGCATCTGGGAGCGCTGGCGGCGGTGCTGGGCGGAGTGGATCTGCTGGTGTTTACCGGCGGCATTGGCGAACATGCCGCCTCGATCCGCGCACGCATCTGCACCGGAATGGATTGGCTGGCGCCGGCCGGAGCGCTGGCGGTGCGCGTGGCGCCGGCACGGGAAGAGCTCATGATGGCCCGCCATGCCGCCGCGGCTCTGGCTGGCCCTGAGGAGGAAACGTAATGTACCGCTTCGACCTGCAACTATCGAGCGCCGTTACCGGCCCACTCACGCCCGGGGAAATGGCGGCTCTCGACCGATACTGGCGCGCCGCCAATTACCTGACGGCAGGACAGATCTATCTGCAGGCCAACCCGCTGTTGCGCGAGCCCCTGCGGCCCGAGCACATCAAACCGCGCCTGCTCGGCCACTGGGGAACATCGCCCGGCCTGAATCTGATCTACGCCCACCTCGACCGGCTGATCCGCACCCGTGATCTCAACGCCGTCTACCTCGCCGGCCCCGGCCACGGCGGCCCGGCCGTGCTGGCGAACGTTTATCTGGAAGGCGCCTATACCGAGATCTATCCGGCAATCACGCGCGACGAGGCCGGAATGCTACGCCTGTTCCGCCAGTTTTCGACGCCGGGCGGGGTGCCCAGCCACGTCAGCGTGCCCACGCCGGGTTCGATTCACGAGGGTGGCGAGCTGGGTTATGTGCTGGCGCATGCCTTTGGCGCCGTTCTCGACAATCCCGGTCTGGTGGCCATTGCCGTGGTCGGCGACGGGGAATCGGAGACCGGCCCGCTGGCTGGTTCCTGGAAAAGCATTGACTTCCTCAATCCTGTTCGTGATGGAGCGGTGCTGCCCATCCTGCATCTGAACGGCTATAAAATCGCCAACCCTACGGTGCCGGGCCGCACACCGAACGCCCGCCTGTTCGAGCTGTTTGCCGGCTATGGCTACGAGCCGCTGCTGGTGGCGGGCGATCATCCCGAAGCGGTTCATCAGCGTCTGGCGGCTGCGCTCGACTATTGCGCCGACCGGCTCGCCGCCCTGAAGCGCGGCGAGCTGCATGGCGCCCAACGCCGCTGGCCGATGATCGTGCTGCGCACGCCGAAAGGCTGGACGGGACCAAAGGAATGGCATGGCTTGCCCATCGAAGGCACCTTCCGCGCACACCAGGTACCGCTCAACAACGTGCGCGCTGATGCGGAACAGTTGACGGCGCTGGAAGCCTGGATGCGGTCGTACGCGCCGGAAACACTGTTCGACGCCAGCGGCTGCCCGCAACCTGCCATCACCGCCTGGGCGCCGCAGGGCGAGCGCCGCATGGGCGCCAACCCGCATGCCAACGGCGGCAAGCTCCTGCAGCCGCTGGTGCTGCCCGACTGGCATGCGCAGGCGCTGCCGGTCGCCGAGCCGGCACGCGAACGGCACGAGTCGACGCGCCAACTGGGCCGATGGCTGCGGGAACTGATGCGGGCCAATGCGCGCAATTTCCTGCTCACCTGTCCTGACGAATTGGCTTCAAATCGACTCGACGACGTGCTCGCGGTCACCCCGCGCCGCTGGGGTCTTGCCGCGCTGCCGATCGACGATCATCTGGGCGAGCAGGGGCGTGTATTCGAGGTTCTCAGCGAACATTTATGCGAAGGCTGGCTGGAAGGCTATCTGCTCACCGGCCGCCACGGCCTGTTCGCAACCTACGAAGCCTTCGGCATGATTCCGGCCTCGATGCTCGTGCAGCACACGAAATGGCTCGAAGCCGCATCCTCGCTGGCGTGGCGTGCGCCTGTGGCTCCGCTGAACCTGCTGCTCACCTCGACCTGCTGGCGCAACGATCACAATGGCTTCAGCCACCAAGGGCCGGGGCTGATCGACGTAGTCCTCAGCAAGCGCGGCACGGTGGCCCGCATTTACTTTCCGCCCGACGCCAATTCCCTGCTGGCCACCGCCCATCGCTGCTTTTCCGGCCGCAACACGGTCAATCTGATCGTGATCGACAAGCAGCCGCAACTGCAATGGCTGGATGCAGATGCGGCAGAAGCCCACGTCCGTGCCGGCGCCAGCACCTGGGACTGGGCGGGCACGGCCGCTACCGAAGGCGGCGCCATCGACGTTGTGCTCGCCGCCTGCGGCGATATTCCCACGCTCGAAACCATCGCCGCCGCCTGGTGGCTGCGCCATCATGCCCCGGAGCTGCGGCTGCGCGTGGTCAACGTCTGCGACTTGATGTGCCTGTTCCTGCCCGAACTCCATCCCCACGGCCTGCCGCCCGAGCGTTTCGAACAGTTGTTCACGCGGTCGAAGCATGTGATCTTCGCCTTTCACGGCTATCAGCGCGCGGTACACGCGGTGATTCACGGCCGCCCGCACGCCGAGCGTTTCCATGTTCGCGGCTTTGTCGAGCAGGGCACCACTACCACGCCATTTGCGATGGTGGTGATGAACCAGATGAGCCGTTTTCACCTGGCTGCCGAGGCCGTGCGCCGCGCCTATCCGGAAGGCGCCCGCCAGCAAGCGCTGCTGCAGGCGTGCACGCAGTCGATTCAGGACGCCCTCGTCTACGCCACCGGGCACTTCGAGGATGCGCCGGAAATCAGCGACTGGACATGGACGACGCCGTAGTGGCGGCTCAGATGGCGGCCAGCACTTCCGCCGCTGCCCGGCGCCCGCTGACGACGGCACCGGTCACCGTGGCGTGGCGGCCGCTGCTGTCGGTTGCCTCACCGGCAAAAAACAGCGTTTGCTCCAGCGGCTGCGCCAGCGCCGCGTGCGCGCCGGCGCCGCCGACGCAGGCGTAGCTGTAGGCGCCCTGCGACCAGGGATCGGCCTGCCAGTCGTGGGTGTGGGCCTCGATCAATGCTGCTTCGACCATCTCGACATCGGTTCCGAGGTGCGCCGCCAGTTCGCGGGCGGCCCAGCGCGTGAGCAAGCGCGGGGTCAGGCCTTTGAGTGCGGCCGCATGCGGGCCCGCTGCCCAGCCGGTGATTTGCGGGACATCCGGATGCGTCCACCAGACGGGGAAATGCCCCGGAGTCTGACTGAACAGAAAGCGCAAGCGGCCGAGCGGGTTCCCCTGGCTGTCGCGAACGGCCTCCCAAAACCGCGTGTGCAGGCGCATGACGACCCGCAACGCGCCCCCCATGCTCAGACTGCCCAGGGCCGCGCTTTTAGCGGCTAAGGGCGGATCAAAGCTCACGCTTCCATTCTGCAGCACGCTCAGCGGCAGCGTCACAATGGCAGCACGCGCCTGCACGTCGCGCTTAGCGCCGCGATGCTCGATCGGCAACTGTACGGCGTGCTTTTTCCAGTTCACCTTCCATACCGGCGCCTCGAGCCAAATCTCACCGTCACTGTGCAACTGGTGCAGAAGTTGTGCATATCCACCGCGCGGACGCAGCGGCCAGCCTGCGCCGCGCTGGCTGGCTGCAAACTCCCGCTGCAGCGAAAGCACGCTGATGCGGCTGGCATCCGCCGCTTCATACCCTTCTATAAACGCCACCGCACTTTCGCGTGCCTCGGGCGGCAAGTCGTGGCAATACTGTTGCAAAAACGCAGCAAACGACATGTCATGGCCATGCACCAGGGGCAGACGCTCCAGCACCACATCGGCATCCTCGTGCGCCTCCTCTGCGGGCAGCACGCGGCCATCATGCTCTGACCAATCGGCGCCCTCGGGCGGTGAGGGCGCCAACTCCAGCCCCGGCAATTCACTGTGCACAAACTCCGCGCCTAATTCGACCGGCGCGGGCCAGTTTTCCGGATGCAGGGTCCAGATGCGACCGCCCACGCGATCGCGCGCATCCACCAGCAGCGCATCGCACCCGGCCGCGCGCAAATCGTGAAACGCCGCCAGCCCCGCCGCTCCGGCGCCAATGACGACGGCCTCCGGCATCAGTGCCTGCCCGCCACTTTCCCGGTCATCACTTTGGTGGACACACTGAATTTGCGGTAATCTCCACAGGTCTCGTCAAACAGGACGTGGTACTGCTTTACCAGAAACACGCGGGCGGTGATCGCCGCCTCGACGCTTTTCTCAAACCAATGGCCATCCACGTTTTCGTTTTCCATCGTCACCGTGCTGCCCGGTTCCATACGCATTAAAAACGAGCCTGCGTTCATCGGCTTGAGAACGTGAATCTCGATGCGATGGGTACTAAAATCGCTGCGGTCCACCCACGCCGTCGCGGCGACGTGCCGGAGCGTTTTCAAATTTTTGCCGCCGGTGTGAATTCCGGGCCGTGGTGTCAACACGACCACATAACAATTGCACGGATTCGCCGTAGCGGGCGACGCAAACGCAAGCGTGAACGCGGTGGGAATCGCCGCAATCAACTCCGCCTGCTGCTTCTGTTCTTTCGCCTGTTTTGCCAGGGCCTTCTCGCGCGCCTCGGCGCCGCTGTGCTTGCGAATGAACTCCGCGGCTTTGCGCTGCTCCCTGGCGGCGTCTTTGGGTGTCAGCGATTTGCCGTCACGCGCGATCACACGGTCGTACTCGATGCCATCCACTTCCGACACCGCCTCGGTTTCATCCTCGCGAACGCTCGGCGGTTTACCGCTGCGATTGAGCGTGGAAAGAATATCCCGTTGATGATAGGCGTAATTTTCCAGCGCAGCATCATCCTGCACGGCGCGGGCGGCCGCGCGCTGTACCACCTGCAACGGCGTGAGGGGAGACTGCGCCACGGCAACGCCAATCGTAGCGGCGCAACACAGAACGAGCATCCCCATGGTCTGGCCATACCGAAGGGCCGCGCACTGCATGCCTCATGCTAGCATTGCCGGGTGCACGCGACCCGGTTCACCCTTTTGCTGGATGGCAAGCGGAGACACAGCCTGTCTTTGACTGGCGCGGGACCCCGCGTGGATGCGCCACGCGGCCCGCTTACGCTAGGCCGGGCTGGGGGCCCGGAGCCCCAGCCCGGCCAGGTCCGGTGAACGACGCACGTGCGTCGTTCACCGTTGTTTGCCGGGGGCGGGCCGCCACTGCGTAAATTTCGCGGCCTGCCGCGCCGACTTGGCCCACAGTGCCAACGGCGCGGTCCCTATACCCTTATTGGCGTGGTTTGTGGTAATTTTTGCAGACCACCGCGGCGGCCGATAGGAGCGCCACGCGGCCCCTTGTGCGCAGTCGGCACCTTCGCGGGAAATGCGCCCTATCGGCAAGCCTACAGCCCAGGCTCTTGTGGGAAGTTTGCGCCGTGAGCGCCACCGTCACGAGCGCCCGTATAGGGATCGAGCGAGGTTGTATCGGCCGCGTGCCTACGACTCCAGGAGAATCCAACCATGACCAAAGCCAATTTCACTCATTTTGTGGGCCTCGACTGGGGCGCCTCGTATCATCAAGTCTGCATCCTCGATGCCATCTCCGACGCCGCCCGGCAGCACCGGGTGAAGCACGAACCGCAAGCTTTGAACCCTTGTTTGTCCTGCTGCATCAGCTCGGCCCCGCCGAAAATGTCGCCGTTGCCATCGAGTCTCCCGCCAGTCCCATAACTGAACCTCTGGTGGAGGCCGGCTGGGCGGTGTTTTCCATCAACCCGAAACAGTTGGACCGCTGTCGCGACCGCTTCTCCCCCGCTGGCGCCAAGGACGACCGCCGCGACGCTTATGTGCTGGCGCACTGCCTGCGCAGCGATGCGGTCTGTTTCCGCCGTTTGCTCCCGGCCCAGCCTTGGCAGTTGGACCTCCGCTCCCTCACCCGCCAACGCATCGCAGTGCAGGCTGATCTGCGCGTGCAGACCAACCGGCTACGCGAGATTCTGCTGGCGAGCTTCCCGCAACTGCTCGCCTGCACCCCCGGCGCGGATGAACCTTGGTTGTGGGACCTGCTCGGCATCGCGCCCACCCCGAGCCAGGCGGCGCGGCTCAGCCGTACCCGCCTGGCCGGATTGCTGCGCCGCCACCGCATCCGGCGCCTCAGCGCCGAGCAACTGCAGACCACTCTCCGGTCGGGCAGCTTACCGCTGCCCCCAGCCAGCTTCGAGCGGCATGGTTTCGAGATTACCTGCCTGCTCGGCATCCTGAACGCGCTGGGCCAGACCCTCCGCCAAATCGAGCGGGCTCTCGCCGCGACGTTGCAACGGCGGACCGAATCGGAAAATCAGGGCGGCCAGCCCCGGGACATCAACATTATCCTCTCTCTGCCAGGAGTCGGACCCTATGTTGCCGCCACGTTGCTGGCCGAGGCGCACCAGGCGCTCTTGCGACGAGATTATCACGCCTTGCGGGCTCACGCCGGAGTCGCGCCGGTCACGCGCAGCAGCGGTAAAAGCTGCCTTCACGCCATGCGGCGCAGCTGCAATCGCCATCTGCGCGATGCCCTTTATCACTGGAGCCGCTGCAGTTGCCAGCATGACGAACGCAGCCGCACCCGTTACCAGCAACTGCGCGCCCGTGGCCACAGCCA
>JBOGKK010000210.1:0-5526 GCA_050745425.1 Terriglobales bacterium
TGGCTGCCGCCGCGGCTCCCCATGTGTTCACGCCGCGCGCCGCTGCACGCGGCGGGAGCGGACTGATTCTGAGCTATTACCTGCCGCAAAAGGCACGGCAAGTGAAGGTGACGATCCGTGATGCCAACGGCCGCGTGGTGAATACCTATACCAGCCGCGCACCGGGCCATCACGCGGCCGCGCCGGCGAATTTTTTCCGCCGTGGTCCAGCCGCGCCCGCCGTCAAGGCCGGCATCAATCAGTTCATCTGGAACCTGCGCTATCCCGGCGCCACGACCTTCAAGGGCATGGTGCTGTGGGGCGCCAACCTTACGAGCGGCCCGGAAGCAGTTCCCGGAAGCTATCGCGCGGAGTTGAGCGTCGATGGCGGAGCGCCGCAGACGGTGAGCTTTCAAGTGCTGTCGAATCCACACTCGCCGGCAACCATGGCGGACCTGAAAGCACAATTCGATCTGGACGAGCAGGTTGTCGCCGACGAGACCCGTGCCAATCAGGCGGTGATCGACGTGCGGGCGTTACGCCGCCAGGTCGAGCAGCGCATCGCGCACAACGCAGACCTCAAGGGCGACGGCGCCACGCTGACCGCTCAGCTCACCGGCATCGAGCACACCATCTATCAGACCAAGAGCCACGCCTCGGAAGATCCCCTCAACTTTCCCATCAAGCTCAACAACCGCATCGGGCACCTGATGGGCGTGATCGAAGGCAGCTACGACGCACGCCCGACCGATCAGACCTACGCGGTGTTCCACGCGCTGGATGCGGAGCTGAACCAGGTGCTGGTGCATTTCCAGCGAATTCAGTCCGGCCCGCTGGCGGCGTTCAACCGCAAACTGGCTGCCGCCGGCGCCGCGCCGGTGGCACTGCAGGCTGGGGTCACCAAATGACGGGCACGCCGTAACCTGCCATTTGGCGATCAACGGTGACAATGGCCAGGCGCTCCGATTGGGCTTGGGCGATTAACAGGCGGTCAAACGGATCGCCGTGAGTTTGCGTGAGCGCCTCCAGGGCTCGAATGTGGGCGAGGCAAATCGGCAGCAACGAAACCCGATTGGCCTCGGCTTGCCTACATAACAAAGGTACGACAGGGCGGGGCAAATCAACTTTGCCAATGGCTGCTTTGATGGCTACTTCCCAGATGCTGACATAGCTGAGCAGCAGAGGGTCAGTGCCCATTAGAATTTTCTGGGCGCGACGGCTCAGGCGAGCAGGCTCCCGGAGCGCCCAAAGAAAAACATGAGTATCAAGCAGGAATCTCAAGCCTGCGGCTCAATTGGGCCGTCGTAGAACAGGTCTTCAAATTCGGGCATCGGTGCATCAAAGTCCGGTGCAATCCAGATTTGGCCCTTGGCCGTTCCCCATTTGCGCGGCTGAGGCAGCGGTACAAGCATCGCGATCGGCCGATTTGCTTTTGCGAGGGTAAGCGTTTCGCCCTTCTCCACACGGTTCAGCAGCTTCGACAGCTGAGTCTTGGCTTCGTGGACATTGTATTGCGTTTTTTTAGCTCGCTTGGCTCCTGCAGGCATGCCTCGATGATGGACCAACCAGTGGACTGACGCAAGTTGCCTACAATGGCAAAGTGAAGTTCGTCTTTCTCAGCGGCACGCCCGCCAATGTTGAGCAGGGAAGCGGTACCTATGTGGGTATTGCCGCCTTGCGGCATGCGCTGACGGCAAGGGGCCATGCGGTCGAAGTGGTCGCGCCGCCGCAGGCTTCTCCTTCCGCCTGGCGGCGCCTGGCGTTCAATTTGCGCCTGCGCCACCGAATCTTTGCTGAGGATGCCGTGGTCGTTGGTTTCGATTGGGACGGTCTGTTTGCGAGCCGAGCCGGCGTGGCCTCGATCAAAGGTGTTCTCGCAGAAGAAATGCAGTTCGAGCGCGGCGTGCCGCGCGCGCGGCTGTGGATGCAATCGCGTCTTGAGCGCTGGCGGGTGCGGCAAGCACAGCGGGTACTTACGACCAGCCGTTACGCAGCCTCGGCGCTGGAACACCGTTACGGCGTTGCGGCGGAGCGCGTGCGGATTGTTCCTGAACTTCTCGACGTCAGCGCATGGCAGAGGGATCTAAACGAGACTCCGCTGACGGCCAACCCGGCGCCGGCCATTTTGTGCGTGGCACATTTGTACCCGCGCAAGGATGTCGCGACTCTCTTGCAGGGGCTCGCGCAGGTGCCGGAAGTTTGTGCGCACATCGTGGGTGACGGTCCGGAGCGAGCGCGGTGGGAGCAGCTCGCCGCGAAGCTGGGGCTGGGCAGCCGCGCGTTGTTCCTCGGACATATCTCTCGCGGGCAACTGATGCGCGAGTACCGCAATGCGGTTTTATTCTGCTTTCCAAGCCGGCAGGAGGGTTTTGGCATTGTGTTGCTGGAGGCGATGGCTTCCGGCCTGCCCATCGTCGCCGCACGCGCCGGCGCGATTCCTGAGGTTGTGGCCGAGCCGGGGTGTGCGCGGCTGTTTCCGCCGGGCGATGCAGCCGCGCTCGCGGCGCAATTGGGCGAGCTGCTTGCCGATGCGGCGCTGCGCGCACGGATGGGCGAGGCGGGTCGCGAGCACGTCTTGCGGTTCGACGCGCCGCGCGTGGCCGGGCAGTTTCTCGAGGCTATCAACGGAAACTGACCAGCAGCGCGATGGCCGCCGCTGCGGCGGCGAGCGCCGCCAGGCCGCCAACCGCGGTGAGCGTGCGTGAATTGGTCCAGCGGCCCATGATACGTGGATTGCAGGTAATCAGCAGCAACAGCAGCATGAACCCTGGCGCAAGAAAACCTTGCACCACGCCGGCAGCAATGAGCGCGTGGATGGGATTGATGCCTAAATAGTTCAGCCCGACGGCAGCGACGGTGACGGCTGCAATGATCCAGTAGAACTGCGGTGCATCTTTGCGCCTGGCCGAAAGCCCGCTCTTCCATCCGGCGGCATCGCAGACGATGTAGGCTGCTCCGACGGTCATCACGGGAATCGCCAAAAATCCCACAGCGATAACACCTACGGCGAACAATATGCCGGCAGCGTGCCCGGCCAAAGGGGCCAGCGCCTGGGCCGCCTGCGCCGCCGTATGAATACTGCCCCAGCGCATGGGGTAGAGGGTGATCGCCGTCGAGAGCAATATAAAATACATGATCACCGCGCTGAAAAACATCCCGAGCACAACATCCCAGGCCAGGGCCTTCAATGTCGCGGCCGAGGTGGTTGAGGTGCGGTCGCTGAGCCGCCGCCGGCCCATGGAGATGTCTTCTTCCACCTGCTGGCTTGCCTGCCAACCATAGAGGTAAACGGAGCCTGATGTTCCAATCATCGCCACCAGCACGGCCAGGTAGTCCTTGCTCCAATGGATGTGGGGCACCAGAGTGGACTTGACGGTCGATACCAAATCAGGACGCGCCAGCAGCGCCGAGCCGATATAGGCGAGTAGCGCCAGCGCCAGCCAGCGGAATACGTTTCGAATCCAGGTGTAGGAACCGAATACCTGGATGGCCAAAATGGCCGCAGCTACAGGCAACACCCAAACCAGCCCCGGCCAAGGCGCCAGCAGGTGCAGCGAGGCGCCGATGCCGCCCAAATCCGCTGCCGCTTCGATCACGTTGCCGGCAACAAAGGCAGCCACGACGACCGTCAGCAGCCAGCGCGGATAGTGCTGCTTAATCACGGCGGCCACGCCCATGCCGGACACGTGCCCAACCTTGGCCGCCAGATACATGATGACCGCCATCAGCGGAAACAGTACCGGCGCGACCCATAAGATGCCCGGACCGAACGCTGCACCTGCGCTGGCGTAGGTGCCTATGGCGGAGGGATCGTCATCGGCGGCTCCGGTGATAATGCCGGTGCCGACGGCCTGTACCGTTGCGCCCGGCGCGTGGGCGGGCAGATGCGGAAGCGGCCGCTTGTGAACACGGCGTTCGGTTATGACGGGCATGGGAGAAGCTGCAGGGTGAGAGGATGCTCCTAAGGTGCCGGGTTGCTCGCCATCTCAATGGTTCGCTCCACTGCATTTCGCCTTGGCCGCTACCCCGACCGCCTGCCAAAGCGGCCAACTCACCTGCGTCTAATCGGTTCGGTCCAACCTGTTGATTTACAACAGAAGGCGGCGTAAGCTACTCATGTTGATTGTCTAGAGAGAAAAAGTGGGTGGGATGAGGTTCAGTGTTTTGGGCACAATGACGGTCGCGGTGATGGCGCTGGCCTTGGTGCCTGCACTGGCTGCCCAGGCCTCGGCGATCCCTGTATTCCACGCTGCTTCCCGCCTGGTACTGGTGAATGTGATTGTGCGCGGCAAGCCCGCCGCGGCCAGCGGGCTTGCCAAAAGCGATTTCACCATCACCGATCAGGGCAAGCCGCGCGCGATCAGCGTATTTTCTCTGCTCGCGGCCGGCGCCGCTCCCGCAGCCGCTGCAACCAGGCCCTTGCCTGCGAACACCTTCTCCAACCTGCCCCGCTACGGCGCCACGCCGCCACGCAGCATCACCATCCTGCTGCTCGATAACCTGAACACGCTCTACGGCAGCACGGCGGAGCCCAACAATTCAAAGCCTGCATGGATGGAAGATCTGGCGCTGGCCAACGCCAGAAATCATCTGGTTAAGTTTCTCCAGGGCCTGAAGCCGCAGGATCGCGTCGCGATCTATGGGCTCCGGCACAGGTTGCACATTCTGTGCGACTTCACCTGCTCGAAGAGCCAGTTGCTCGCCCTGGTGAAAGGCTACGATACCAGCTCAGTCACCAGCCGCACGCTTGTCGAACCTGACGCCATGGAGGACAGCACTTTGCCTGCCTTCAACCCTCCTTCGAATCGTGCGCGCCTGATGGCGGCGGGGGAAGCCAACCAGGACCGGAGTGCGGAAACTCTGGCGGCGCTGCGTGCCATCGCCGCCCACGTAGCCAACCTTCCCGGCCGCAAGAACCTGGTGTGGCTCACCTCGGATCTGACGATTTCTCCCAAGGCGATGGCGCGCATTCTCACCCCCGCGGATATTGCGGTGTATCCCATCGACGGGCGCGGGCTGTTGTCGTCGCGCGTGCCTGTATCCGTCATGTCGGGATCGGAAGACGAAGACAAGGTCTCGGGCGCAGCGGGCTTCAGCATGCCCAGCGCTGCTCCTTTGCCACCGGGTCTCATCCAGATGGACGATCTCGCCGAACGCACCGGCGGCCGCGCCTTCGTCAATACCAACGATCTCACCGGTGCGATCCGCAGTGCCGTTGAGGATTCCCAAGTCACCTGCACGCTCGGGTTCTATGTGAAGGACAGCGACCTTGACGGCAAATTTCACACCTTGAAGGTCAAAGTCGACCGCAAAGGCTTGCACCTGCGCTACGCCCGCTCCTACTTGGCTTACAAGTCGCAGCCTTCCTCGCAGGACCGCAACCAGGCCCGCATTCTTACCGCGTTGCGCAGCCCGCTTGAATCGTCTTGGATTCCCCTCTTCGCTCGTGTAGAGCGCACCAGCAAGCCATTACCGGGCACGCTCCGCATCACCGGCGATGTGGATCTGCACAACGTGCAGTTGGTGCAGCAAGGCGCGGCACACACC
>JBOGKK010000211.1:0-14742 GCA_050745425.1 Terriglobales bacterium
GGCATGCCGTCGGCGGAGCGCAAAACGCGCGTGCAGGCGGCGCTGGAGCGCGTGGGCATGGCCCATCGCGCTAAGCACCTGCCCAGCCAGCTCTCGGGCGGCCAGCAGCAGCGCGTCGCGATGGCGCGGGCGCTGGTGGGCAAGCCGAGCATCCTGCTGGCGGACGAGCCCACCGGCAACCTGGATTCCAAAAATGGTGACGCCGTGATGGATCTGCTGCACGAGCTGCACGCCGGCGGAGCCACCATCTGCATGGTGATGCACGATCCGCGCTTCGCGCGCTACGCGGACCGCACGGTGCATTTGTTCGACGGTCAGATCGTGGACGAGAGCCAGGCGCAGGAGCAGAGCGCCGTGGTCACGCAAAGTTAGCGCGGAGCCGCAGGTGCGGTTTCGCCCCGAGCTAGCTAGAGCTCCCCCAGGCTTTAGCTACCGAGCCAGTCAGCCCGGCCTCAGTTTCCCCGCTGCAGGTCACCCCGGCTGACTGGCTTTCCTTTTGTGCGCTCAGCCATGTCCGATATCGGACAGAGTAATTGCAAAAGTGAACGAATGCAGGCGTTCCTGCGTAGCTAAACCATGCGCAATCTTGCGATTAGGATGGCCCCTGACGTGCCCGCTGGATCTCCGATGACCTTTCGAATTGCTTCCATCGCGGTCTGCGGCCTACTGCTGTGCGGCGCCGCTGCCGCGCAAAAGCCAGGCACAGTCGAGTCCACGCCGGCCGCTGCGCAAGGCACCGAGCTGACGGCCACCAACACCGCCGTCCCGCAGAAGCTCGACTTCATGAACCGGGGCGGCTGGTTCAGCTTCTGGCAGCGCTATCAGCCGGCGGATATTGGCGCGCCCGACCTGCGCAATCCAGCCACGCTGCGTGAGCAGGCGGCCAAGGGGACGCTGTATCTTTCGCTGCAGCAGATGCTCGCCATGGCGCTGACTTCGGATCTCGATATTGCCGACGCTTCCTACGTCAAACTCGAAGCCGAGCCCGACTATTTGCGCACCCTGGCCGGCGGGGCGGCGCGCGGCGTGGCGGGCGAACAGATATCCTCGGCGCTGTTCTCCGGCGCCATCGGCGCCAGCAGCGGCAATGGCGGCGGCGGCGGCGGCATCAGCGCCGGATCGCTGGGCGGCGGCGGGACCGGTGTCCATGGCGGCGGCGGCGGTTACGACCCTTCCATCAACGTCAGCTTCCAGGACGAACACTCCCGCACGCCCCTCAACAGCCCGCTTTTTTATGGCACCTCCGAGCAGTTGTTGAACCAAAGCGAGGGCGGCGCTTCCTTTGGCCAGAGTTTTACCACCGGAACCGGCTATACGCTGTCGTTTTCGAGCTATCGGGCCTACCAGAACTCGAATGAGCTTTTCCTGAACCCGCAGGTCAGCTCGGCCGTCACCATCGGGATCAGCCAGAATCTGCTGAATGGAGCCAGCCGTTCGGTGAATCGCGCCCCCATGGCGATCGGCGCCAATAGCTTGCGGCAGGCCGATGCCAACTACAAGCAACAGGTGACGACGGTGGTTTCGGAGGCGATCACGCAGTACTGGACGCTGGCCGGCGCGCAGCGTCAGATTACCATCACCGAGCAGGCGGAACAGGAAGCGCAAAAAACCCTCGATGACACGAATGCGCTCATTGAAAATGGCAAAGTCCCGGCTGCCAACCGGATCACCGCGCAGACAGGGTTGAGCACCGCGGTATCCGCCGCCCTGCAGGCCAAAATCGATTACGACAAGGCGGCTTCGAAGCTCAAACTCTACCTGGTGAAGCAGTGGAGCCCGAACGTGATCAGCGCCCGCGTGGTTCCTACGAATGCACTGCCGGCGCCCGCAGCAGCCGCCATGCAGGGAGCCAAAGACCTGGTGCAGCGGGCGGTGACCTTCAGCCCGAAACTTGCCGAGGACCGGATCACCGTCAATAACAACGATCTCACGGTGAAAGTGGACAAGGATCGTCTGTTGCCGAGCCTGGGGGTTTATGCCAGCTACACCTCAAGCGGCGTCGCCGGGGTGGGTGTCAACTGCTCGGTGCCCGCGTTCCCATGCCCGCTGACGGATATCACGGGGAAGACATCGCAGGGGTTCGGAACGACGCTCGGCCACCTCTTTTCGTATCGAGCGCCTGATTACGGCATCGGTTTTCACCTGAGCATTCCCGTATGGAACCATCTGAACCGGGCCGACGAGGCCACCGCCGAGCTCGACCTGGCCCAGTCGCGCGTCGATCTGCAGCGTGATCAGAATACGGTCACCGAGCAGGTCAATGAGGACCGCATCGAGCTCCAGGGCCAACTGGCGCAGCTCAAGTCCGCGCAGAATGCCCAGAAGCAATTTCAGCAGGCGCTGGACAACGCCCGCGCCACCTACGAGCTGGGGAAGGGAACCATCAACGATGTGGAGGCCGCCGAAACTGCCCTTACCAGCGCCGAAAAAGCGGTGGTAGCCGCCCAGCAGGCCTACGCCATCGCCCAAATCGCTCTGGAGCGCGACAGCGGCACGCTGCTTTCTGATTTCCACATTTCACTCGGCACGCCGCTGGCGCGGCAAGGCATCCACGAATTGCCTTAACGCGCTACTCTGGGAACGTGATCCAACTTCGCAAACTCGAAAAAACCTATCCGGCGGGCGTGGGCAAAACGTACGCGCTGCGCCAGATCAATCTGGATATCCGCGAGGGCGAATTTCTGACCGTGATGGGCCCGTCGGGCTCGGGTAAATCGACGCTGCTGTCGATTCTCGGCATGCTGGACAGCTTGTGGACCGGCGAGTTCATGTTTCTCGACACGCCCGTGCATGCGCTGCCGGTGAAAAAGCGCATCGAGCTCAACAAGGCGTACATGGGCTTCGTTTTCCAGAGCTATCACCTGCTCGATAACCTGACCGTCTACGAGAACCTCGACGTTCCGCTCTCCTACCGCAACATCCGCTCCAAAGACCGGGCCAGCCTGGTGGCCGACTCCCTCGACCGCTTCCAGATCGTGGGCAAAAAAGACCTCTACCCCAATCAGCTTTCCGGCGGACAGCAGCAACTGGTAGCCATTGCGCGGGCGGTGATTGCCAGCCCCAAGCTGATTCTCGCCGACGAGCCCACCGGAAATCTTCACTCCGCCCAGGGCCGCGAAATCATGGAAATGTTCAAACGCCTCAACAGTCAGGGCACGACCATCATTCAGGTCACGCACAATGAGCAGAATGCGGCGTATGGGGACAGAATCATTGAGCTCGCCGATGGATGGCTGGTGAAGGGATAAGGGTCTGTCGGTCTATCGGTCTGTCGGTCGATCGGGGAGTGGGGCGGTATGCAGGATTTTCGCAATCTTGAGGTGTGGGAGAGAGCGTTTCGGCTTACGCTGGCGGTGTACCGCGCGACGGTGCGTTTTCCACCTGAGGAGCGATACGGACTGACAAGCCAAATGAGGCGCGCCGCTGCCTTCATTGCGGCCAATATTGCAGAGGGCTGTGGAAGAGACGGCGATGCTGAGCTCTGCCGCTTTTTACAGATTGCCATGGGTTCAGCCAGTGAACTCGAGTTTCATCTTCTCCTGGCGGCAGAATTGGGCTACGCTGCAGCGCCGGAACTCGACACCATGCAGGCCGAGACAGTCCGCTGCAAGCGCATGTTGGCTGCGCTAATCGTCAAGCTGCGGCGGCCACGCCGCACCGACCGACCGAGAGACCGAGAGACCGACCGACCGACCGAAAGACCGACCGACCGATAGACCATGTTCGCGAAGATCCTCATCGCTGACGATGCCGCCGACGTTCGCGAGGCTCTGCGCCTGCTCCTCAAGTCCTCCGGCTTCCGCACCGAATCGGTCGACTCGCCTTCGGCGGCCTTGCAAGCCATTCAGGCTCAGGAGTTTGACTTGTTACTGCTCGACTTGAACTTCACGCGCGATACGACCAGCGGCGCCGAGGGCCTGAATTTGTTACCGCGCGTGCTGGCGCTGGATTCGACGCTGCCGGTGGTGGTGATGACGGCGTGGGGAACGGTCGAGATTGCGGTCGAGGCGATGCGCCAGGGAGCGCGGGATTTCGTCGAAAAGCCATGGGATAACGAACGCCTGCTGAGTATCGTCCGCAATCAAGTGGAGCTGCGGCGGGCGCTGCGCAACGAGCAGCGGCTCGATGCGGAAACCCGGCTTCTGCGCGCCGAAAACCGTCCGGAGTTGATCGCCGAATCGGCGGCAATGCGGCCCTTGCTGCAGCTCGTCACGCAAGTGGCGCCGTCGGATGCCAACATCCTGATTACCGGGGAAAACGGCACCGGCAAGGAGCTGATCGCGAAGACCATCCATGCCCTGTCGCAGCGCGCGCAGCGGGCGCTGGTGACGGTCAACGCCGGGGGACTGGCGGAGGGTGTTTTCGAAAGCGAGGTGTTTGGCCACATCCGGGGCGCGTTTACCGACGCAAGGGTGGATCGCGTCGGACGTTTCGAGATGGCCGACGGCGGCACGTTGTTTCTGGACGAAATCGGCAATCTGGGCATGGCCCAGCAGGCCAAGCTGCTGCGCACGATTCAGTCGGGCGAGCTCGAACGCGTGGGCTCGTCAAAAACGCGCCGGGTGGACGTGCGGCTGCTGGCGGCGACCAACACCGATCTCGGCCAGGCGGTAGCCGAGGGGCGCTTCCGGCAGGATCTGCTGTTCCGCATCAACACCATCGAGATTCACGTGCCACCGTTGCGCGAGCGCCGCGAGGATGTTCCGGCGCTGGCGCAGTTTTTTCTGCGCGGGCTGGCGCGCCGCTATCAGAAGCCGGTCACCGGCTTCGAGCCCGCCGCGCTGAAAGCCATGCAGGAGCATGCCTGGCCGGGCAACGTGCGCGAGCTGGAGCACGCGGTGGAGCGGGCAGTGCTGCTGGCCCCGGGAACCCTGATTCAGGCCAGCGATCTGGGCCTGCGCGCCGCTGCCGGCAGCGCCGCAAGCCTCGCTGGGCTGGATTCGCTGCCACTCGACGAAGCCGAACGGATTCTCGTGCGCACCGCCCTCGAGCGCGCGGGCGGCAACATCCATCAGGCCGCCAAAGCCCTCGGCCTGAGCCGGGCAGCCCTCTACCGCCGCATTGAACGGTATGGCCTCTAAGACCCGGGCGGCAGGTTCGGCCACCAATCCCAGCTCGCTCATGCTGTGGCTCGGTCTGGTGGCGGGTCTGCCGGGCGTCGCGGTCGCGCTGGTGCTGATCTGGCTGCCACGCGATCAGGCGGTGTTCAGTGGGGCCGGTACGCACGGCTTGCAGATTCTGCTCACGCTGGTGATCGTGCTGAGCTGGCTCGGCCTGACCGTCGGCTTGCGGGAGCGGGTCGAAGTGGTTCTGGGGACGCTGGCCAACATGCTTGCCGCGGTGCGCGAAGGCGATTATTCGGTGCGCGCGCGCGGGGCAGGCTATAGCGACGCGTTTGGCGCGCTGGCCTCGGAAATCAACAATCTTTCCTCGTTTCTGCGCGACCGCCGGGTCGCCAGCCTCGAAGCCAGCGCCCTTCTCGATAAAGTGGTCGAGGCGATCGACATCGCCGTGATGGCCTTTGACGACCAGCAGCGGCTGCGGTTGATCAATCCCGTGGGTGCCGACCTGCTCGCCGCCTCCGCCGAGCGCCTGCTGGGACTAACCGCGGAGGAGCTGGAGCTGGCGCCGATGCTGACCGGCGCCAGCCATCGCCTGCAGGAGGCCACGTTTCCCGGAGGTCCGGGGCGCTGGGACATCCGCCACACTCAATTCCGGAAGGATGGCAAACCGCACCAGCTTCTCGTCGTCTCTGACCTCAGCCAGCCGCTGCGCGAAGAAGAGCGGCTCGCCTGGTATCGGCTCATCCGCGTGCTGGGCCACGAGATCAACAACTCGCTGGCGCCGGTCATGTCCCTCGCCGGCTCGCTCGCCACCCTGATTGAGCAGCCCGAGGCCGCCGACTTCCGCCAGGACATGACCAGCGGCCTGCGCGTGATCGCCGATCGCGCGGCGGCGCTCAACCGCTTCATGGGCAACTACACGCGCCTCGCGCGGCTGCCCCAGCCTGAGCTGCGGCCGACCGGCGTGGCGGCACTGGTCCAGGCGGCGGTCGGGCTGGAACAACGCCTGCCGGTGGAAATCCGCCCCGGCCCGGACGTTCAGGTGCCGCTCGACGCCGATCAGGTCTCACAAGTGCTGATCAATCTGCTGCGCAATGCCGTGGATGCCTCTTTAACAACCGCAGGCAAGGTGCAGATTGGTTGGGACTTGCGCCACAACTGGCTGGAAATCTGGATCGTGGATGAAGGCCCCGGGCTGGCTTCGACCGCCAATCTGTTCGTTCCTTTCTTCACGACCAAGCCGGGTGGGTCCGGTATCGGCCTCGTGCTCTCGCGCCAGATTGCTGAAGCGCACCACGGCCGCCTCACGCTCAGCAACCGCCGCCGCGGCTCGGGGGAAAACTCCGGCACAGAGGCCCGCCTCTATCTGCCGCTCGAGCCTGTCACTACCGTAAACTGAAAAGATATGAAGCTTGCTGTCGCAGTGCTGGTTCTGGCCGTTGCCGCCGTTGCCTTGCCGGTGGTGCCATCCAAAACGAAACCGCAGCTCTACCAGGCCTTCAAGGGTGAGCAATGCTATCACTACACCGCCAGGATCGTCGGCTTTGGCCAACGCTATCCCGGCTCGCCCGGCCACAAAGAAACCGAGGCGATGGTGAAGCGCATCGTGCGGCGCGACGGGGGACAGTTTTCAACCGACGATTTCGTCGACAATTCACCGCGAGGCAAGGTGCCCGTGCACAACCTCATCGGGAAGTTTAACGTTTCGAAAAATCCCAATCAGCCCATCTTCATTCTGGCCGGCCACTACGACACGCTGTTCAAGAAGGGATTTGTGGGAGCCAACGACGGCGGCTCCAGCACTGCGATTTTGCTTTCGTTTGCCGATGCGCTGCATGCGGCCAAACCGACCAAGATGCAGATCTGGCTGGTCTGGACCGATTTTGAAGAGGCGATCAACTCGTTTCAGGGTAGCGATGGTCTGGTCGGCAGCCGCCATTTTGCCAACAAAATCGCCGCCGAGGGGTTGGTGCCTCGCATCCGGGGCTTTTTTCTGCTCGATATGATCGGTGACAAAAACCTGAACGTGGACAAGGAATCGAGCTCGACGCCCTGGCTGCAGGCCTTCATCATGGCGGCGGCGAAGAAGCTCGGCTACCAGCAGTACTTTTTCAAGTACTCGACCGAGATTCTCGACGATCAGGACTCGTTCAAAAACGTCGGCATTCCGGTGGTCGATGTGGTCGACGCTCAGTTCGGGCCCATGCCCGGCGATGGCATGGGCGCTTACCACCACACCGATCAGGACACCATGGACAAAGTCTCCGCCCACAGCCTGACGGTAGTAGGGAAGACGGTCATGCTGGCCGTGGAGCTGATCGACGCGCAATAGCGCCCAGTGATTATGTCAACTACATTTCCACAGCCGCAGCCCTGGGTTGTGCACGCGCGACGTTATCAGACATGCCGGTAAGGCAAAGCGAGGCCTTCATCCTGCGCACGTATCCGTTTAAGGAGACCGACCGCATCGTGAGTTTTTTCACCCGCGAGTTCGGCAAGCGGCGCGGGGTGGCGCGGGCGTCGCGCCGGCCGAAGTCGAAGTTTGGAGCCACGCTCGAACCCATGACGCACGTGAGGGTGCAGTTTTTCGAGCGTGAAGGACGCGACCTTTGCACCATCGATCATTGCGAGTTGCTCGCCTCGCCACTGGCCGCAAGCGGCGGTGATCTGGTAAATTCAGTTGCGGTGTCGGTGATGGCTGAGGTGGCGGACCGCATGCTGCCGGAGGCCGAGGTCAGCGACGCCACGTTCCGGCTGCTGAGCGTCACCGGCAGCGGCCTGCGGCAGCCGCAGCAGACGGCTTGGCTGCCGCTTACCTATTACCTGTATTGGATGGTCCGTCTCGGAGGATTTCTGCCCACGCTCGCACTCAGTCCGGATGCGCAATCGTTAGCCCAGGCAATCGGGAACCAGCCGCTGCCCGCGCTCACCGGTACGCCGGCGGCGGGCGCCGCTGGCCGCGAATTGCGCCAGAAACTGCGGGGCTGCCTGGAAGAGCATCTGGAGGCCGCGCTGCGCTCGTGGCCCATGCTGGCCAGCCTGGATGCGGAGGCACCGGCGTGCTGACCTTCCAGCAGCTTATTCAGCGCCTGCAGGATTTCTGGGCCGGGCAGGGGTGCGTGGTGCAGGTCCCCTTTGACATGGAAGTCGGCGCCGGCACCATGGCGCCAGAGACGTTTTTGCGCGTGCTCGGGCCGGAACCGTATCGCGTGGTCTACCCGCAGCCCAGCCGGCGGCCGGCCGATGGACGTTACGGGGAGAACCCAAACCGCCTCTATCGCCATTTGCAGATGCAGGTAATCCTTAAACCAGCACCTGAAGATGTGCAGGAACTGTACCTGCAAAGCCTTGCAGCCATTGGCATTACGCTGCGCGACCACGATCTGAAGTTCGAAGAAGACAACTGGGAATCGCCCACGCTGGGAGCCTGGGGCCTGGGCTGGCAGGTAATGCTTGATGGATTGGAAATCACACAATTCACATATTTTCAACAGTGTGGCGGGCAGGACCTCAACCCGATTCCCGCTGAACTGACCTATGGTCTGGAGCGCATTGCGGCGTTTCTGCAGGACGTCGATTCCGTCTACGACATACGCTGGAACGAGACCACCACTTACCGGGACGTGCGCTTTCTCGATGAGCTGCACAGCTCGGTCTACAGCTTCGAAAAAGCCGATGTCGACCGCCTCTGGCAGGCGTTTGCAGGCAACGAGGGTGAATGCCGAGCCCTGTTGCATCAGTTCCGCAGCTTGCCCGAGGCCGCACGGGAGCGATTTCCGCTGCTCGCCGCCTACGAGCTCTGCCTGCACTGCTCGCACTTCTTCAACCTGCTGGACGCACGCGGAGCCATCTCGGTGACGCAGCGGGTGGAAATGATCCAGCGCGTACGCTCGCTGGCCGTGGGCATCGCGGGCGCGTGGATGCAGCAGCAGCATCAGGAGGCCGCGCATGCCCATTAATGGGTCTGTCGAAACCGCCCCGCTGCTGGTCGAGATTGGCTGTGAGGAACTGCCCGCCGGCGCCGTCGCCGCATTGGCGCAGGCGTTTGCCGATAACCTCAACCAGCGCTTGCAGGATTTGGGCACTGGAGGCGCGGCCTGGACACCGCGCCGCCTGCTGTTTTTCGCTCCTGCCGTGCGGCTGCGGCAGCCTGCAGGTGAAGAAGAAGTGGTGGGCCCGCCGGTTCGCATCGCCTACAAGGCTGACGGCAGCCTGAGCCCGCAGGGGCTGGGCTTTGCAGCCAAAAATCAGGCACAGCCCGGCGCCGTCTACCGCGTGCGGACGGCCAAAGGCGAATACGTTGCGCTACGGCGGAAAACCGGCGGCGCCGCGGCCGGCAATTTGCTGACCGATTTCATTCCTGAAGCATTGCTTGCGGTACCGCTGCCGCGCTCCATGCGCTGGGAAGGCGAGCTGCGCTTTTTGCGTCCTCTGCGCTGGCTGCTGGCGCTGCACGGATCGAGCCTGATTCCGTTCCGGCTGGGTGCGCTCACCGCCGCCAGCGAAAGCCGCGGCCATCGCACCCTCGGCCAGGCCCGCTTCCGGGTTGCCAACGCCAGCGATTATCCCAGGCTTTGGCGCGACAACTTCATCATGACGTCACCCGACGAGCGCTTGGCGGTGATTCGCGGTGCCGGCGGAAGGCACGATCCTGCGCTGGAGAGCGTGCTGGCCGGCCTGACGGAGTGGCCGAGCGCCATCACCGGCAGCTTCGACGCCCGCTACCTGAAGTCGCTGCCCGGCGATGTGCTCATCACGGTGATGCGCGACCACCAGAAGTACTTTGCCGTGCATGCCGCCGATGGCGGCCTGGCGGCAAACTTCGTGGCCATCCTCAACCAGAAAGACGATCCCAGGGGTCTCATCCGGCACGGCAACGAGCGCGTGTTGCGAGCCCGCTTCAGTGACGCGCAGTTCTTCTTTGACAGTGACCGCAAGCGTACCCTCGCCGACCGCCTGCCCCTGCTCGATCAGATCACGTTTCAGGCCAAGCTCGGAAGTTACGGCGCCAAAGCCAAACGCATGCAGGCGCTTGCCGCCGGATTGGGCGGTAACGAGGCTGCCCGGCATGCGGCCTTGCTCGCCAAATGTGATCTGACCACCGACATGGTGAAAGAGTTTACCGAGCTGCAGGGCATCATGGGTGGTCACTACGCTCGCGCCGAAGGCCTGCCCGGCGCGGTGGCCGATGCCATCGCCGATCAGTATCGGTTCGAGACGGCGCCGCGCAGCGCCGAGGGCGCCATCGTCGCTCTGGCCGACAAGCTCGACACCATCGCCGGCATGTTCGCGCTGGGTGAAATTCCCTCCGGTTCGGCCGATCCGTTCGGTCTGCGGCGCATGGGCAACAGCGTGGTGCGGACGCTGGTCGAGCGGGAAATGACGTTTTCGCTGGGCGCCGCCATCCAGCAGGCGCTGGCGATCCACGGCCCCAATGCCGATTTTCGCCCCATCGCCGACACGCTCGAGGCTACCGGTGCGTTCTTCAAGGAACGCTTGAGCTTTTATTTGCGCGAGGCGATGAGCGCTACGCCGCAACAGGTCGCCGCGGTAGTGGCTTCGGGCAGCGACGACGCCCTCGATGCCGCCCGGCGGCTCCAGGCCCTGCAGCAGGCGCCCGATCTGGCGGCTGTTGCTGCCGTGGTCAAGCGCGCCCGCAGCATCGTGCGCAAAGAGGGCGGCTTGGAGAAGTGGAGCGCCCAGGGGCTCGATCCGGCCGCGTTACGCGAACCCGCCGGGCAGGCGCTGCATGCCGCCGTGCAGGACTTGCCCGCCAGCGCGGACTACCGCGCTGAGCTGCCGGCGATTGCCGCGCTGGCGGCGCCGCTGGAGCGGTTTTTCAATGAAGTGCGCGTCAATGACGATGACCCGGCGGTGCGCGCCACCCGCCTGAGCCTGCTGGCGCAAACGGTGGCGCGCCTGAACCGCATCGCTGATTTTGCCGAGCTGGCGATCGGCTAGAGCAAAAACAGCCCTCCTGTAGCATCGCCGACCGTACCGCCTGGGGCTTTGACCCCAGGAAAAGCCGCACGCAACCGCCTGAAGCTTGCTACACCGACGCCGTTTTTGCTCTAAAGACCGAGGTCGGACAGCCCCGGATGCCCATCCGGCCGCGGCCCCAGCGTCCAGTGATACTTGCGCTCCGATGCCGTGATCGGCACATCGTTGATGCTGGCGTGGCGATGGTGCATGACGCCTGCGGCGTCAAAGTCCCAGTTCTCGTTCCCGTAGGAACGGAACCACTGCCCGGAATCGTCGTGCCACTCATAGGCGAAGCGCACTGCAATACGGGTGTCATCAAACGCCCACATCTCCTTGATGAGCCTGTACTCGAGCTCGTGGCGCCACTTGCGCACCAGGAACTCGATGATCTTCTCACGCCCGGTTACGAACTCGGCGCGGTTTCGCCAGCGGCTGTCAACCGTATAGGCGAGGGCGACTTTCTCCGGGTCGCGTCGGTTCCACGCATCCTCGGACAAGCGCACTTTGCGAATGGCTGACTCTCGCGTGAAGGGCGGGACGAGGTTGGCAGGGGTTGAAGTGCTCATAACTATTATTGGGCACTAAAGGAGCAGCTTGGATGCGACAGCGGCGCCAAGCTTACCGTAATCGGCGTTTCATGCTGCTTGCGAGTTCGTCCACGTCTGGCCGCCATCGCTGGAGCGAAACACGCCCCGGCCATTGTGCTTCGGATAGCCCTGGGTGGAGGCCAGCACGATGTCATGGTTGGTCGGCGAGATCAGGATCAGGTTGATCTTGACGGGGGCCGATATTACGCCATTGCAAGCCGGCTACCATGCTGGGGTTCACTTGCGCGCTGGCGCCACTGGTCAGGAAGAAGAGTCCGGCAAGGGCCAATCCCATCAAGCTCCGGCGGGTCATATCAAGCTACAATGGGAGCGCGATGACCTCGATGGATATCCGTTTTCGGTACGAAGGTGCGCTGGACGAAGTGCAGATCCGGGCGCTGGCGAAACTGTCGGACGTTTATGGCATCCGCGCGCTGCGGATTGATGAGGCGGGCTCGGAACTGGCCCTCGAATACGACGCGACGCGCATGGATGCGGCGCGCGTGGAGGCGCTGGTGCGCGGCTGTGGCGTGGCGCCGCTGCCGGAAGCCGTCAGCGCGTAACCGCATCGGCGAGCGCGAGCTGCTCGCGATGGGCACGGATGGCTTCCGAGGCGCGCAGGGCGAGAGCGAGGGCAGCGCGGGCGGCGGCGCCGTCGCATGCGGGCGCTTCGCGGCTGACAACGCAGGCGAGGAAGGATTCGATTTCGGCCTTGAGGGGTTCGACGGGCTCGACTTCGCCGCCTTGCAGATGCTCGTGCGCGAGCTCAGGCAGAGGAGCGCCGGGTGCCGAGGTGAGACGGAAGATCTCGGCATCGCGCCGGGCCAGATCCAGCGAGACATATTCGGCCGGCTGAAAAAAGCGCAGCTTGCGCACGCGCTCGGTGCTCACCCGGCTGGCCGTAAGGTTGGCGACGCATCCATTGGCAAACGACAGCCGCACGTTGGCGATGTCGGTGTGGCGGCTGAGAACGGCCAGGCCGACGCCCTGCAGGTCGCTCACGGGTGAGTTCACAAAACTCAGAACCAGGTCGAGATCGTGGATCATAAGGTCCAGCAGCACGTCCACATCGAGGCTGCGCGGCGTGAACACGCTCAGGCGGTGGACCTCGAAAAACAACGGGCGGGTGAGGCGAGGGCGCACCATCTGCACGGCGGGGTTGAAGCGCTCGAGATGGCCGACGGCCAGGATGCGGCTGTGGCCAGCGGCAGCGGCGATCATGTCGTCGGCCGCCTCGAGGCTGGGAGCGATTGGTTTTTCCACCAGGACATCGAGGCCGGCCGCCAAAAGCTCGTTGGCGACGGCCGCGTGCGCCACGGTAGGCACGGCAATCGAGACCGCGCGCGCACGCGCGGCGACTTCGGCCAGAGAGTGAAGCACGGGGACGCCAAATTCCGCGGCTACGGCGGCGGCGCGATCCGGGTTGGCATCGTAGATGCCGGCGAGTGCGGCTTGCGGCAATTGGCTATAGATGCGGGCGTGATGCCGGCCGAACGATCCGCAGCCGGCGACCGCCACGGGAACTGGAGTCATGATTTGCCTCGTCCTTCAATCGTGATTCCGGCGGCATTGGCAGCGGCCAGGCATTCCTCGCGCTCGAGCATGAGGGTGATGCCGCTTTCCAGGCCCAACGCGGTGGCGCCGGCGGCGCGCATGGTGGCGATGGTGCGGGGGCCGATGACGGGCACATCGAAGCGCAGGTCCTGTTTCGGTTTGGCGACTTTGACCACCGTCAAGGGGCGCCCGGCGGCGAGCTCGGCGGCGCGCTGGATGATGGCATCGGTGCCTTCCATGGCCTCGGCGGCAACGCAGGCGCAAGCGGCGATGACCACGCTCTGGCCAATGTCTTCGGCCGCCAGATGGCGCGCGACCCGGAAGCCGTAATCGAGGTCGGCGCGCTCACGCTCGTTGCAGGTACGCGTGGTCATCGCGCCCGAGGTGGCGAGCAGAGGCTGGAGAAACTGGGTTGAGCTTTCGAGCACAATGCCCTCTTCCTCCAGAACTCTGGCGACGCCGCCGAGCAGCGAATCGGTATTGCGCGTGGCCAGCGAAGCCAGCAGCATCGCCATTTTCCAATCGGGGCGCAGGTGCGAAAAAATCTGCTTGTGTTTGACCTGGCCTGCCATGACGGCACGGCGCACGCCGCTGGCGTGGAAGATTTGAATGAGCTTGCCCAACTGGCCCAGACTGAGCCAGTGCACCTCGCTGGCGCGTTCGCTGATGGAAGGTTCGGTCTCTTCGCGGATCGCGGCCACCACCATGTCGAGGCCCCGCCCGCGCGCCGCCTCCAGCAGGAGAAACGGGAAGCGGCCATTGCCGGCGATGAGGCCGTACTTCTCACTCACTTTATGACTCCGCGCCCGCTCTGCTCGATGAATTGGACCAGAACTTCGGTGTCGGCGTTCCAGGCTTCGGCGCGGATGCGCTCGACCGCCTGGGTGGTGTTGAGGTCAGAGTGCAGCAGCAGCCGGAACGCCCGCTGCAGCATGGCAATGCGCTCCTCGCTGAAGCCCTGGCGCTTGAGGCCGATGGTGTTGGCGCCGAAGGCGTGGTTGTCGCGCGTGGCGCTGGTTTTGGCGAAGGGCAGCACATCCTGGGTGGTGATGGTGCCACCGCCAAGGTAGGCGTGAGTGCCGACGTGGACGAAGGGATGGACGGGCGAGAGCGCACCGAGGGTGGCATGATCGCCCACGTGCACGTGTCCACCGAGGGTCGAGCCGTTGGCCATGATGATATGCGAGCCCACCTGGCAGTCGTGCGCGATATGGCAGTAAGCCATGAGCAGATTGTGGCTGCCGAGGCGCGTGATGCCGCCACCTTTGAGGGTGCCGCGGTGCAGGC
Source organism: Terriglobales bacterium (assembly GCA_050745425.1). Taxonomy (GTDB): domain Bacteria; phylum Acidobacteriota; class Terriglobia; order Terriglobales; family SCQP01; genus SCQP01. The sequence continues at coordinate 14,474 of JBOGKK010000211.1, forward strand.
TGCAAAACTCGCGGATCACGTTGTGATCGCCGATCTCGATGCGCGTGGGTTCGCCCTGGTAGGTCAAATCCTGGGGCGCCATGCCGATGGTGACGAAGGGAAATATCTCGTTGTCGCTGCCGACGCGGCAGGGGCCCTCCATGACCACGTGGGCGCGCAGGCGGCAGCGTTCCCCCAACTCGACGCCGGAGCCGATGACGCACCCCGGGCCAATCTCGCACGAGGCCGGAACGCGGGCCTGCTCGCTGACTACAGCCAGAGGGGAGATC